>CAZQES010000162.1:0-8459 GCA_964591425.1 uncultured Anaerolinea sp.
GCAACCCGTTTCAGGGTGGATCTTTGTGATCTCGCGATAGGCGGTCAACCCGTCCATTTCGGGCATGTTGATGTCGAGCAGGACGATATCGGGATGATGCTCCGCCGCGAACTGGACCGCCTGCACACCGTTCGAAGCGATGGCGACCACCTCCACATCATCAATGGTGGCAAGCATCAGACGGGTATTGCGCCGCGTCTCCTGAACGTCGTCGGCGATCAACACCTTCAATTTTTTTCTGCTGTGGAGGTCTGGTTGCGCCATTGACCGGCACCTTGCCTTTTTATCCTTGGTTGCTCCTCGAAAGATCTGGTTTCTAGTATAACCCACCGAGACCGGGCTCTTCACAACTTTTCCGTTTCAACCCGTAGTGAGTCACTCCATTTGATGCCCTCTTTTGCGAGGAAGTACGCACCCAATAAGGTGACGGGAAGCCAGAGTGCGACATGCAAAGTGAGAGTGTACCCTGCCGCTACTGAATGTTCGATGCCGTAGGCAGTGAGCACGGCAATGCCGGGCGCGTCGAACGTGCCGATGTAGCCCGGTGCGGAAGGGATGGTCGTCGCCAGATTGACGATGCCATTCATCAACATCAATGCAAAGAACGAGATTGTGAAACCAAAGGCATGCATCACGAACCAGTATTTTCCCGTTTCCAACAGCCAGATGATGACCGAGGTGAAGAACACCATCAAGACGTTCCACGGCGAGCGCAGGGATGCCAACCCATCTAAAAATTTCGTTGAGATACCGATGAGACGATCGTGCAGGCGTTGAGGTGTGAAATGGGTCAACAGCCAAAGCGCGGCTTTCATTGTCACGCGAGGGAACATCGCCGCGACCAAAAAAACGATCAGCGCGCCGATGAAGATACCCGTGCCGATCACTGCCACTTGCTGAATGTTGCCGACGAAGCCCGAAGCGCTGGTGAGTTTTGCCAATTCAGGCAAATTGACGAATACGAATGCCAGCATCACCACGCCATCGAAAATGCGCTCGACGATGATGGTGGCAAGCGAAGCCGAAACCGAGACCCCTTCTTTGCGTTTGAGAATGACCGCGCGTAATACTTCGCCCGCGCGAGCAGGGTAGATGTTGTTGCCCATGTAGCCGATGGTTGTGATGGGAAACATGGTCTTGGTGGGAATCTCTTTGATGGGTTTGAGGAGGTAATGCCACCTCCATGCCCGAATCCAAACGCCCACAAAGTACACGCCGATGCCGGGAATCAGCCACCAGTAATTTGCTTTTTGTACTGCGTTCCAGAAATCATCCAGTTGCAATCCGCGCAAGGCGAGGAAAATAAAAAGGATGCTGACCAGCACCCCGAGCCAGACCTGCCATTTCTTCATGCGGAGGATTGTAACATGTAGACCTGCCGTCATTGCGAGCCACGAAGTGGCGAAGCAATCCCCTACGAGGACGATGTCTCCAACACGGTGAGGGGATTGCTTCGTCGCAAAGAACGCTCCTCGCAATGACGGATTGAAAGATATAATGAATCCATGCAGTTAAACCAACCCGCGCCAGATTTTGAATTACCCGATCTACAAGGCAGG
The DNA here is from genome assembly GCA_964591425.1 of uncultured Anaerolinea sp. Lineage (GTDB taxonomy): Bacteria > Chloroflexota > Anaerolineae > Anaerolineales > Villigracilaceae > Defluviilinea. Next base: position 1,560 of record CAZQES010000162.1, read on the forward strand.
ATGCATAAATTGAGCGGTTACCGCGGCAGGATCGTTATCGTCAATTTTTGGTCGGCGGAATGTGCTTATTCGGTGCGGACCGATGGAATGCTATCGAAGTGGCTGACGCATTGGGGAAGCGATGTGACCTCGCTCGCCGTTGCGATGAATCGGAACGAGTCAATTGAAATGTGGGAAGAGGCGGCTACGGCACGCGGCAACCTCCCCGTCCTTCACGATGCGAAGCTGGTCGTCACCGATCTGTACCGCGTGGAGATCACTCCACATGTCCACGTCATCGATCGTGCAGGCATCCTTCGTTATCGAGGCGCAGTGGACGATGTCACGTTTCGTCAAAGAGTTGCCACGCGCTTTTTCGTCGAAGAGGCGGTGGAGGCGTTGCTGGCGGGCACGCATCCTGAGATCAGCGAGACGCCTGCCTACGGTTGCGCCATCGTACGTGAAATTTGATAGAATAAAACCATGCCCATCGAGATTTCCGCGCGCATTGCGTTTCTAAAGAAAATCCATCTCTTCTATGGGCTGGAAGACGATGCGCTTTTGGATCTGGCGCAGGCGATCGATGAATATCCCGTTTCCAAAGACGGCGTGGTGGTAAAACAGGACAGCCCTGCAGACAGTTTTTATATGATCTATGGCGGGAGCGTGCGCATCGTGCGCACACAAGATGGAAAAGAGATTCAACTTGCGCGGCTGGTGAAGAACGATTATTTCGGCGAACTGGCGCTCGTTTCGAACCGCCGGCGTTCGGCAACCGTGACCGCGTTGGAAGATACCACCCTGCTCGTGCTTTCGCGCGATGATTTCAAGAAACTCTTCCGGGAACATCGCGACCTTGAATATAACCTCGAAGTGGCGGTGCGAAGCCGTCAACTGGCGCGTCAACTCCGCTTCAAATGGCTCGCGCCCGATGAGGTGGTTTATTTTTTGGCGCGCAAACATCTGGTGGCGCTTTACCCGAAGATCCTTGCCCCGTTTGGTTTGCTGATCGTGCCTGCTTTCTTCGCCTACGCTTATTTCGCTATTTTGAGTCATCCCATCGTGTCGGTGGCGGCGTGGGGATCGTTCCTCGCGGCGGTGTTCTGGTTTGCATGGCTGATCCTCGACTGGAGCAACGATTATTACGTGGTGACCAACGAGCGCGTGGTGTGGCTCGAAAAAGTGATCGGGATTTACGACAGCCGTCAGGAATCGCCGCTTCGTATGATCGTCTCGGTTGGTGTGGAAGTGAATCAGTTTGGGCGCTGGCTCGATTATGGCAATGTCATCGTCCGCACGTTCGTAGGCCGGATCGATTTCGCGATCGTGAATCATCCCAAGCAAGCCGCAAAGATGATCGAAGAATATTGGGATAGGACGAAGCAGGCGGCTGTTGCGACGGAAAAGGAAGCGATGAAGGATGCGATCCGCTCGCGGTTGGGGATCCCGGTTCCTCCCAAGCCTCAGCCTGCTCCAGCCCAGCCGACCTCGTCCATGCCCAAGCAGAACGGCGCAGGGTGGTTGAAATTACTCGGCGCCAACACGTTGAAATTGCGCTACGAGACCGGCGAGAGCGTGATCTATCGCAAGCACTGGGTGGTATTGTTGCTCGATTCATGGATGCCGCTGGCAGGTTTCTTTGCAACCTTCGGGTTGTTCCTCTCGCGCTTATACCAGTTATATTTCGATCCGAACAACGTCTTTATCTCCCTTGCCACAGGCGTGGATGTCGATGTGTGGGCAATGATCACCATCGGCATCATGCTGTTGTTCATCGGTTGGTTCATCTATCTCGTCGCGGACTGGAGCAACGATGTGTTCGAAGTGACCTCCGACCAGATCATCGATATCGACCGCACGCCCTTTGGCACCGAGACGCGTAACGCCGCGCAACTGGAGAACATCCTGGGCACCAAATATGAGCGCCGGGGCGTGCTGGGCAACCTGTTCAACTTTGGGCATGTCTACATCACGGTGGGCGGCAACAAACTCACCTTCGAAGATGTGATCGACCCCGCCAGCGTTCAATCGGATATCGATCGCCGCCGCGACGCGCGCGTCGTGAAGAAGAACCAGGCGATCGTAGCCGCTGATCGCGAACGCATGGCGGATTGGCTCGCCACCTACCATAACAATGCTGAGGATTTTCGAAAAGCGGAAGAGGAAAAGAGGAATCAGAAGAATGGCTCTGCGTAGAATCGTCACACTCCCCGACCCGGTACTGAAACGCAAAGCTCGCCCAGTGACAAAATTCGACAAAGACTTGCATACCCTCATCACAGACATGGTGGAAACCATGCGCGAAGCACCCGGTGTCGGGCTTGCCGCCCCGCAGATTGGGCTGTCGGAACGCATCGCGGTCATCGAATATTTCGAGAAACAGGAAGATGAAGAAAAAGAGGATGCGCCGAAGAAAGTCTGGGCGATCATCAACCCGGAGATCGTCAAAGTTTCGGAGGAAACGTTGATGGGTGTGGAAGGTTGTCTCTCGATCCCCGGCTTGGTGGGCGAGGTGGAACGCCACACGGAGGTATTGGTCAAAGCGTTGAACCGTCACGGCAAGCCGATACGCATCAAAGCGAAAGGCTGGCTGGCGCGCATCTTCCAGCACGAGATCGACCATCTGAACGGTGTCCTGTTCACGGAGCGTGCCGTCCGCGTTTGGCAGCCGGAAGAGAACGTGGATGTCGAGCAGGAAGTGTAACGTTTGAGGTACGCAGTCCGAAATACCGATTACTACTGCGTATTGCGGACTGCGTAGAATGCCAATGAATATTCGCCGCCTGATGCCCGAAGACGCTCCTCGCCTCCGCCAGTTTTGGAATGAGCAGTGGAGCGGCGATTTCATTGTTACGCATGGGGTCATTCATCAGCCCGAAGATGTGGATGGATTTGTGGTCGAAGATAACGAATTCTGGGCTGGGTTGATCACATTCAGGATCATAAATGACGAATGTGAAGTGATCTCGCTGGACGGTTTGCGCGAAGGCGAGGGGATTGGCACAATGTTATTGAGAAAAGTGATCGAAGAAGCGCGCTCCAGAAATTGCAGACGTGTGTTCCTCATCACAACCAACGATAATTTGTATGCCCTGGGCTTTTACCAGCGGCGCGACTTTGAACTGGTGACCATTCACCGAAACGCGCTGGAAGGAACGCGAAAACTCAAGCCAACCATTCCGATCATCGGACAGAATCACATCCCCCTGCGCGATGAGATCGAATTGGAAATGGCGCTGGCGCAGGAAAACAAGTAGACAGGTACACAAGGAAACACGTAGACAAGTAAACACGTTGACATGGAAACAGGTAAACACGTAGACAAGGATACAGGTAGGTACGCAATACGCAGTACGCAATAATCTCCAATCTCCAATCGCTAATCGCTAGTTTTCTGATCCTCTGGATTTCATTTTCCTCATGCATCTCCGCCACCTCTCCCTCACCAACTTCCGCAAATTCACGCGGCTCGATCTGGATTTTCCTTCGCGCGCGGTTTTGCTCACAGGCGCGAACGCGCAGGGCAAGACCACCGTGCTCGAAGCCATTTATTTCCTCGCGGCATTCACATCCATCCAAACCAATACGGATCGTCAACTCATCAACTTCATCGAAGCCGAGAAAAAAGATTCGCCCGCCGTCGCGCGCCTCATTGCAGATTATCAGCGCGGCAAGAGCAAACATCGCATCGAAGCGCGGTTGATCCTCGAACCGGTCGGCGTGTTCAACGGTCAGCGCTTGCGCAAGGAAGTGTTGCTCGACGGCGTGAAGAGATCCGTCAACGACGTGATCGGTCAATTCAACGCGGTCATCTTCGTTCCGCAAATGTCGCAGATCATCGAAGGCGCGCCGGAAGACCGCCGCCGTTATCTGAATCTCGCGCTGGCACAATCCACGCCGGCGTTTGCGCGCGTGCTCGGTGAATACAACCAGGCGCTCACTCAGCGTAACGCGCTCCTCAAAATGCTGGGGGAACGCGGCGGAAGCGGTGACCAACTCGAAGTGTGGGATGAGGCGTTGGCGCGTCTCGGCTCGCAGATCATCCAGTGGAGGATCGAAGCCGTCCAGCAGATCCAGCGACTCGCTTCGCGCGTCCATTTTGAGTTGACTCACGGACACGAGACTCTGCGCCTCTCGTACGCGCCTGCGTACGATCCGCTTCCGCAACCGAACGGGCAGTTGGGATTGAAGATGGATACGGTCGTTGACCGATCAGGTTTGAAGTTGAACGAGATCGAAAATGGATTCCGCGCGCGCTTGCGCGATCTTCGCACCGATGAGATTTCACGCGGCGTGACGACGATCGGTCCGCATCGTGATGAGATGCGTTTCATCGCAGATAAAGTGGACCTTGGCGAGTACGGCTCGCGCGGACAGGTCCGTACCGCGTTGCTCGCCCTCAAACTTGCCGAAGTGAATTGGATGAAGGAGCGTACCGGCGAGTGGCCCGTGATCCTGCTTGATGAAGTGATGGCGGAACTTGACCTGCAACGCCGCGCAGATCTGTTGAAGTATGTCGGTGAAAGCGAGCAGGTGTTGTTCACGACGACCGACCTGAAATTGTTTGCGCCTGAGTTTGTGGAGCAGGCAGAAGTGTGGAACGTGGAAAGTGGGAAAGTGGAAAATGATGTCGTTACGAGGAGGGCGAAACCCGACGAAGCAATCTCCTAAAATGCATGGAGATTGCTTCGTGGCGCCTTTAGCGCCACTCGCAATGACAAACAATGACTCTATCTGATAATTTTATCCAATCCATTCTCAAAAAAATCGATACGAGCGATGTCATTGGCGTTGGCATCACGGGCAGTTACGCGCGCGGACAGGAATCGAAGTACAGCGATGTAGACTTCGACATCTTCGCCAGTACGCTGCCTGCGAACGCGCATGACCGATACCGGTTGATCGTCTGGGATCACAAACTTATCAGCCTCAAGTACACATTGCTCGAAGAGGAACGCGCCGCGTTGACAAACCCGCGCCGCGCGATTTGGGCGGTGCCCGGCTTGAGCGACATGAGGATCGTGCTTGATAAAGACGGATCGCTGGCGAAGTTGCAGAAACAAGCCCAGGAATTTGATTTTTCCGCATTGCAACCCGCCGCGAACGAATTTGCCGCCGAGCAAGTGATGCATTGCGCCGAGGAAGTCCACAAGGTGTTGAGCGGTCTTGCGCGCGGACACGAATCAACGGTGTTGTATTCGGTGTGGGGATTGGTCAAGCATTTACCCGAAGCGGTGATCGTGCAACGAGGGGTGATGATGACCAGTGAGAACAAATTCTTTGATCTGATTCAGGAATCCGTTGGGCGCGATACGAAATGGGTGAGCGCGTTCCGTGCAGCGTGGGGGCTAGACTCTCCGCCTGCACAATATCAGGCTCGCGGCGCGGCGGCATTGACGTTGTATCGTCTCACCGCGGCGATGTTCGATGAGTTGATCCCCGACAAGCATCGCGATGTGGTGAACAACACGTTGCGGCTCATCAAAGAGGCTGGCTACTCGTGAATCCACTTGCGAAACGCGCGGTTCGCATCCACGAAAAACTGCTTGAGTTCTATGGCGAGCCGGTGTGGCGTAATCCACTGCCCGCCATTGACGAACTGGTCTCGACCATCCTTTCGCAGAACACGAATGATGTGAATCGCGATCGCGCCTTCGACGCGTTGCGCGCCAAATTCCCAACATGGGAAGCCGTCCGCGATGCGAGATCGAAGGATGTGGTCAATGCGATTCGACCCGCAGGGCTGGCGAATCAAAAAGGTCCGCGCATTCAGCAGGTGTTGAAAGCCATCACCAAAGAGCGCGGCGATTTGGATCTTTCGTTTCTCAAGAAAATGTCTGTGGATGAAGCGCGCGCTTGGCTGACCAAATTCAACGGTGTGGGACCGAAAACCGCCGCCATCGTTTTATGCTTTTCATTGGATATGCCCGCCTTTCCCGTGGATACCCACGTCTACCGCGTGACGGGCCGCATCGGACTCCGCCCTGAGAAGATGACCGTCGAGCAAGCGCATCCGCATTTGGAGGGTTTGTTCCCACCTGAGACATATTACGCCGCGCATTTGAATATCATCCGCCTCGGGCGCGAGATCTGCACCGCCCGCAAAGCGATGTGTGAGAAATGCCCGATCAGGAAATTGTGTGATTATGGAAAAGCCCAATAACATGTCGTTGCGAGCCCGATAGGGCGAAGCAATCTCCTCATGGTGGGGGATTGCTTCGTCGCAAAAACCGTTCCTCGCAATGACATGTGGTTATCGGTTATCCCCATCCCCTTTGATCTTCCCTCGTTCCAACCGATCCAACAACTTGGCGATATTCGCCTCGGCGATCTCATCCAGTGACAAGCCCAACTCGGTGGCGACCTGCGCGATGTACCACAACACGTCGCCGAGTTCGGCTTTAAGCGCCTCGCGCGTCTCGGCACTGATCTCGCCGTCCTTGTCGCGGAACACTTTCTTGACCTTGCCCGCCACTTCCCCCGCCTCGTTGACGAGTCCCAGCGTGGGGTAGATCACTCCATGCCCGATGACGGGGTATTTCGCCGTGGCGCGTGATTTGGTTTGGTAGTCGGTGAAGTTCATAATCGTTTTTATTTTTCCAATTGTTGTTTAAATTGAGTTGCAATTGCATCTAGTTCACTTTTTTCAGGCAGGTTTTCATAATTTGGACCAAATTTGAACCCAAATCCATCCCCTTTATACCTTGGAATGATGTGAAGATGGACGTGAAATACTTCCTGCCCTGCCGCTTCACCGTGAGCTAGAAAAAGATCTATCCCTTCATTCTTTACATTGATCTTATGTGTACTCAGGGCAATTCTTTGTGCCACTTGAAATAAATGCGCGCCGATTTGTGCGGGCAAATCAGAAAGGTCTTTGAAATGCACTTTCGGCACAACAAGGACATGCCCGGGGTTGAC
>CAZQES010000163.1:0-8454 GCA_964591425.1 uncultured Anaerolinea sp.
CGATCATCGTTGGCACAAAGAACGGCTCAGGCAGTTCCACCGCCAACAACACCAGCCAGCGCGCGATCTTCAAGATGGGCATCCCTGTTTCGGGGAAAAACCTCTTCCCCTCGAACATTCAGGGGTTGCCAACTTGGTACACGATCCGCGCGAGCAAGGACGGGTATCTTGGCAGGCGCGAGGAACAGGATATCGTCATCGCGATGAATCCCGATTCGTTCACACGCGACCTTGCGTCTGTGCCGCCGGGCGGAGCGTTCTACTACGCCGACGATATCAAGCTCCCCATCACGCGGGTTGACATTGCCATCTACCCGATGCCCATCAAACAGATCGTGCGGAGCGACCCTAACGTTCCCGCCGATTTCCGCGAACTGGTCGGGAACATGGTCTACGTGGGAATTCTGGCGCAGATGATCGGCATCGATCTCGACACCATCCACGCTGCGTTGAACTTCCACTTCAAAGGTAAACAGAAACCGATCGACATGAACTTCAACGCGGTGAAAGCCGGCGCAGAATGGGCAAAGGCAAACCTTGAAAAAAAAGACCCATTTACTCTCGAACGGATGGACAAGACCGAGGGATTGATCATGGCGGACGGAAATACCGCCGCGGCGATCGGGTCGATCTTCGGCGGCGCGCAATTCGTCGCGTGGTACCCAATCACACCGGCATCGTCACTGGCGGAAGCGGTCAACGATTACTTCCCCATGCTCAGCAAGCGCGAGGATGGAAAACACACGTACGCGGTCGTGCAGGCGGAGGATGAACTCGCCGCAATCGGCATGGCGGTCGGCGCGGGCTGGAGCGGGCTCCGTTCGATGACCTCCACCTCCGGTCCCGGCTTGAGCTTAATGACGGAATTCGCCGGTTTGGCGTATTACGCTGAAGTGCCCGTTGTAATTTGGGATGTGCAACGCATCGGTCCCAGCACAGGCTTGCCCACGCGCACATCGCAAGCCGATCTCTCGTTCGTTGTCGGCATGGGTCACGGCGATAGCGACAGCCTCGTGTTGCTACCCGGTGACGTGAACGAATGTTTCGATTTCGGCTGGCAAGCGTTCGATATCGCCGAACGGATGCAAGCGCCGGTCTTTGTGTTGTCGGACCTTGATATGGGAATGAACCAGTGGATGAGCAAGCCATTTGAATACCCGAAGACCCCGATGGATCGCGGCAAAGTGCTATGGGAAAAAGACCTCGAAGAGATCAAAGGCAACTGGGGCCGCTATCTCGACAAAGATGGCGACGGTATTCCCTACCGCACGATTCCCGGCAACAAACACCCGATGAGCGCTTATTTTACGCGCGGCACGGGTCATGATGAGTATGCCAAATACACCGAGGACTCCGTCACCTTTCATCGCAACATGGAACGGTTGAAGAAGAAATATGAAACTGCGAAACAATACCTGCCGAAACCTGTGGTGCATGAAACGAAAGGCGCAAGAATCGGAATCATTGCCTACGGTTCGACCGAAGCCGCCATCAACGAGGCGCGGGTCCAATTGGAGCGTGATCACGGCCTGAAGACGAACTTCCTGCGGGTGCGGGCGCTGCCGCTCACAGCCGAGGTGGAGGAATTTGTCGCCAGGCACGACCAAATCTACGTCGTGGAAATGAACCGTGACGGGCAGTTGCACCAGTTGCTCGTGTTGGCGAATCCTGAATCGGCAACGAAATTAATTTCTGTGGCTTACGGTGACGGTTTGCCAGCCTCGGCGCGCTGGGTGCGTGAAGGCATCCTTGCGAAATCTTCAAATGGATCAAAGCCCGTTGCAAAGAAATCTGTCCTCAAAAAATCCAACTCGAAACCTGTTGCGCCGAACAAGCGCGTTGCGAAAGGAGCGAAATAATGTCTGCACTTCCTATGGCGGGCGCACCCGCCAACGTTAATGCTGTTGGTCTCACCAAGAACGATTATCGCGGCAACCCCACCACTTTGTGTCAGGGTTGCGGTCACAATTCGATCTCGAACCAGATCATCGCCGCGATGTACGAGATGAGCGTGTTACCTGAAAACGTGCTCAAGTTCAGCGGTATTGGTTGTTCGAGCAAAAGCCCAACGTATTTTATGAATCGCTCGTTCGGCTTCAACAGCCTGCACGGACGCATGCCTTCGATTGCAACCGGCGCGCTCTTTGGCGATCATTCGCTCAAAGGTGTCGGCGTCTCCGGTGACGGCGACACGGCAAGCATCGGCATGGGGCAGTTCAAACACGTGATGCGCCGCAATTTGAACATGGTCTATATCGTCGAGAACAACGGCGTGTACGGACTCACCAAAGGTCAGTTCTCCGCCACAGCCGAGCGCGGACTCGAACTCAAGAAGCAGGGAACCAATCCTTACATGCCGGTGGACATCTGCATGGAAGCGATGGCATCGAACGCCACATTTGTAGCGCGTTCGTTTGCGGGCAACGCAAAACAAGTGAAGGAATTGCTCAAAGCCGCGTTCGCTCACAAGGGCATCGCCGTGCTCGACATCATCAGCCCGTGCGTCACCTTCAACAATCAGGACAATGCGCACTATTCGTACGCGTGGGGCAAGGATCATGAAGAACCCCTGCATGACATCACCTACATCGCGCCGCGCGAGGAGATCATGCTCGAAAAAGACCTGGAAGCTGGCGAGGTCCGCGAAGTGACCATGCACGACGGCTCGGTGGTCGTCCTCAAGAATTTGGAAAAAAGCCATGATCCGACAAATCGCTTCGAAGCCATCCGCACATTGGAAGAAGCTCAGCGCAACAACTGGCTGACAACGGGATTGATCTACGTTTCAACCGATAAGCCCGCGCTTTCAGACACCTACAACTTGATCGACATGCCTCTCAACCGCCTCACCGAAGCAGACCTGCGGCCTGCTCCTGCGATGATCAATAAGGTCAACGCGTTGATGTTCTAATCCGACCTCACCCCTGCCCCTCTCCTGAAGGAGAGGGGTTTTCCATATGCTCGAAATCACCCCGTCCATCCAAATCAAAGAAAACGAACTTCGTCTCGACTACATCCGCGCGTCGGGACCGGGCGGACAGAACGTCAACAAGGTGGCGACGGCGGTGCAACTACGATTCGACGTACGCGCGTCATCGTTGCCTCAAGAGGTAAAGTCGCGCTTGATTCACCTAGCAGGAAAACGCGTGACCGACAACGGAGTTTTACTGATCGAAGCCAAGCAGTTCCGCACGCAGGAGCAAAACCGCGAGGATGCAATTCAAAGATTGATCGCACTGGTTCGCAAAGCGCTGGTCAAACCCAAGGCACGCAAGAAGACCAAGCCGACAAAGGCGGCGAAGGAAAAAAGATTGAAAACAAAGAAAAGACGAGGGGAAATCAAGAAAAACAGACAGAACAAGTCGTACGATTGACAGTTCGATCCAGTTATAATCTCCGCTTCATGAACAAAAACTTTGTTGCCCTCCTTTGCGGACTTGGCGCCGCGTCAATTTGGGGCGGGATGTATGTCGTCAGCAAAGTGGTGCTCGAAGTCATTCCGCCGTTCGCGTTGCTGACCCTCCGCCTCGCGCTGGGATTCCTCTCGTTGGGCGCGTTGATTTTGTTTCGCAAAACGCAAATCTCGTTGACCCGAAAAGAATTCTGGCAAAGTTTTCTCGTCGGTGTGATCGGCTATGGGATCTCGCTCGGCTTCCAATTCACAGGGACAAAATTCTCCACCGCTTCGAACGGAGCGTTGATCACCTCCGCAACACCTGCATTTGTTTTGCTATTTACGTTCTTCCTGCTTCGCGAGAAGATCACGGGACGACAAGTGCTTGCCTTGGTGATTTCCACGATGGGCGTGCTGGCGGTCATTGACCCGCGTACAGCAGAGTTGTCGCCATCTCTGTTTTTAGGAAATGTGCTCTTATTTTTTGCAGGCTTCACCTGGGCTCTATACTCTGTGCTGGTGCGGAAGATCTCAGGAAATATCGACCTGCTCACCTCCAGCGCGGTGATGCTCCTTGGCGGAATTCCATCCTCTTTGATTTTCGGATTCATAGAAATCAACTCTCAAGGAATCGGGGAGATCACCATCGGCATCATTGGCGGGATTCTTTTTCTGGGTATCATTTCCACGGCTGTTGCGATGTTCTTGTGGAATTACGCGTTCAAAGAATTACCCGCCACGCTCGCCTCACTGACCTTTTTTGCTCAGCCCGTTGTCGGAACGTTGCTCGGTTGGCTGTTTCTCGATGAAAAAATCACACCGCTGTTTTTGCTCGGTGGCGTGTTGATCGGGGTTGGGATATTAGTTTCAACTAAAGATTAACGGTGGTTGAGTAACCCGAAGCGATAGCGAAGGGCGTATCGAAACCACCAGCGCGTAAAGCAACTCTTGTGACAATATACCCCTTGAATACCCGTTAGTTTCGATACGCTCGCAAACTGCGCTCGCTACTCAACCAACGGCTCTCTCTAATTTTCCCCAACCGTATGCAGCAACGCCATGTTCGGCGGACGCACCGCGCCGACCGGGAATCCGCACACCAGCACAACCTGGTCACCGACCTGCACCACATCCGAGCGCATCAACTCTGCATCCACATGATCGAGCATTTCCTCGAGTGAATTTGCGAACGCGATCAACTGCGGACGCACACCCCACAGGAACGCAAGCCTGCGATACGTTTCTTCATCAGGCGTGAATGCCATCACCGGTACACGCGGACGAATCTTCGACATCAACCACGCCGTTCTGCCTTGTGTGGTGAAACACGCCACCGCGGTTACATTTTTATCGTTAGCCAATGCCTGCGCGGCGCGCGCCATCGAAGCCGCGTCGCTGTGTTCAAAGCCGTTCACGCTCGGTTCCATCCCCCACTCCATAAAATGAGACTCGGCTTCGCGGACGATGCGATCCATCATCTGCACCGATTCGACCGGATATTTTCCCGATGCCGACTCGGCGGACAGCATCACCGCGTCGGTTCCATCAAACACGGCGTTGGCGACATCCGAAGCCTCTGCCCGCGTCGGAAGCGGATTCGAGATCATCGATTCCAACATCTGCGTCGCGGTGATGACCAGCTTGGCACGCGCGTTCGCCGTACGGATGATGTGCTTTTGCAACGCAGGCACGCGTTCGGGCGGAAGTTCCACACCGAGGTCGCCGCGTGCCACCATCACGCCATCCACAATTTCGAGAATTGCGTCGAGGTTATCGAGCGCTTCAGGCTTTTCTAGTTTCGCAATCAACATTGGCAATCGTTTGCCGCTGGATAATCGCTCCATCGCATAGCGGACTTTTTTCACATCCTCTGCCGAGCGCACGAACGAAATGGCGACCGCGTCCACGTTTTGCGAGATGCCGAACGCGAGATCGGCTTCGTCTTTTTCGGTGAAGCCTGCGATCCGAAGGCGTATCCCCGGCAAGTTTATTCCCTTGTGAGAGGACAACGAACCGCCAATGATGACATTTGCTGTCAACGCGTTACGATCTTTGACGGATACCACTTCCAAAGTGAGACGTCCATCATCGAGCAGGAGCCGATCCGCAGGTCGGACCGAATCGAACAGCTGACGAAAATCCACGGGAATCTTTTGTCCGCCGTTATCGGGAGGTGTAGTACCGGTTGCATACAGGTACACCTGTTCGCCTTCCGAGAGTTGCATGATGGATTCCAACTCGCCCACGCGAATCTTGGGTCCTTGCAAATCCTGTAAAATTCCAACCGGTACACCAAGCTTTGCCGAAACCTTGCGAATCAGTTCGATGCGCGCGGAATGTTGTTCATGCGTGCCATGCGAAAAGTTCATGCGCGCCACGTTCATGCCGGCTTGAATCAATTGTTCGAGCACTGCTTCGCTCTGGCTGGCGGGTCCCACCGTCGCCACGATCTTTGCTTTCCTCGTCATATCATCCTCAATAAAATAAACTCACCGCAGGGAAGAACACCACACGCTGCGGCGAGTTGCTCGGTTTTTGTCATTGCGAAGGAGCGATAGCGACTGAAGCAATCCCCTCGCTGCAAGGAGATCGCTTCGCGGAGTTTACACTGAGGCTGTCGAAGTGCTCGCAATGACAGATTTATAGATAATGCAATTCTTTCGCCTGCTTCTCCAACTCTGCACGGAAATCGGGATGCGCAATGCGGATCAATTGTTTTGCGCGTTCACGGATGGATTTGCCGTACAAGTCAGCCACACCGTACTCGGTAACCACGAATCGGACGTGATTGCGGCTGGTCACCACACCCGCGCCATGCTTCAACATGGAGGAGATGCGCGTCACAAGTGTACCATCCTTCAACGTGGTCGTGCTTGGGAGGGCAATGATCGGCACTCCGCCCTTCGAGCGTGACGCGCCGTAGATGAAATCAAGTTGACCGCCCACACCGCTGTAGAGTTTGGGTCCGATGCTGTCGGCGCAGACCTGACCGGTGAGGTCAACCTCAATGGCGGAGTTGATTGCCACCATGCGTTCGTTCTGCGCGATGACGAACGGGTCGTTGATGTATTCCGTGCGATGCAATTCGATGAGCGGATTATCATCCACCCAATCGTATAAATTCTTCGTGCCGAGGATGAACCCCGCGATGATCTTGCCCGGGTGCAGGGACTTGCGCGCGCCGGTCAACACACCCGCGTTGACCAGTTCGATCACGCCGTCCGAGAACAACTCGCTGTGCACGCCGAGGTCTTTTTTGTTATGCAGATATTTCAGCACCGCGTCAGGTATCGCGCCGATTCCCATTTGCATCGTCGCACCATCCGGGATAAGATCCGCGATGAAGCCCGCGATCTTCTCGACGATCTCCGGACTGCCTTCTTCCGCCATCGCCATTTCCACAATGGGATAATTCACCGGCACGATGTAATTCAAGCGGCTGACGTGGATAAACGAATCGCCCAGCGTGCGCGGCATTTGTTGGTTCACTTCGGCAATGATGATCTTGGCGGTCTCGGCGGGAGATTTCGTCAACCCGACTTCAACCCCCAAACTGCAAAAGCCATGCTCGTCCGGCGGTGAGACGTGGATCAGCGCCGCGTCCAGTGGGAGAATGCCGCGCTTGAAGAGCAGAGGAAATTCCGAAAGAAGAACCGGGGTGAAATCCGCCTGACCGTTTTGTACCGCTTTGCGAACGTTCGCGCTGATGAACATCGTGTTCACGCGCAAGTGCCCGTCCAGTTCGGGTTTCACGTAATCGGCGGGACCGATCGTCAACGCCTGGCAGATCTCCACGTCGGAAAGGTTCGGGGCGTAATCCACCAAGGCGCCGAGGACCTTTTGCGGGACAGACACATTTCCCGTCAGAAAGATGCGGTTACCGGATTTGATCGCCTTCACCGCCTCCGGCGCGGTCGTGATGCGCGATTCGTAGATCTTTGTCCAATCCATCTTAGCGCTCCTCGAGCAGGGTCAAATGAACGAGCCTGCCCTGATGTGTGTTGACTCCCATTTCGAGCGCGGGGTCATTGGCGATCGCGGCGTCGATCCCATCGTCAGCCATACGAGTCAAATACCGCATTGCCGCGTTGACGAACGCGTGCGTCGCGGTGCGCGCCACGACGCCGGGCATGTTTGGCACACAATAATGGATCACACCCTCATCAACGAAAGTTGGTTGGTCATGCGTGGTTGGGCGGGACGTTTCGAAACACCCACCCTGGTCGATGCTCACATCGATCAACACAGAGCGCGGCTTCATCGCACGGATCATTTCGCGCGTCACCAAAATCGGAGTCCGCTCACCCGTGACCAGCACCGCGCCGAGAACCACATCCGCGTAGGTTGTTGCGCGTTCGATATTGCGCTTCGTTGAGATCATGGTGACGATGCCGGGGAATCGGTCGGAAATTTTTTGCAAGCCTGCAATATCGTCGCCGATCACGGTCACATGCGCGCCAAGCCCAAGAAACGCCTGCGTTGCATACGTGCCGACGATGCCCGAACCCAAAATCAAAACTTCCGCCGGTGGAACGCCGGGCACGCCGCCGAGTAAAATCCCTTTGCCGCCCCAATTGTTTTGCAACAGCCGCGCAGCCACCTGCGCCGCCATGCTCCCGCCGATCTGGCTGAACGGGCGCAACAGCGGCAATGACCCATCGGTCAATTGAATTTGTTCGTACGCGATGGAGGTGATTCTTTTTTCGAGAAGCACTTCGATCTTGTCGCGCCGGGTGGACGCAAGATGCAACAACCCGGTGAGCGCCGCGCCGGGCTTCAGCCAATCCAATTCACTCAGTAACGGACGAGCGACTTTCAGGACGAGGTCGGCGCGGGCGAAGATTTCCTCCCCCGAATAGACGATCCGCGCCCCAGCGGATTCGTACTCCTGATCCTTGAACCCCGCCCCCACGCCCGCATCATGCTCGACGTACACCTGATGCCCATGCTGGACGAGAATCTCCACCCCGGCAGGTGTCAACCCAACTCGATATTCACAGGGACGCGTTTCGTTTGGAATTCCAACGAACATCTTATCTCCATGGATTTGATGGGGCGGG
>CAZQES010000164.1:0-8291 GCA_964591425.1 uncultured Anaerolinea sp.
ATTACGTATTTTGAAAATGCGATCTATTAACCAACTACAAGACCTCACAGGTCTTGCAAGACCTGTGAGGTCTAAACCGCCCCTAATCCTCCTCGTCGGACCGACAGCCGTCGGCAAGACTGAGATTGCCATCCAACTCGCGGAACGACTCAATGGCGAAATCGTCTCAGCCGATTCGCGGCTCTTTTATCGCGGCATGGACATTGGCACAGCCAAACCCACTCGTGAAGAAAGAGCGCGCGTTCCGCATCATTTGATTGACATCGCAAACCCGGATGAAATCTTGAGCCTCGCGGTCTTTCAACAAAAAGCACTCGAGGCAATCAACAACATTCATACACGAAACAAATTGCCGTTCCTCGTTGGTGGTACCGGACAATATGTTCGCGCGGTGACACAAGGCTGGAGTCCACCCGAAGTAAAACCCAATGAGAGATTACGAGGCGCGTTAGGAAAGCTTGCCCTGAGCAAAGCCGAAGGGATGAAAGAAGAAAGAGGGGAAATCTGGCTACACGAAAAACTTAAAGGGCTTGATACTGACGCCGCAGAAAAGATCGACCCGCGCAACGTCCGCCGGACGATTCGCGCGCTGGAAGTTATTATGACAACCGGGAAAAAATTCTCCGAGCAACGCGGGCAAGGCGAATCGCCGTATCACGTGATCATGATCGGGCTCACCCGTCCGCGCGAGGAACTGTATCAGCGTGTGGACGCGCGAATCGAGGCAATGTATGCCAACGGATTAATGGATGAGGTGAGAGGCTTGCTCGAGCGCGGTTACTCCCCCTCCCTGCCGATAATGTCGGCGATTGGGTATCGTGAATGTGTGCAAGCGCTCGAAGGGAGAATCACGGTCGAGGAGGCGAAGCAACTCACCCGGCGCGCGACGCGGGTCTTCGTCCGCAGGCAGGCGAACTGGTTCAAAGAGTCCGATCCGAATATCGCGTGGTTTCGATTCGAAGAGAGAATCGTCGTAACGATTGCACAGCATATTTCGAGAGGATTGCTTCGTCGCGAAGAGCAAGAACGCTCCTCGTAATGACGTCCAACTGTTGACTTTTGATTTTGCATTGACTATACTGGAAACATCCAAGTAAAAGAGGAGACATTATGAACGACAAACCATGGCTTGCTCATTACGATAAAGGGGTTCCTCATACAATTGATATTCCCCAAGCGCCTTTGTCCAATTTTCTCGATGCATCGGCGCGTAAATATCCAGACCGCGCCTGCACGATCTTCAAGGGTGCGGTCATTACTTTCAAGGAGATGAATGAGATCTCCGACCGCGTTGCCGCCGCGCTGGTGGATATGGGCGTGAAGAAAGGCGACCGCGTGGGCATCTTCATGCCGAACACGCCGCAATTCGTGATGGCGTACTTCGGCATCCTCAAAGCGGGTGGCGTGGTCGTTGCCACGAATCCACTCTACACACCGCACGAGATCGAACATCAGGCGAACGACGCGGGCATCGAAGTGATGTTCGTGATGACGAATTTCTACAATACGATCAAAAAAGCGCAACCCAACACCAAGATCAAAAAAGTGATCGTGACGAATCTCAAAGAAACTCTTCCGCCGGTCATGCGTGTGCTCTTCACCTTGCTGCGCGAGAAGAAAGGCGGATTCCACATTGACAAGAACCTGCCCGCTGGCGATGTGTGGATGCTGGACCTTCTTGCTAAATACAAATCAGCGGGACGACCCAACGTGCAGGTGGGTCCCGAAGATACGGCATTGTTCCAATATTCCGGCGGGACGACCGGCGTTTCGAAAGGCGCCATCGCTTTACACCGCAATATCGTCGCGAACACACTGCAGATCCGTTCGTGGATGACGATCCTTGAAGAGGGAAAAGAAGTTGTGTTGATGGGCATCCCTCTCTTTCATGTGTATGGCATGGTGGCGGGAATGAACTTCGCCATGGCGACCGGCTCGACGATGGTGATGGTCCCCAACCCGCGCGACCTGAAAGATGTGCTGGATAACATCCAGAAATACAAAGCGACCATTTTCCCCGGCGTGCCCGCGCTGTACAACGGCATCAACAACCATCCCGATGTGAAGGCTGGCAAGTACGATCTCTCGTCCATCAAAGCCTGTGTGTCGGGGTCTGCCGCGTTACTGCGTGAGACAAAAGATCAATTTGAAAAACTGACCGGCGGAAAAGTCTTCGAAGGCTACGGTCTCTCTGAAGCGCCTACCGCAACACACTGCAATCCCCTGCTCGGCGAAAACAAGACCGGCTCCGTAGGAATGCCCTTGCCCAACGTGGAATGTCGGGTGGTCAGCTTGGACGACGGCGAGACGGATCTTTCGCAGGGTGAGATCGGCGAGCTCCTCTTACATGGACCGCAAGTGATGAAGGGCTATCACAACATGCCCACCGAGACAGCCAATTCCCTACGCGCGGATAAAAACGGAAAGGTCTGGTTATACACCGGCGATATCGTCCGCATGGATGAAGATGGTTACTTCTTTATCGTTGACCGCAAGAAGGAATTGATCAAACCCGGCGGCTTCCAAGTGTGGCCCCGTGAAGTGGAGGAAGCCATCGCCGCCAACCCGAAGGTGCTCGAAGTCGGCGTGGCGGGCATCCCTGACCCGAACCGCGGCGAGACGGTCAAGGCGTGGGTTGTTCTCAAACCCGGCGAAACGATGACGGAAGAGGAACTCCGTGCGTTCTGCAAGGAAAGCCTCGCCCCCTACAAAGTGCCGACTCACGTGGAATTCCGTGGTGAGTTACCAAAGACAACAGTCGGGAAGATTTTGAGGCGCGAGCTCGTGAGACAGCATAAAGAGGGTGTAAAGTAAACAAGTACACAGGTAAACTCGGGTCATGGAAACAAAAGAGCCTCGCGCAACGCGGGGCTCTTCACTTGTTTACGTGTCTACTTTGTGTACGTGTCTACTTGTGTACGTGTCTCCTTTCATCACGCCAACTGCGGGGTTCCACTCTTCTTCGGGTACGGCGGCGGGAAGATCTTTTCGAACTCATCGCGCGTGAGCGATTCAACTTCGAGAAGTTTTTGCGCCACGGCATCCAATTCCTTGCGATATTTGGTAAGCAATTTCTTGGCTAGCTTATAGGATTCGTCCACGATTTTGCGGACTTCCTGATCGATCTGTTCAGCGACCGCCTCGGAATAGTCGCGCTGTTCTGAAATCTCGCGTCCGAGGAAGATCAGTTCTTCTTTTTGACCGTACATCATGGGACCTAATTCGCCGCTCATGCCCAACCGCGTGACCATCATGCGCGCCATGCGAGTCACTTGCTCGATATCACCCGAGGCTCCGGAGGTTATATCATCGAAGACAAGTTCTTCCGCCACACGTCCGCCTAACGCGTAAGCCAGGTTGGCAAGAAGTTTCTTGCGTGAATGTAAAATGCGGTCTTCATCGGGTCTGAACCAGGTCACTCCGCCGGCTTGACCGCGACCAACGATCGTCACCTTTTGCACGGGGTCTGCTTCGGCGATGGCGTTGCCAACCACGGCGTGACCAGCCTCATGGTAGGCGATGATGCGCTTTTCCTCTTCCGAGATCAAACGAGATTTGCGTTCGGGTCCCATCACAACACGTTCGATAGCTTCTTCGAGTTCGGGTTGACCGATCGATTTTTTGTTGCGGCGTGCGGCAAGGATGGCGCTTTCGTTCACGAGGTTCTCGATGTCCGCGCCGACAAAACCGGGCGTGCCGCGGGCAAGCGAACCCAGATCAACATTCGGCTCCAAAGGCTTGCCCTTGACGTGGACTTTGAGAATCGCCTCGCGTCCCTTCATATCCGGGCGGTCGAGCGTCACGCGGCGGTCAAAACGACCGGGACGGAGAAGCGCCGGGTCGAGAATATCGGGACGGTTGGTCGCGGCGATGATAATAACGTTCGTATCCGTGTCGAAGCCGTCCATCTCAACGAGCATCTGATTCAACGTTTGCTCGCGTTCATCGTGCGAACCGCCAAGTCCCGCGCCGCGCTGACGACCGACCGCATCAATTTCATCTACGAAGACGATGCAGGGTGAATGTCGCTTTGCCTGATCGAACAGGTCGCGCACGCGGCTTGCGCCTACACCAACGAACATTTCGACAAACTCAGAACCTGAGATCGAGAAGAAGGGAACGCCCGCTTCTCCGGAGACCGCTTTTGCAAGCAACGTCTTGCCGGTGCCTGGAGGACCGACAAGCAAAACGCCTTTCGGTATCCGCGCGCCGAGTTGGATGAATTTCTGCGGTTCCTTCAGGAATTCGACCACTTCCGCTAATTCCTGCTTGGATTCCTCCGCCCCGGCTACATCCTGAAATGTGACGGTGGGATGCTCGCCGCTGAACATGCGAGCGCGCGATTTACCGAACGACATGGCGGCATTGTTCGAGCCTTGCGCCTGCCGGAAAATGAACCACAACACACCCGCCATGAACACGACCGGGAGAATGTAGAGCGCGCCGCTTAAAAATCCAGCCCACTGCGAGGGCGGCTTGACTTCGATCTTCACATTTTGCGGTGAAAGCTGATCCTGCGTTACGCCAAGGGCAACCAACTGTTCGACCAGAGTCGAATTCGGTTCTTTGTAGGCTTCGATGCCTTCTTCCGTGCCGCTCGTGTATACCACCCGCAGGCTGTCGTCTGCGTCGATGACCACGCGCGAAACTTTTCCGAGTTTGATATCTTCGGCTAACTGGTTGATCGTGAGCGCTTCTTCCGAGACCGTGTCTCGCTGAACCATCATGACCACCATGGCAACGACGGCTACGATCAACAGGAACGTTACAACAAATGACTGATTTCTAGGATTCACTGTGCCTCCAAATAATTCCGAGCGGGATTATACCAATGAGACCTGTTCGGGGATAGCCTGCTTGAAATCTTTATATATTACTCTAATAATCCGGGGAGTTTGGGTTCACAATTGCGCCAGCCCATGCGTCAACCCGAATCCGACAGAGCCACGCCTCCTTCTACCAATCATGACGCAATCCATTGACATTCCATGACACGATCTTCATCGCTTTTGGTTTATGGTACACTTCCGCCCGATAAGGAAATGAGCGCAAAAATCAAATCCATTCTTTGTATCGAAGACGAAGCGGAAATGATAGACCTGATGCGGCTGATTCTGGGCCGCAGGGGATACGAAGTCAGAGGCGCCGCCAGCGGGATCGAGGGGCTAAAAATGATTCGGGAAAGCAAACCCGATCTAATTCTGCTCGACCTGATGATGCCCGAAATGGATGGCTGGGAGGTATACCAGCAAATCAAAGCCGAAGAAAAAACAAAAAATATCCCGGTCATCGTGGTCACGGCGAAAGCGCAAAGCATCGATCGCGTGCTGGGATTGCACATCGCAAAAGTGGACGATTACATCGCCAAACCGTTCAGCCCGCAAGAACTTCTGAACAGCGTCGAAAAAATTCTCAAAACCGGGGAATGAGAGTGGCGGACCCAATTCACGGGTGCTTCGTTATTAATTGACCGATGACCAAATGGATCCGCGTGATCAACAAGAGCAGGGATTTCGAATCGCCGCCGCGCGTGCAATACTGCGACTCTTTCCTTACGCAGCTACGCGGGCTGACTTTCCATCCGCATCTTTCCTGGGACGGAGGTTTGATCCTCGTTGGCAAACGCGACTCGCGCCTCGACTCATCCATCCACATGTTATTCGTTGGCTTTGATCTGTGTGTGGTCTGGATCAATGCTGAAATGAGGGTTGTGGACAAAGTCCTTGCAAAGTCGTGGAGACCGGCGTATTTTTCGAAGAGCCCTGCTAAATTCGTGCTTGAGGTCCATCCTGATCGATGGAACGATTTTGAGGTCGGCGATGTTCTGGAATTCATCCATGCGTAAGATCATCTATCTAATTGTTGTATTCGTCCTGTTGGCTACTACAGGTTTACAGCCCGCGCTCGCGCAAGCCAGCGGACCTGTCTATCTCATCCAATCGGGAGATACACTTTCCTCCATTGCAGCGCGTTTCAACGTATCCCTCAGCGACCTGATCGCGGCAAACCCCACCATTAATCCAAACAACCTTGCGATCGGACAGGAACTTGTCATCCCCGGTCTGGAAGGCATCACCGGGGTGCTTGAGACGGAGATCGTCGCGTTCGGCGATTCACTTCGCAGTTTGAGCAGAAGAACGCAGGTCTCCGATGAAAACTTGAGAAAATTGAATCGCCTGATCAGCCCCGGCGAACTTTATGTGGGAATCAGTCTGATTCTTCCGGTTCAAGTAGCGCAAAGAACATTGAACACGCGCATTTCGCCTGCCGTTGGCGAATCGTTATTCGAACTCGCCATCCAGCAGGGCAGCGACGTGTGGACACTATCATCGTTGAACAAACTAAAAGGGACATGGAGCGCGATACCGGGTGATGTGTTGTATTCTCCAATGGAAGGTAGCGAGGAAAACGCCACCGGATTGCCCTCCGCGTTCTTGAGTGCGAGCATTTCCCCGCTCCCGCTCGTGCAAGGGTCAACGGAAGTCATCCGAATCAGAACTCAAGAGGGAACAAACGCATCCGCTTCGTTGATCGATAAACCCCTTCGCTTCTTTCCGTTGGACGGTGAACTGGTCGCCTTGCAGGGAGTCGATGCTTTGCTGGACCCGGGAGTGTACCCACTTCGCATCGAGGCGACGCTTCCTAATGGCGATGTACAATCCTTTGAGCAGATGGTTGTGGTCGTTTCAGGCGCGTATTTGAGCGAGGAAATCCCACTTAATGACTCCAGTACTCTCGACCCTGTTGTGACTGAACCCGAACTGCAAAACATCATCGCTATCACCGAGCCATCCACACCTGTGATGTATTGGAGCGAAATATTTACATCGCCTGCCGTAGACCCTAATTGTTTCACCTCCTGGTATGGAACGCGGCGCACGTATAAAGTGACTAACACAGATATTGAGATCAATGGATTTCATACCGGTCTCGATTTCTGCGGAGGCGAAGGATTGCAGATCTTCGCGCCCGCGCCGGGTAAGGTGGTATTCGCCGCCCCGTTGACCGTGCGCGGCAACGCGACCATCCTCGATCACGGTTGGGGTGTGTACAGCGGCTTTTGGCATCAATCGGAAATCCTTGTGAACGTTGGCGATGTTGTCGAACAGGGTCAGGTGATCGGCTTGGTTGGCGGTACGGGACGCGTCACGGGTGCGCACCTGCACTGGGAAATATGGGTGAACGGCGTGCAGGTGAATCCGCTGAACTGGTTGGACCAACCCTACCCGTAAGCGCGATGCGTTGCACTCCCTTTGTGTTTGTGCTACACTAGTTCAACCCAGAGGTTGTCATGCCAAATCCCGTGATCGTCAACTTCCTGAAGCAGAGTGATATTTTCTTTCAGTTTTCTCCCACGCAATTGGAACTGGTGGCGAATCTCTGTCAGGAAGCCACGTATCAAAAGGACGATCTCATCTTTAGGGAAAACTCCTCCAGCAAGGAGTTATACATCATCGTTCAGGGGGAAGTGGATATCTTCGTGGATCCTTCGCTGGTCGGCGCTGTGGATGCCAGGGCCGAGAACAAGGTGATCGCAACGTTACGACGCGGTCAATCTTTTGGCGAGGTGGCGTTGGTGGACGAGGGGCTTCGCTCGGCTTCGGCTTGCGCGACGCAAAACGATACGCGTTTGTTGATCGTTCCGCGCGATAAGTTGATCATGTTGTGCGAGACCTACCCTCACCTCGGATACCGTCTCATGTACAATCTTGCGGCAGATCTGGCGATGAAGATCCGCAACACCGATCTGCAAATACGCGAGCAATTGTTGTACAAACCATCCGATAAAGCGGAGTAGTTGTCTGTGCAAGGCACTTGACCCAACCACACATTTGTTTTACTATTGGCAATCAATCAGCCGCGAGAAATTTCGTCTTTAGGGAACTTTCTCCGGCTTTATTGTAAACAGACCTCAACAAATCTTTTCGAAGGAGGTGGTGCCGACCCCAAAGAGCGTTGTCCGCCCGGTTGTTGTATCCGCCATAAGGATACTATTTTCATCCAACACTAAATTCGGAGGAGTAAGAAAATGAAACGCTTATATGTAATGCTTTCGTTGCTGGTTCTCGCGAGCCTTGTCCTTGCGGCTTGCGGTCCCCAGGCAACGGAAGCGCCCGCGACCGAAGCGCCCGCAACGGAAGCCCCTGCAACTGAAGCGCCTACGGAAGCACCTGCTATGTACGAATGTACTGACGCCCTCGGCTGTGTAAAGATCGCACCCGGTGAGCCCATTCACATCGCTTACTGGGGTGTTCTTTCAGGCGCAGACGCCTCACTTGGTGAAGACTCCA
>CAZQES010000165.1:0-8227 GCA_964591425.1 uncultured Anaerolinea sp.
AGGGCGAATCTTCGTCGCTCACTAGACTGGGAGGAGGCGCATGGGTTACAAAATACAACGTCTTGCTATCTGCCCCCCACGAAAGTGACGGGAGCCAAGCCCAGTCGCTGTGAGTGTTTAGTGGAACAACATCAAGCAGGGGTTTGAGGTATTTGCCATCGAGGTCTACGAGGCCGATTCCATCGGGGCGGGCATAGGCAAGCCTCCCGTCCGGTGCGAACGCAAATGTCATGCCCCACCAACCGTAGACTCCGCCGGCGTTCGCATCCAAAATTCTTCGTCTTTCGCCGGTCGAAATACTGTAACGATGCAGGTCGTTGTTTGCCTGCCAGCCCGGCGCAGTGGCGCGCGGCTCGACCGTGGAAAACGCGATCGAGCTTGTTCCGGGAATCCAATCGGCAAAGTGGACAACGTTCGAGATGCCGGTGCTGAATGGTTTGCTCCCGGGGTTGGTGCGAACCGCCCAAATCGTGTTGATCTCTTTATCGGCAGGTCTGGTGGATTTGCGCGAGTAAATCAAGTAATCGCCGCGCGGCGAGAGCCTGAAGATTCGCCCGTCAAGGTCACCTGTAGTGACGAGCGGAATCCGATTCGCGGTGGACGCATCAATGATCCATGCATTGCCGCCGGCGATGTACGCGAGTTTGCCGGGGATCGGCAACGGCGCGAACGAGGATTGCGCGCCGATCATCACGATCTCAGGAAGCGCGTCTTGAAGAATCACAGTCTTGACGATGGACTTGCTGATCTCGACTTCGTTTTCAAGAACGCGGCGGTAGGTGATTTCCTGTAAGCCATTGGCCCCCGCTTGCACGAGGCGCGTTTCACCTTCGGGCAGAGACTCGTTTCTCACAACTTGTTTGTCGAATGGAATGATCTGTTCTTCAGTTTCGAAGAGTTCTTGAACGCGAATAATTTCAATCGTATCCCCATCGCTGAGTACGGTGTACAGCGGAGGCTCTGCGCGGTCGAGGTTTCCCATGATAATCCCTGCCGATTGAAGCGACTGCTGGACCGTGCTGCCAGAAGCAACGGTGACGATCTGTGTTGTCCCATCCACTGCGACGCTCACTGTAATATCCGCGCCGGTGAGTTGAGGAGAGCGGCAACCTGCAAGCGCGAGGATTGTCGAAAGGATCAGAAGCAACCGAAAGGGCAGAGAGAGGCGGTGCATTTTATCCACGATTGCGCTTCGACTGCGGACTTCGTCCTCCGCTACCCTGAAGGGTACTGTGTCAGCGCGTGAACTATTGTATAATCCCGTCGCTATCGGATTCGCCCGGTGATGATCATCGCACCATTCGTGATCGTGATGTTCTCGATGCGCAAGCCGGTCGCGACAGGACCGATCGGGCCCGTGTACGCTTCTTCGATCATCGCGGTGATGGCGTCGTTGATGCCCTGCGGCGCGGGGAACGGACCGAAATCTGCCGAGGCGATCTCGATCTTAGGCTTGCCCTCCGCGTCCACGCCGACGTTGACGATGATGCCGATGTTCGCGGCGAACATGCCTTGCTGGGTCTTGCCGTAGATTTTCATTTGTCCGTCGCGCAAGTACACTTGCGGCTCGGTGATCAACGGCTGATTGTTTTGTTGCAGGTTGGGGTCGGTCTGCATTCGCAACGCGAGATAGGACGTGATCTGTGGCTCGGTGATGCCGATCGTCACAACGCCGGTGAGCAAGCCATCTTCAAACGATTTTTTGATTCCATCCTTGAGGCTTTGCGCGGCTTCGGTTGAAACAGGGATGGGATCGAGGTCCGAGTAGTCGGGTCCGCCGACGAAGACGGTGCAGGCAAGGGATGTGAGGATGAGCGTTGCAAGAAAATATAGTATTGTGTTGGGCTTGGTGCAATTCATTCTTTTATTCCGTACTGCTTACTGCGTAATTTGTAATTGGCGTGGTCTCGATACGCCCTTCGCTGTCGCTTCGGGCTACTCGACCATGATCAATCAATCGTAAATCGTCAATCTGAAATCGTAAATCGAGGCAATTATAGCATGAGCGATTCGCAGGCTTCTTCCATACAAAATTCCGAAATCGAATTGTCACTTTCGGCGAAACTCGAGGCGTTGTTGTTTGTTTCGGGGGAACCGGTGGCAATCGCGCAACTTGCTACTGCGCTGGACGTTGCCCCCTCCGTCATCGAGCGCGGACTCAACGAACTGGATGCTTCGCTATCGCAACGCGGCTTGAAACTGCAACGGCACGCGGGGCGCGTCCAATTGACGACCGCGCCGCAACTCGCGGAGTTGATCGAACGCTTCCTCGGCTTGGAGGCGACGACTCATCTCAGCCGCGCCGCGCTCGAAACGCTGGCGATCATCGCGTATCAACAGCCGGTCACACGTCCGCAAATTGACTCGATCCGCGGCGTGAACAGCGACAGCATGATGAAAAGTCTCTTGCACAAGAACCTGATCCTTGAATCAGGTCGCGCCGATGGACCCGGTCGTCCGATCCTCTATTCCACCACGCCTGAATTTTTACAGCACTTTGGATTGAACTCGATCCTCGAAATGCCCCCGCTGGCAAAGGTTGAAGAGAATGGCAACAATCACGATGAGGCATTGAAGGGGTGAGAGCCTCGACCCCCTCTGTCCTTTCCCCTTCGGGGACCTTCGGCGGACATCTCCCCCAAATCCGACGATTCATAATATGCATTTTCATTCAAAGTGTTTATCGTCGTATTTGGGGGAGAACCTATCGTAAGTCTCGACGGAAAATGATCAGAGGGGGCTAAAGCCGAACCTCCAGCCTCACAGTGACGTTATCACCCTTCTCAAGACTTTCCGCTTTGCGGACGCTCACCTTGATTGGTACAAGGTACTTGCCATCTTTGGGGAACAAGGAAGTCGTAAATTCGGTTTTGCCGATCCGCACATGGACAGGTATCACTCCCCAGCCATAGGTTGCTAGTTTTGATATTGCCTTGATTTCACGGCTTTGCTTCGCCGGTATAGTGACGAAGAAAAACGGGGAAGGACCGCGCCAGAATATTATTTTGCCGCTGAATTCGATGTTCATGGTTGCAGTATATCAAAACCCTGACTCCCACTTGAGAAGCGTGGGACGCAGCGTTGATGATTTCACAACTGGTGGCGCAGTAGCGATCCCGATTAGTACGGTATATGCACAAAACCGCCGTGCCGTTCATGTTGAACAAAGGAATGCGATCTTCGGTATCGTTTGTTGGATCCTATAGCGATGTCTTTTTTAGGTTATGGATAGTTGGTAAATCCTTTCCATTCATAGCGTTTTAGCGGTTGCCATGCAAATAAATAGTAATACTCAAGGTTTGGAGCGTAAAATGTAATTCCGTATACCTCTTGTGCAGGGCTAATAGTAAATCTTATATCATTTTCGTTTATTATCTCTGCGTCTTGTGAATATAAATTGATAACCAAGCCTGTTTCGGGATACAACAAATCAACATCAACGCCTACAGTCTCCCGCCAATAAATCAAAGTGTATTTTGGATCCCCGTAGAAAGACACGATGTCGTTTAGATATAAATTTTCGCCATGGGTTGAAAGTTCTATCGATTGGACAATCTTGTTTTTGTCAAAACCCATTGATACATTAGGATTATAGTAGTCACCTTGAATATCAACAAATAACATCAACCCATATGGAATTACATCACCTTCATCAACGATTTTGATTTTTGGATTACTCTGCAAAAGCGATTTTGCCTGATCCAGTGTGGTTTCTCCAGGAGTGATTTGCTCCCAACAAGGAATCTGGCAAGTTGGAGCTTCTAGCCAGTTCGTAACCAATTCAGATGGGTTTGAAAATAAATATGGATACCAGATTCTTAGGGCAACAAAGGAAATTATCCCAATAGAGACGAGTAAAAATGCCCCAAGCCCATATGCAATAGTCCGCACTTTGTTATTCACAGAATAAACCTTTGTTTGAAAATATTTGCGAAAGCATGTGAAGCGTCCAACCAAATCACCGTCTTTCACCTTCAGTTCACTCGTCAACGGGACTGATTTCGAACGCCTTCACCCCTTCACATACGACAACTTCTCAGCGATCAATCCATCCTTCAGTTTGAACACATCCACCCCGCGGATGTGACCATCGCCCCACGTGTATTTCCAGCGCATCACACAACGGTTGCCGAAGCCGAAGATTTCCTCGATGTCTATGTGCGCGTTTGCCGACTCGCGGAAGAACTCATCCCAAAATTTTGTCACTGCCTCTTTGCCTGAATACTTCGTCCCGTCTGGCGAAGGATGGGTATTCTCGAAGACGGTATCGTCGGTAGACAGTTGCATCATCCCTGTGACGTCATGGCGATTGAACGCGTCGTTGAATTCCATCACAGTGCGCACCGAGGCTTCGATTTTCGACATACGGGCTGGACTCATGGAAATATCTCCTATATTTCTGTGTCACCCTGAGGGAGCGGTTTCCAGCGACCGAAGGGTCTCGACGGCCGTGACAGAGATGCTTCGCTTCGCTCAGCATGACACGTGTTATTACTGTGCACCATCTTCCAACAACCAAATATCCTGCTCGGCGTCGTAACGCAGAAGGTAATCGGTTTGGATGCGTTCGGTGCCCGCGATCAAATTATAGTTGAACGCGGAGCCGCGCACGAACATCTCGTCAGCTCGCCTAAAGACGATCCTGCGCGCCTTGTCGTCGCCGTCCGCGCCCCAGCCTGCCATCGAGAACTCGAAACGCGGCTTGCCTCGAATCTTTCCATCGTCCCCCAGCGCCACCGACCACACCTCCGATTTGCGCGTCAAGCCGAAATACAATCGTTTGCCCAGCACGCGATTGAACACGCCCAGCCCGAACGCGTCAATATTTTTCAGTTGCGAAACGACCTCGCCAGTATCCAGATCAATATGGTAGATGATTCCAACTTCCGTGTCCTTGCCCGAGCCGTAGATCGAAGCGGCATACAAACTGTTCGTGTCGCAGTCGTATGCCAGCCCGACGATGCCGAACGGATTCTCAGGCGGCATCGTCGCGGCAAACGGCAACCGGATATATTCCGCCATTTCGCCGGTGACCGTATCCACTTTATAGATCGTATTTTGTTGTTCAGGCGGATTGTCGTAGAGATTGACGCGCGGCGCGGGCGCGACGTAGATATTCCCAAGTCCATCGTTGACCGGCGTACCGAGATAACCCGCGTCATCCCACGAGGGATGCTGATACACATTCGTCAGCGGTTGCCCCACTTCCAGCGGACGATCATAGACGAATAATCCCTTCAGAGTTTCGTTCGTGCTCATGATCGCAGAATCGTCATAGCCCATTTCGAGCGCGAACTTTGGCACTGCCTGACAATACGTCACGCCGCCTAGGCCGAACCCGGGCGCGAGTTTTTGTTCCGATGAATTTACGGAATACACCAGATATCCAATCACACCCGCAACCAGCGCGAGGAGGATTCCCCACATCCACCACTTGCGACGATCTGCGCGTTCTCGTAATTCCTTTTGTTTCTTCTTGTTAGCCATCGCGTTTACGGATTCGAAATCGGCACGAACATCGGTCCCGCGTAGCACGGATATTCTCGCGCGACGTACACGCCGCGATCCAGCGCGGATTCAGCCCAGCAATATTGTCGACCGGGTTCGCCGTCATTTTCGATCTGCGGCACATACCATAGCACCAAGTTCGCGCCTTCGATGGATTCGTTATCAATGAATCGCTCAGGTCCCTGTTCGTAATTTACATTGCAACACGGACCGATGGTGATCATGTCCGAATCGCCTTCGTCGCGGTCGGGGTGATCGCGAGTCGCATAGACGAACGCATTGTCGCCGCGCTCGCCATCAAATTGACCGCGCCCCGGTTCGACGTAATAGCCTGCACCGGTTGAATCGGCAAAGCGAAATTGATAGCCTTCCTCTGTCGGTTCCGAATCAGTTTGCAATTGCCACTGCTCGGTGAGCCAGTTTTCCCAGGCCGAGCCGGTCCACGCGGCGAACGAAAGTTCACCGGCGAGAGCGAGGCGGAGCACTGGTCGGTACGTTCCGTTGGTGCCGCATCCGCGTCCGACGTTCCCAGCCACGACTCGGAATCGTCCATCGTTGTAAAACTCGTAGCGTTGCCGGTAATAATAACTGCACGGCAGGGGCCATTGCTCTCCCCAAAAATCCTGTTGAAGCACGAAGCCAACGACTTCGCCGTTTTCAATCAACTCTTCCACGGTTGGACCTTGAAACGCAACCACCGCGGCTTGACTAAAGACCGGGCATCCGATCGCATCGCTGTAGCCGAAGGCTTCGGTGGTCGAATAACTCACATGCCAATCCACGAGTTTCGCGCTTTCGAGCACCGGGCGACTCTTAAATTGAACATCAGAAATTCGCAAGCCATCTGAACTCGTGAGGATGAAATCCATGCGCCAATCACCGCGTTCGAGCGCGGTAGCCCGATCGCAATACAACTGTGTGACCACATCATCTTGCAGACTGCGCTCCGTGACCGCCGGTCCGCCGGGATTGCCAACCTCCGTCCAGCGGACTCCGACAAGCACGCCGTCGGTCAAGTCCACGATCGCCCACAGTGCGCGTTCGCCATCTACGAACGTCGGCGCGAGGCACAAGTGCCGCGAGCGCTGGCAGCGCGTGAGGTTGAGCGCGGTCTTGGTGTTTTCCATGACGGCGTCTTCGCTATCGGGAGTGTAGCCGAGCGCGGCGGCGACCTCCGGCGATTCGCTGGCGATCTGCACAGCGAGATCCACGAGATAGGGCGGAGCATCGGGCTGGGTGTCCGGCATTTTTGTCACTGCCAAAAGGGTTTGATCGGTTACGCTCACGAACCCGATGGTCGTCAGGTTTTTTGCGTAGCTATACATTTCTACGCGATAGCACTCCGCTTCCCTGCATCGCGCGGTTGCTTCGGTGATGTCGCTTTCGCGCATGGGATACACCCCGAAGATTTCATTCCGCAACGGCGCGCCCGTGGACGCGTCCCACAGGTCGCCTTGAAAGCGCGGATCGAGCACGGCGATCTCCTGCGCTTGTGCGCGCGGCGCATCCAGCCCGATCAGCAAAAGGACTGGGAGTGGTTGATTCAAAATATTCTGCACAAGCGTCGCCTGCGCTTGCAACGCCGGCAAGGGATATTGCCCCGGGTCAATCGTCGCGCGCGGCACAACCGCTCCCAGCGGTGTCGGTGTGGAAGATGAGTCGCCGAGCCCGGTGTTGCAGGAGGTTAGTAAGAGGGTGGTAATTGCGATTATTGTATAAACTTTACGAATTCTTTGAATCATGCTGTACTCCGAAGAGGGCTTTGGGCCGCTTTGTATAACTCGTTTGTGGCACTGTTAAAAAGGTAGATCGCCATAAACTTGCTTCCTGACAAACCTCCTTCCTTCTCAAGCGAGGCAAAAAGTCGATTCCAATAAGATTGGCCGTAGAGTTTGAAGGAATCGAAAGCGATAATGAGTACAGTGTCCTTGCTATACGTCTTCGAAACCTTCTTCCTGTATAGTTCAACCACAGACTGTGAAATGCTGGAAATAAGTTCATCATCATCGGTACCGGCCATAGTGGTAACGATTTGTTTGGTTTTCTTATCTCGATCTATCTTTCCAACCCCAGGAGCAGTACCCTTTGCTATCAGAAGTTCTCTCCTCATAGACTCCTCATGGGTGAAGGCACATGTTACCTGCACGTTGAACTCTTGTTCTCGAAAGCCCGTCACTCGGATATGACCATCTGCCTCTCCATCATTCTCGAAAGTTTCCACCTCGACTTCCAGCCCCGGCTGTTTAAGATGAAGCGCTAGACGGCTGATGGGAAGAAGTTCCTCTTGAAGGACTTTGCCGCGATTGCGTCGCCTAAGGTAGTCTACCTTCGAGAGTGCTTCAATCTGCCGATCAACTTCGCTTGCAAATAGGTACGCAGTAGTTTTCATGTGTTGTCATATCGCCTAGATACAGTTTAACAAGCCCGTTTACTGTATAAATGCATACCTACAGAATTATATGCTCCAACTCACAACTGCCCACCTGCCTCTGCCTGACTCAGCACGGCAAGGATGGTCTTCACCAGTTCCCGCGCCGCGGACTCGCTCAACTCCACCGCCACGCGCGCGGAGGGTCCCTGTGCCGGGTTGACGAAGTCAATGTTCAAAGCGTGTTCCATCGGCGCATTGAAGGGATGGTCGTATGAGACATTCGCCTGCTCGAGGTTGAACCATCCGCTCTCGCCCTTGCCGCTTCCGTCAATTTTTACTTTTTCAACG
>CAZQES010000166.1:0-8219 GCA_964591425.1 uncultured Anaerolinea sp.
GGTATTAGGGTCGATATACATGGTGTGCTCCTTTTTTCGATTGGGCGTTATACCGTACCCTCGTTGAAAAGTCAAACGCACGGCGCGCCTTGAATCAATTTGCATTATAGCCCAAGTGAGGCAGGCATAGTAAAATCACGCCATGCCCAACGACGACGTTACTCCCATCCGCCAGCAATATCTCGAGATCAAACGAGAATATCCGAACACCATCCTTTTTTTTCGCCTCGGCGATTTTTACGAAACGTTCGACGAAGATGCCGAGATCACCGCGCGTGAACTTGACATCGTTTTGACCTCAAGACCCATCGGCAAGGGTGTACGCACTCCATTGGCGGGCATCCCCTATCACGCCGTTGAAAATTATCTCGCGCGGTTGATCGAAAAAGGGTATCACGTCGCCATCTGCGAGCAGGTTGGCGATACGCCGGTCAAAGGACTCTTTCCGCGCAAAGTGGTACGTGTGGTTACGCCGGGGACAGTGACCGAACCGGGACTTCTACCGGGTGACGCGAACAACTACCTCGCTTCGGTTCTCACCGACGGGAGGTCTGCTTCAGTCTCCTACGCGGACGTCACCACTGGAGAGTTCGCCGTGACGGAACTCCCCTTCGAAGCCCTGCGCGCGGAACTGACGCGCTTGCATCCTGCCGAAATTTTGCATCCCGATAATCAGACCTTGCCAAACGAAATTTCGAGTCACCTCACGCCGTGGGCATCGTGGAAATTCGAGCCGGGCAAATGTACTGAAATCCTGCTCACACATTTCAATTCATCCACACTGGACGGATTTGGGTTGAAGCCGAACAGTCTCTCCGTCCGAGCCGCGGGCGGGTTGATCCAATACATCAAAGAAACCCAGCCCGACGCGTTGAAATTACTGACCTCGCTCCGAACCTATCACATCTCGGAGTTTATGACTCTCGACGCATCAACGCGCCGGAATCTTGAACTCGATGAAACTCTGCGCGGCGAGCGAAAAGGTTCGTTACTCGGAACTCTCGACCTCACAATCACGCCGATGGGCAAACGTCTCATCCATCAGTGGGTCAGCCAGCCTCTGCTCGATGTAGCGAAGATCCAACAGCGCCAACTCGGAGTGGAATATTTCTTCCAGCAGGGCATGGTCCGCGCAGAGGTGCGCGCCGCGTTGAAACCGATCGCCGACCTTGAACGGCTCGTCAACCGGGTCATCGCCGGGCAGGCGCAACCGCGCGACCTGGTCGCGATGCGAAGCACGCTGGAATCCCTGCCGAAACTTGAAGAGGCAATCAACGAGAGAGGAAAGAAGAAAGAGGCCGCGCTGCCTGATATCGACTTGCTCGCCAATCAGTTAAGCCTCCTTCACAACGCAATTGATGACGATCCGCCATCGACGTTGCAGAACACGGGGGTCATTCGAGCGGGATATTCACAAGAGTTGGATTCGGTGATCGACGCGTCCAAACATGCGCGCGATTGGATCGCCAATCTCGAATCGGTCGAGCGCGAGAAAACTGGAATCAAGACTCTCAAAGTCGGCTACAACAAGGTCTTCGGCTACTACATCGAAATCTCGCGCGGCGCGGCAGAGAAGGCGCCTGAAAATTACATCCGCAAGCAGACGCTCGTTAACGCGGAGCGCTTCATCACGCCGGAAATGAAGGAATACGAAACGCTCGTGTTGAACGCGGAAGAACGAATCAAAGAAATCGAAACGCGGCTCTTCCGCGAAGTGTGTGCCGAGCTGGCAAAGTCGGCGCATCAACTTTTGTCAACGGCGCGCGCAATCGCGGAAGTGGATGTATTGTCCGCACTGGGGGAGGCGGCAGCGCTGGGAGGGTATGTCAAGCCCAAAGTCCACGAAGGAGGCGGGCTTGAAATCCATGAAGGCAGGCATCCGGTCGTCGAGCAAATGTTGAGAGGCGAGCGATATATCCCCAACGATGTCATCTTTGAAAAAGGGGAGATCGTGCGCGTTATCACTGGACCGAATATGTCGGGAAAGTCTACATATCTGCGGCAAGCCGCGCTGATCGCTTTAATGGCGCAAATGGGATCGTTCGTGCCGGCAACGTCGGCAACCATCGGGCTGGTGGATCGAATCTTCACGCGCATCGGCGCACAAGACGAGATTCATGCGGGGCAATCCACGTTCATGGTCGAGATGGTGGAAGCCGCGAACATATTGCACCACGCCACGTCGCGTTCACTATTGATACTCGACGAGATCGGGCGCGGTACATCTACATACGACGGCGTTTCGATTGCGTGGGCGGTGATCGAATTTATTCACAATCATCCACACTTGCGCGCAAAAACTTTATTCGCCACGCATTATCACGAACTGACCCAACTCGCCGACCTTCTGCCCGGCGTGCGGAATTACAACGTTGCGGTCAGCGAAGCAGATGATAAAGTCGTCTTCCTGCACAAGATCGTCCCCGGCGGCGCGGATCGTTCGTACGGAATCCATGTGGCACAACTGGCAGGCTTGCCCGCACCGGTCATCCAGCGAGCGACCGAGATCATGGCAGAACTCGAAAAGACTTCCGGGCGTGCAGTGAAGATCAATCCACACGCAGCGCAACAAGCCGCGCTTTTTCCAGAGTCGAGCCCGATCCTGGATGAGCTAAAGGAAATAGATGTGAACAGCCTCTCCCCCATCGAAGCGTTGAATAAGTTATTCGAATGGCAGAGAAGGTTTACGAAGTAGTCTGCAACTAAAGTGACCTGCCCCTCACAACTCACTGACGCGCTTCGGAAGATCGAAAATTCAACGCCATAACGCTTATCCCACCGATAAGGACTATGATCGATGTGGATATCAGACGGTCCAGCCCAACCGCCACCACGCTAACGCCGGTATCAAACCCGAGCAAAGTGGCAATCCCGGCAACGATCGCTTCCGTTACACCTAAGCCTCCGGGTGCGATGCTCACCAGTTGCGTCAACACCGATGCTGAAGAAAAAAGCAAGGCGTGTGCCACGCTGATATCCTGTGACAACATCTGAAACGCCAGCCAATAACGGAACGCTAATAATAGCATCATCAGCATCTGCAAGACCAGGATCCTACCAAGCATCCCAGGCTGTTTGCCCAGGATTCTCCATCCCTCAAGGATTTGCACCAACCGATGTTGAAGCCTGCCCGGTTCCGATATCCGCTCGATCGGTATTTTGAATAATAGGATGCAACACGACATCATTATGAATCCAAGCATAAGAAACACTGGAATGTTGGATAGAGTAAATAGGTATAAGTAAATCAGTGTCAAAACGCCGATGAAACCGTTGGCGGAGACGAAGCAAAAATAGAGAGCCAAGGAAGTGCTGATGAAGGTCGTGTAAGACAGGCCGTGTTTGTGTTTCAGATACAATGCGCGAGTGATCATGCCGCCTGAAACTGGAAGTTGGTTTGCCAAAGTGGATGCGGAAGATAGAAAAAAACCTTCACGAACCTGCAAGCCGATCCCTAACCCTCTAAACATATAGACCGTAATCAAACCATTCAAGAACGAAGATAAAGAGGTGGCTGTCAGGAGCAACACAACAGGAATCAGGGATATCTGTAGAAGTTTCGAGTAGGCGTCCCAGTTATCGTGCAGGTAGTATACAAAAGCAAGGATCGCACCCAAACCGACGATCGTGAGGATGATGGAACCGGCGCGCAAACGCATCACTGCGCCTCCGCCCTGCAAGCAAAGTCAATCATGTGAGACCAAATTGATTCGGAGATTTTCAAGGCGAGTAATGTGCTTCGCTCTTCGTAAAGATGTAAAAATCCGCGAAGTGTCCCTCTTGAAACCCAACCTGCTGCCATTGAGGCATCTTCGATGACACCCACATCGTAAATTTCCTATGTTTTACGTGAGGCTTTTGCAACCATGGTTGAGAATCAGTATTACTCGAATAAACGATCACATAGCGTTGGGCGGCGTTAAATAAAATCGTCATATACTCTTCAAAAACATTGTCTTCTACAAGATGGTAAATGACATCCAAAGAGAGCGCAAGGTCGGCGGTCTCACCGAGATATTCTTTCATGAGCCGGAAATCTTTTGTGGGGTCCGATGAGAACAATTCCCGGCACAACGAAATTGCAGATTCGCTGACATCAAACCCGATATAGTGCGGGTAGTTGGCAAGCTTTAGCTGATTGCCGTCACCACATCCAAACTCGATCACAGAGTTTATGCCATGAGCCACAACAAAAGCATTTAGCATCTCGGCTTTAAACTTCGCCTGAACACCGTACGAGCCAGCGCCTGAATTACCCCCGCGCAGGTAACGTTTCTCCCAGTAGCCTCCCGAGCCCAGAAATTTAGACATCCACAGCATGCGAGCCGTATCGCCGATCAGGTTCAAGATAGAAATTTTTCTGCGTGACTTATTCATAAAGAGGCAACCAATCGGGAATTACCTAGGGTGTGTATGCAAAATGCTATTACCATGTCATTCTGAGGAGCGTAGCGACGAAGAATCTCTACTTTTGCTCAAAGTTTATTCTTTTTGGCGAGTAAGAGACCCTTCGCTATCGCTCAGGGTGACATGACCTTTAATTTGCATACAGACCCTAGAGAGGAAGTTGAAGTTTGCAGATTTTCTGCACGATTTTCTCTGATGGAAAAGCATCACTCAGGGCTGGCGTTTTCCTGTATCGTTCTGGATGTTTGACGAAGGAGGTAATCAATTCATCGTCGAATTTCGAAAGAATGACATTTCTCCCCAACCCTTCGGGGCTCTCTGTTTCATTCCGCAACAATAAAGTGGGGACACCAAGATAGGAAAGCTCCTGCTGGTTGGAACCCCCGTCAGTAATTACAAAGTCTGCTCCATTGCAGACATTGATCCAATCGACGAAGTTGAATCGTTCGTGGAGAACCAAATTCGAATGATTTGCCAACTCGTCAAACAAACCCAAAGCGGTCAGGCGTTCACGCGTCGTTGGATGGAGCGTCAAAATGAGGCGACGCGTCCGGGCGATCTGCTTCAGAAGAGGGAGTATGTGCCTCGTGAGGCGGTTGGTGAATATATTTTCGAAGCGATGGATGGAAACGATTCCGTAGGGTTTGTTTTGGAATTCGAAGCGCGTTTGTGATGAATATTGAAGGGCATATCTCACGCCATCGAGCATGGTATTCGCGCCGAGGTTTATTTTGTCACCTTTATATTGAATGAGATTTTTTACTGCTGTTTCGTCAGAACAAAAATAAAGATCTGCCAATTGAAACACGATGAGTCGACTTATTTCCTCGGGGAATGGGCTGAATATATTGTAAGAACGGCACCCGGATTCAATATGGCCGACCAAACAACCAGCTCTTTTCCCCAAAAGCGCAGCTAGCCACGCGGTAAACGTATCTCCATGCGTAAGGAGAATACCCGGAACAGGAATATAATCCTTTGCCCGGAACACAATTTTCATTAATATGTCAATAAACCATCGCAGGAAGGCGGTCCGGGTATTCGCTTCTTCGTGATCATACATGACGATATCCGGCTCGCGCAAGTCGAACACTTCCAGTATCTCTTTTATACTTTCTTGATGCTGGGCGGTATAGATCAAAGTGTAAGCCAGTCCTTTATCTTTCATAACATGCAAGACGGGAGCCACCTTAATGAACTGAGCTCTCGTACCAATGACAAAGTACACCGGAATATTAACTGCCATATTTCGTTCGTTTCAATTCATAGAGAAGCTTATCCTGAGTCAACCGCAGACGGTTCAGCATATCGGCCACCAGCGCGATGATCAATACCAACATGCCGAAGATAAAGAAGCCCAACCCGATAAAGCCCACCGATTTATGTGGCGTGAAAGCCCCAGTGAGCAGGTAGTTCCCGATCAAAAACACTTCCAGCAGGAAGCCAACAAACACCAATGAACCGCCCAGGGTCCCAAAAACACGCATGGGACGATAATCCAACAACACCTGTAAGATGATCCTGCTGGTTTGAACAGCGTACCGAATCAACGACCCCGCCACTCGAGACTTCCGCATCGGATCGTAATGCACTTGAATAGGAATCTCCATTATGCGCATTTTTTGAAACGCAAGCGACAGTATTGTTTCGTGTGTATAAGTAAAATCCCCAAAATTATTCAGGCGGAGAAGTGCCTCCCTGCTGTACGCGCGAAATCCACAGGAGACGTCTTGGAATTTCTGCCCGCACACGTATTGTATCAACCTTGACATCCTATGGTTCCCCCAATATTTCAAAAACGGCATGAACACAGGCATGCCCTTAGCGAACCGATTACCGACAACCATATCTGCATCCTTAGCGGCGATCGGACCGATCAACAACGGGATATCCTTTGATTCAAATTGCCCATCGGCATCTATGCCGACGAGAATATCCGCGTCATTCTCTAAGGCAAACTGGACCGCCGATTGGAATGCTGCACCAACCCCCAAGTTTCTCGCATGGGAAACCACGCACGCACCGCCTATTCTTGCAAGCGCCGCAGTTTCATCGGTACTGCCATCATCAATAACCAAAAATTGAATTTCATCAATTCCCCTCAACGCGCGAGGCAACCGCGCGATCACACTTGAGATACTGCTCGCTTCGTTCAATGCTGGCATATAAATGATCAATTTTGTTTGCTTCATTCTTGCCTTGATCGGTATTCCAACAAAATCATATCACGTGTCTCAAACGAAACCATAAATCTTTCCTTACAAGCACCCATCTGACTCACATATTGTTCAGCATTTTCAATCCTTGCCAGTAGAAATCTAATTTTATATACATCGAGCAAATGACACTTTTCATCCGACAAGACCGTCAGGTTCAAAGATCGAATCGCAGAGCTGTCACTGACTCTCTTTTGGACCTCATTGATGGACAGGAAATAATTATGCGGATTGTACTCTTTTTCCTCTCGGAACGAGACCAATGAAGCGTTAGCCGAAACGCTTGGCAGTAACTGCAAATCTGAGTAAGCTAGAGCGATAACTGACGTCGGCGAATCGGTGACTTCATCGATATACGCACCCACATGCGCTAATTGCAGATTACGATCCAGGATTTCAAAATAACTGGATGAACGAGGGATAACCACAGAAATCAGGAGGATCCCTGTGAATAGCAATCCAGTCAGGCATCCCCGAACGACCGGATCAATTGGTAAGTCTGTTGACCTGAAAGACTTCACAAAAGAAGTTGAATTCGAACTGCCATGCGCAACGGTTGTGTTTTCCCCAACGGAAGATTGAACTGGAGGCTCTCTCCAACGCAAATGCGTTTTATTCCTACTCATCCATTCCTGAAAAAGCATTACCAACATCACGCATGATAATCCCAAGGGCAGAAACCAAGAAACGCGGGATATCATCCTCGCAGAAATAATGTACCCCAACATCCAGCCTGTGTACGGAATCGCAGCAAGTGCAATCAATAAACCGCAAATGGTTATATACCAATATACCGGACCTTCCTTTATTCTAAAGAGAGCAAGAAACAGCGCGAACAGCACCAAGACAGCAGGAAGAAATCTGACAATTTGATAGAAAGAATAAGCACCGTTGTCAGGAGAAATGTTACTTAGTTTTAAGACTTCAAGATTCAATCCGTAATACCTGTCACCAATAATATTAACATACCTTTCCGCCTGAAAAGTAGAGCTTACGCTATCAGCGTCAAATGGGAGATTCGAGCTGGAGTAACGATCGTAGAGCCGTATCGCCGCGGCTGGAATCATCAACACGAACAAAACTACTGAAAGCTTTAAGACATCGCGCGGTTTCGTCCGTTTCAAATACCAGGATAAAAGTGTTAGCCCTCCCGCAATCGCGAAAGAAAGAAATAAGATTACCGGATGCGTTAACGCGAGACCCGCCCCGCTTAGGAAGACGAGGATAATATTTTTTGTAACAGGAACTTCAAGAAATCTCAAAACAAGGGTGAAAAATACTGGTGATAATAGAAAAACAGTTGAGACCTTATCCTCCACCATGTTTTCATAAAACCAGAAACCGACGGGCCAAGAGTCGTCAATCATGGCAACGTAGAATACCGCTTGAATCAAGACGGCAACGCCACTGACCTTTCTAGAGAACCCCAAGCCGCAGGCAAACCAATAAGCTGTAAATAAAGAAAAGGGTACAAGAAACAATTCGAGGTAGTTACTGAACAACAGAATGGTCGGAATACCACTTAGATCAGCCAGGACCGCCTGCACCATCGGATAGAGTGCAAGCCAAAAACGCGCTTGTTCGATCACATCCACT
>CAZQES010000167.1:0-7842 GCA_964591425.1 uncultured Anaerolinea sp.
ATGACCATGAACTCTTGCATGTCTGTGGATTGCCATGCCGTGTGTGCGCCGCCATTCAAGATGTTCAACATCGGCACAGGCAGGACGTGCGCGTACACGCCGCCGAGATAACGATACAACGGCAAGCCAAACGAATTCGCCGCGGCTTTTGCCACCGCAAGGCTGACTCCCAAGATCGCGTTCGCGCCGAGTTTGGATTTGTTCGGCGTGCCGTCGAGATTCAACAACTCGGTGTCGATCGCTTTTTGTTCCGATGCGTCCCAGCCGAAGAGCGCGTCCGCGATCACGCCGTTGACGTTCGCCACCGCTTTCGTCACACCCTTTCCGAGATAACGCTTCTTGTCGCCGTCGCGCATTTCGAGCGCTTCATGCTCACCCGTCGAAGCGCCCGACGGCACCGCCGCGCGTCCCCATGACCCGTCAGCCAGCGTGACTTCCACTTCGATGGTGGGATTGCCGCGTGAATCCAATATTTCAAGCGCTGATATGCTTTCGATGATAGTGTCCATTTTGGGCTCCGAGTGTTGTATTGTGATGATTGTTCCGACGCAGTATGTTCTCGACGCAGTTCAACTGCGTCGAAACAGAATCTCACTGCAAGTATAATCCACTTTCATTGACCCTTCATTCATGGACTCATCGCTTCTCTCCTCAACTCAGCCTGATTCGCGCGATAAAAAAAGATATTACCTTACAGATACGCCTCAGCGCCGCGCCATGGTCGCACTCCTGCGCGTGCTCTTCGCCACGATCATGAAGATGGAGGTGCGTGGACTGGAAAATTTCCCGCGTGAGGGGGCGGTGATCCTTGCTTCGAACCACGTCACGAACTTCGATGTGTTCCCCATGCAGTTCTCGATTCCGCGTCCGATCTTTTTCATGGGCAAAGCGGAGTTGTTCAAAAACCCGTTCATGGATGTGTTCCTGCGTAACTTGAGCGCGTTCCCGGTCAACCGCGGGGATAAAGACCTTTGGTCCATGAAGCACGCCTTGAAAATCTTGCGCCGAGGTCAGCCGCTGGGCATGTTCCCCGAAGGGACGCGGTCGCAGGGGCGGGGGCTCAGCGTCGCCAAAACCGGAACAGCCCGCCTTGCGATCGAAGCGCAATGTCCCATCGTGCCGGTGACCGTCGTTGGGTCGAATCGATTCTTCAAACAGTTCCCGCGTCGCACGCTCGTCCAGATTACCGTGCTCCCGGCGTTGATGCCAAAACCGCATGAAAGTCCGCTCGCGCTCACCGATCGGTTGATGTTCACGCTCGCGCGGGCATTGCCCGAGGAGATGCGCGGAGTGTATGCCCAAATGCCCGAAGGGTTTGGCGGAGAGGAAAAAAGTAGGGGAACGCGGCGGGGAACTTTTACGCTCCAACTTTCATCTAGTGCCTGCTTTGATAAAAGAAATGGAGAATCCTATGAAAACCAGAAAATTTATTCAACTCTTTGTTCTTGTCGCGCTGGTGACGGCTACTTTTGCATTCACCGGCTCCGCGTTCGCGGCAGGATGCGGCTCGAGCGTGACTGTGGTGCAAGGGGATACTCTGCGAAAGATCGCTGATCGTTGCGGCACGACCGTCTCTGCATTGCGGCGCGCGAACCCGAGCATCGGCTCCGGTGACTTGATCTTCCCCGGACAGGTATTGCAGTTGCCCGGCACGATCCTCGGCACCGACGGCGGCTACTTCATCTACATCGTCGCGCGCGGCGATACGTTGAAAGGCTTGGCGACTCGTTTCGGCACAACCATGGACGCGCTGTTGCGCAATAACCCTGAGATCAAGAATGCCAACGTTATCTATGAAGGTCAGTGGATCAAGGTGTATGTTGCACCAACGACGCCTCCGCCAGCCACGCCGCCTCCTTCGAGCGGACAGGTCTACTACGTCCAGCGCGGCGACACCCTGCGGAACATT
The DNA here is from genome assembly GCA_964591425.1 of uncultured Anaerolinea sp. Classification (GTDB taxonomy): domain Bacteria; phylum Chloroflexota; class Anaerolineae; order Anaerolineales; family Villigracilaceae; genus Defluviilinea. Next base: position 1,910 of record CAZQES010000167.1, read on the forward strand.
GCCTCTCGCTGGAGCACGACGGTCGAGGAGATTCTCAAGGTCAACCCGCAGGTTACCAATCCAAACCTGATCTACGTGGGGCAGGCGATCAACATCCCGCTCGGAGTATCTTCGTACATTGTGCAAAAGGGAGATACGCTTCGCATCATCGCAGGGAAGTTTGGCACGACCGTGGAAGCCCTGCTCGCCCTCAACCCGAACATCAAGAACGCCAACCTGATCTATGCGGGGCAGGTGATCAACGTTCGATAACGGTACAATAAAAGTCGATGATACAGGCGTACTGAAAAGTACGCCTGTTTTGATATTACGGTTTTGTAACTTTTTGGTACGCCAAAGTCACTTGCCTGACCCTTAATTCTTCTACTATAATGAGGCACCAAACCTGAACGGATCCATTAATATCTTTGCGGAGGATGTATGATGTCTCGTTTTAATTTGCCTGTGCAGTTGGTCTTGATCGTTGTGTTGTTGTTCACCTCCGTTGCCGCGGCGCCGCACAAAACTACGCTTCAAAGTCCCATGGATGACTTACTGGACGCGCTCGAAGGGTATGAGTGTTTCGAAGGCAGTGCCTTTACCTGCGTCACCATCGAAGTGCCACTCGATCACTTTTCGCCCGCGGACCCGCGCACACTCGAAGTGACGTTTGCAGTCCTTCCAGCGTCGGGTGAACGTAATGGAATGTTCGTCACTGCCACCGGCGGACCCGGCTACTCCGGTATTGCCTCGGCAGATTATTACCTGCCCGGCTTCGGCGAAGATGTGTTGAACGCCTTCGATATCGTGTTCTTCGACCAGCGCGGGTTGTTGTATTCCGGCGATCAAGCCTGCCCGGAAGCCGCCTCCGCTTTTTATCAACGTGATGCCAGGGGCAAAACGCCCGCTCAGGAAGCCTCGCTCACCCAATCCGCGAACGACTTTAGCACACATTGCGTGAGCGAGACGAGTGACCCGAGCCTCCTGCCGTATCTTGGAACGAAACAGGCAGTGGAAGATCTTGAACTCTTCCGCCAGTTGGTGGGGGACGAGTTGTTCTGGCTTTACGGTGAAAGTTACGGCACGCAATACGCGCAGACCTACGCCGCCGCCCACGGCGATCACCTTGCGGGTCTCGTTCTCGACGGGACAGTTGATCTCACGTTGGATGGTTTTTCGTACTATCAAAAGCAGGCTCAGGCATTCAGCGACACGTTGACCGACTCGCTTTTGGCTTGCAACGAAGACCCTGCCTGTACCGACGATATGCGCGGGGATGCAGTCGCCGCGTACGACAGGCTCGCGGCTTTGCTCGACCACCGATTCATCAGTTTCAAATTCCCACTACCGCAAGGCGGATTCTCACACCGCACGTTCACCTTCACAAATCTTGAATACGTTGCCGCGAGTCAAATGTATAACGAAGGCGACCGCATGATGTTCGTACGCGCCCTCGCGGCGTTCACATCCAAAGCGGATATTGTCCCGCTTGCCCGCCTCCTTTATCTGGACCTTGGGGTTGATCCGCAAACCCTCGACCCCATCCCCGACCCGACCTATTCAGAAGCCGTGTACTACGGGGTGGAGTGTCAGGATTACGGTTATCCCGGTCATTCTCCGGTCGATAAAGCGAATATCTATCTCACTACGATGGATCCGTTCGAGTTTTCGATTCCGCGGCTTGCATCGCTTCTGTACGCAGACTTACCCTGCGCGTTTTGGCCCAACGCCACCACCGATCTGACTCGCCCCGATTATTTGTTCGCAGAGGATGTTCCCACACTGGTGCTCGGTTCAACGGCGGACCCAGCGACTCCGTACGGCAATGGCGTCAGTGTCTATGAAAATCTTGCGGACGGATACCTCATCACGCAGGAATACGGACCTCACGTCATCTTTGGGCGCGGCAATGCCTGCCCCGATGAACTGGTGATCGATTTCCTAGTGAATGATGTTGTGCCAGCCGAACGCGAGACGGTCTGCGAAGGTTATCTGATCGACCCTCACGTTCCGCTGGCTCCGCGTTTTGCCGCGGCGTTCGGCACTCCGCAAAATGCCCTGTCCTCCGTCGAAACGGAAATTTACTACCTGCCCGAGTTCTACTATTGGGACGGTTTCACCCCAACCTCTGTCGGTTGCACCTACGGCGGAACCCTTGGGTTCGAGCCCGACGAAGCCGGCACGAAGATCAATTTCCTGCTCAACAAATGCGCCTTCACCAAGAACTTCGTTATGACCGGCGCGGGATATTACGACACGGAGAACGATCGTTTCTTGTTGACTGTGGCTACCACGGGGCGCTGGAAATGCATTCTGAAATATGATCGCACCGGTGAAAATGTCACGGTCACCGGCAAATGCAACAAGAAGAAGATCAACACCAGCCATTTCGACACTGAGAATCTCTGGCACCAATTCCCGGACCTCGAGGAACTCAACAAGAATAACCATTAACTGAAACAGAAAAAAATCCCCTGCAATCTGCAGGGGATTTTATGTTTGTGTCACCCTGAGGGAGCGTTCTTCCGCGACTGAAGGGTCTCGATTCGTTTTGTCAGAGACACTTGCACCGAGCGCAAGTGCGGTGTGCTTCGTCGCGGAGTTTATGCTGAGCCCGCCGAAGCGCTCCTCACATCGTCCCGATGCCCTTCGGGAGCATGACACGGTAAAGTTGAAAGTAGATTGTGAGCTATTTTTTCCTGGATACCTTTGAAGGTTTCACTTGTTTCTTTTTCAAGTTGCCTGCCTTCATCGGTCTGTGTTTTAGCGCGGAATGTGCCGCGGCGAGACGCGCGATCGGCACACGGAACGGGGAGCACGACACGTAGTTGTTGCCGATGATGTGACACCACTCGATGGAACTGGGGTCGCCGCCATGTTCGCCGCAGATTCCCACCTCGAGGCTCGGACGCGTCTTCCGTCCTTCGGCGATAGCCCAATTCATGAGTTTGCCCACGCCGCCGCGATCCAGTGACTGGAACGGATTCGTTTCGAGAATGCCCTGCTCTTGATACGTAATAAGGAAATTGCGCTCGGCGTCGTCGCGCGAGTAGCCGTAGGTCATTTGCGTCAGGTCGTTCGTGCCGAAGGAGAAGAACTCGGCGTGTGTGGCAACCTCCGCCGCGGTGACCGCCGCGCGCGGGATTTCGATCATCGTGCCGAACTTGTAATCGAACCTTACTTGCTTTTCGTCCATCACGGTCTTCGCAATGCGTTCGAGGCGAGGCTGAATCCATTCGAGCTCTTTCACCGTGCCCGTGAGCGGAATCATCACCTCGGGTTTGACCTTGACGCCGCGCTTCGTGCAATCTGCCGCGGCTTCGAAGATGGCGCGCACCTGCATCTCCACGATCTCGGGCATTGAAATGCTTAACCGCACGCCGCGCAGTCCCATCATCGGGTTCGATTCGTGCAAGCGGCGAATAGCGTTGAGCAGGTCTTCCTTCTCCTTCAAGCCAGACGTCTCGTTCTTCACACGCATCGTGATGACTTCTTCGAGAAGTTTCTCCTCGTCGGGCATGAACTCATGCAACGGCGGGTCGATCAAACGGATGATGACCGGGTAGCCGTCCATTGCTTCAAATAAACCATCGAAATCTTTGCGCTGGTAGGGGAGTAGTTTGTTGAGAGCGGCAGTGCGTCCCTCGCTCGAGTCCGACAGGATCATGTCCTGCACGATGGGCAGGCGTTCAGGCTCAAAGAACATGTGCTCGGTCCGACAGAGACCAATTCCCACCGCGCCGTACGAGCGGGCGCGTTGTGCATCTTTTGGGTAATCCGCGTTCGCCCACACTTGCAGTCCACGTGTGGGGTAGCCGGCGCGGGCTTCGCGGACATCTTTTTGTGCGCAAATATCGTCCGCCCATTTGAGCAGGGTCAGTAATTCAGTCTGTTCTTCGAGCGATGGCGATGTGGTCGGGATTTTTCCAATGAACACTTTCCCAGTGGTGCCGTCCACCGAGATCCAATCGCCTTCTTTGACGACGGTGTCACCAACGGTCATGTGTCGTTTTTCAAGATCTATCTTGATCGCCGATGCGCCAACGATGCACGGGATTCCGAACTGACGCGCCACGACCGCCGCGTGGGAGGTCGCACCGCCTTCGCTGGTAAGCACGCCCTTCGAGGCGATCATTCCGTGTACATCGTCTGGCTTGGTGAACGGACGCACCATGATCGTATCCTGCTTTTCTTCCTTCGCCATTTTCTCTGCCGTATCCGCATCGAAATAGACTTGTCCAACTGCCGCGCCGGGGGACGCGTTCACTCCCTTGGCAAAGAACGTACCAGTTTTCTCGGCGTTATCCATCGCGTCGTGATCGAATTGCGGATGCAGCAAAGAGTCCACGTTTTCTGGAGTGACGCGCTGGACAGCCTGTTCTTTGGTGATCAAACCTTCCTTCGCCATATCCACCGCGATCTTAACCGCGGATTTTGCCGTGCGCTTGCCGTTACGCGTTTGGAGCATCCACAGTCTGCCGCGCTCGATGGTGAACTCGACATCCTGCATGTCTTTGTAGTGTTTTTCGAGCCGTGCAGTGATTTCCATGAACTGCTTGTAGGCTTTGGGCATCTGGTCTTTCAAATGCTCGATCGGATCGGCATTGCGGATGCCCGCCACCACATCTTCGCCCTGCGCGTTGAGCAGATATTCGCCCATCATCTTTTTCTCGCCCGTAGACGGGTTGCGCGTGAATGCCACGCCCGTTCCCGAGTCGTCGCCCATGTTGCCGAATACCATCGTCACGATGTTGACCGCCGTGCCGAGGTCGTCCGGAATGTTGGTCGCGCGTCGGTAATCGATGGCGCGTTTGCCCATCCACGACTCGAAGACCGCTTTGATGGCGAGTTCGAGTTGCTTGTTCACATCCTGCGGGAAATCGAAACCGACCTTTTTCTTGAAGACGTCTTTGAAAATACCGACGAGTTGTTTCCAATCTTCGGCGGTCATTTGCGTGTCGGATTTGTAGCCTCTCTTTGCCTTGTATTCCGCCATTGGGTGTTCGAACGCTTCATCCTCGACGTTGAACACGGTGCCGCCGAACATTTCGATCAAGCGCCGGTACGAATCCCACGCAAAGCGCGGATTCTTCGTCAGCGCCGCCATGCCTTCCACCACGTCATCGTTCAAGCCGATGTTAAGGATGGTGTTCATCATGCCGGGCATCGAGAATTTTGCGCCAGAACGGCACGAAACCAGTAGCGGATTTTTCGCGTCGCCGAATTTCTTGCCGGCGCGCTTCTCAGTTACTTTCATGGCGGCGAGCGCCTGCTTCCACATCCCCGGCGGGAACGCCCCAGTTTTGCGAAACCAGTTACAAGCTTCGGTCGTGATCGTGTACCCCGGCGGCACCGGCACCCCGGCGCGCGTCATATCGAACAGTCCCGATCCCTTCCCGCCAAGCAGGGCGCGTACATTCTCCCACGACCCCGCGTATTTTTCGGCTTTCGCCACTTCATCGAACAGATATACCCAAGTCTTCATTGAATCCTCCGTGGAAAGTTCTCAAATTGACCGAAGTTTACCATGAAGAGAACCGACGAACGTAACCCTTTGAAGCGCTTTTTGCCACCTCTTCAACTGATAAGCCATTGCAAAGTCGGATTCCACCCTTTCTTCGATATAATGGGAGCGATTGGAAAACCTATGCCAACTAAAATTCTAGTTATTGACGACGATGTTGCAGTGACTGACTTGCTCTCGCTGTTGCTAAAGTCGCAGGGGTTTGAAGTTGCCGCGACGAATAACAGCAGCGACGGTATGACCATGATTCGTGAAAACCCGCCCGATCTCGTTGTGCTCGATCTGATGATGCCTGAAGTGGATGGGTGGGAAGTTTGCCGGTCGGTGCGGGCGTTCAGCCGTGTGCCCATCATTATCCTTTCCGCGCTGAACGACCCTTCGATGATCGCCAGTGTGCTGGATGCCGGCGCAGACGACTACCTCACCAAGC
>CAZQES010000168.1:0-7748 GCA_964591425.1 uncultured Anaerolinea sp.
TTTGTGCTCGCCTGCTCCATCAACTTCCTTTGGTAGGTCGCAACTTGGGTTAATTATAAGCCCGAAATTTCCGACGAAGGTAACATGAAACCCTCCTCCCTCACCCTCCACCACATCTCCATGCCGCTCGTTGCGCCGTTCGAGACCTCGTTCGGGCGCGAGACCGTGCGCGAGTGCATCATCGTTGAATTGCGCGCCGAAGGCTTGACCGGCTACGGCGAGTGCGTCGCTTCGCGCGAGCCGGGCTACAACTACGAGACGACCGGCACCGCGTGGCACATCCTCAAAGATTTCATCGCACCGCTCGTGTTGGGACAGGATGTGAAAGACGCGGCGGATTTCCAAGCTCGCGTCGAGCGGATTCGCGGTCATCACCTCGCCAAGGCGGGGGTTGAAATGGCGTTGTGGGACCTGCTCGGCAAGCGCGACGGCAAATCGCTGAGGGAAATGTTCGGCGGGACGCGTGACAAGGTCGAAGTGGGAGTCTCGATCGGGATTCAGGAATCCGCTTCGGCGCTGGTGCAGACGGTTGATTCGTATTTGGGTCAAGGCTATCGCCGCGTCAAGATCAAGATCAAACCCGGGCGCGAGGTAGATGAAACCCTTGCCGTTCGCAGTGCCCATCCCAACCTGCGTTTGCAAGTGGATGCGAATTCCGCGTACACGCTTGAGTCCGCGCAGGTGTTGAAGAAGATCGACGATCTGGATTTATTGTTGATCGAACAGCCGCTGTTCGAAGACGATATTTGGGATCATCGCCTTCTGCAAGCCGAATTTAAAACGCCGATCTGCTTAGACGAGAGCGTGGTCTCGCCGCGTCATGCAAGATATGCACTGGAGATGAAGGCGTGCAGAATAATCAACATCAAGCCCGCGCGCGTGGGTGGGTTGAGTCACGCGATCGCGATTCACGATCACTGCTTCGCTCAACATGTGCCGGTCTGGTGCGGCGGCATGCTCGAAACAGGCATCGGACGCGCCTCGAATCTCGCGCTGGCATCCCTGCCCGGGTTTGTCCTGCCCAGCGACATCTCCGCTTCAGATCGCTACTATCACCGCGACATCACAAACGAACGCTTCACATTGAACGACGACAGCACCATCACTGTGCCAACCGCTTCCGGCTTGGGCATAACGATCGATGAATCCGCGCTGAAAGAATTTTCACTTGCTGAAGTAACTGTCAAGACATAATATTATGAATCATCCGGTGGTCGAGTAGCCCTGAGCGAAGCGTAGCGAAGTGAAGGGCGTATCGAGACCACGTTTACAGGCATATGAAGGCTATTGGTGGTCTCGACTGCTTGCGTCTCAACCACCAGCATGTACATGAAACAAGTGCATAATCAAGGGAGGTTATAATCATCGCGCTATGAAAAAACAGGTACTGCTATTTATTGTGTTGGCTTTGGCATTCTCCGCCTGTTCACCTCAAGCCACACCGACTCCCCAAATCATCCCAAATCAATCAACGCCGACAACTCCTGTTGAAATCCTCGTGTCCACTCCGGTACCCGCAGGGGCTCGCATCGGCGATTCGGTTCCCGCGTCACTGCGCACGCAAGTGCAAAATTTGAACCTGCCAAATTACATCCTCGACGCATCGCCGTTCGTCGAGTCGAATCCATCGCTGAGCGAAACACGCGTCCAATGGGTGTACGCGCTCGTCGCGCCGTTCCCAACAGTGACAGACGGCGTGACGTTTGACGAACTCCACCTCGCATGGACGGAAGGCAAACTGCTCAATGGGATGCCGTTGTTGATGGAGGACTCCACACGTGCCGCGTTGACCGTCCTATGGGACGCGCCAGCCGCACGTGCGGTACGAATCGTTTCGGCGGGCGAACTGCTCGACCAAGCGTGGACCGAGTCCGCGTGGGCGATCATCCCCTTCGAGGGACTTCAACCAAAATGGAAAGTGTTGACGATCGACGGTCAATCGCCGATCAGAAAAAATTTCGATGTTTCGTCCTATCCGCTCGTAGTTGACTTCACGCTTCAATCATCCATAAGTCTCCAGTCTCCAGTCTCCAATTACGATTCGTCTAAATTAACAACCGTCATCCTCACCGGCGTCACCGCCCTCGTGCGCGCTACCGCGCTGACGATGGAATATAAGGGCGTGACGTACCCCGGCGAAAGAATCCGCGATGTGTTGCGCGAAGCGGACATCACGCACATCAGCAACGAGATTCCGTTCTTCACAGGATGCACTTTTCCGAAAGCCGACCAAGCCGCGCTGGTTTTTTGCAGTGACCCGAAATACATCGACCTGTTCGTTGATGTCGGCGCGGACGTGATCGAGTTGACCGGCAATCACTTCGCTGACCGCGGCGCGCAAGGCATGTTGGAAACCATCGAAATTTACAGGCAACACAACCTGCCATACTTCGGCGGCGGCGCGGACTTGCAGGATTCGCTCGAACCCGCGTTGTTCGACGTGAACGGAAACAAGATCGCGTTCGTCGGTTGCAACAAACCGGATGTGGATCGCTTCCCGACCGCGCGCGATTTTCGTCCCGGCGCCGCGCCGTGTGATTTTGAATATCTTGCTCAAAAGATCGCAGAATTGAAATCACAGGGTTACGTTGTCATTTCCACATTTCAATGGAACGAAAGCTACGACTCGCGCCCCGCTCCCCAGCAGATGGCTGATTTTCGTTTGATGGTTGACTCAGGTGCCTCGATCGTCAGCGGCAGTCAGGCGCATTACGCGCAGATGATGGAATTCTACGGCGATGCGTTCATCCATTACGGCTTGGGGAATCTGTTCTTCGACCAGATGGGTGATCAGGATTGGATGTCGCCCGGCATCCGCCGCGAATTTTTGGATCGGTATGTGATCTACGGTGGCAAACTCGTCAGCGTGGAATTATTGACCGCGCTGCTCGAAGATTACTCCCGTCCGCGTTGGATGACGGAAGAGGAACGCGTCAGCTTTTTGCAGGAATATTTTTTTTACAGCGGATGGATGCCGCTCATCCCGACACCAACTCCCACGATCACGCCTACGCTCACGCCGATGTCCATCCCGACGATGGTTGGAACTCCGATACCGTAGGGGCGGGCTGCCCATCCGCCTTTGTTCGGTCATGAACTTAAAACGGTCAATCCGTATCAGAACGGGGTAAGATGGTTGAAACGCCTCGACGGTTCATCATGGAGAACTCATGGATTCAAATCGCAAATATTTCGGCATGACCATTCCTCAACTCGGCATCCTCGCTGGTTTGGCGGGCGCGCTGGTTTTGATCTTTTGCGTGGCGGGTTGGTTGATCTTCGGCGGCGGATTGAACACCGCAAGCCAGCAACAAATCCCGACGGCAATGGGTCCGACGGTCACCCCGGTGGTTTCTCCGACGATCACGTTCACGCCCGCGCCGACCGCGATCCCCTACGAACAACTCATCCCAAGCGGATGGAAACAACACAAGACCGCGCTCGTGGAGATCTGGTTGCCAAGTGATTATCGCAAGACCACCATCAAAGATCTTGTAATCTTTGATAAGCAGATCACTCTTGAGCTTACTTTGTCAAGGACTCCGACAGATTCCTCGCTGTACAATTTGTATGTGATCATTGCGTACGAGCCGTTACAAGGCGATTCGCTAGACTCGCATTTGGAGATTTCTAACGCCGAGTCGACTGCGACGCCGACTACCTTTAGGGTCGTAGAGCAAAGGAATGTGTTTTTGAACGCGACACCGGCAATTCGATTTCTTTACGAGGGAAAATCAACCGACAACCTCGATGTCAATAGTCTGGTGTACGTTATGTTGGACGGGAATACAGTCTGGTATGTGCAATATTGGACACAGATCAATGAGTTTTACAACCAGTTGGAGACTTTTGAAAAAAGCATACTGACATTCCGCCCCGTGAAATAACCCGCCATACGCAGAACCTTGCGAAGGATCACAACCTTCGCAAGGTTTCAATCAAAATAAATATTCAGATCCGAACAATCGAATCGGTTTCCGCAATTGGGACAGGTCACCTTACAGTTCTTTTCGTGCATCTCACTTCCGCATCGGTCGCAGATGTAAGTTTGTTTCTTTTTTCCCGCGCTTTCTTTCCACCGTACAGGTTTCAACAGCGCGAAATCGAATTCCCCAATTCTTTTTTCTCCTAACCTCATCACCTCGTAAATTGCTGCTTCTGCATCCCGGCGTAACTCTTCCACTTGGACTCCGCGGCATATAGCAGACCAATCCTTCAGCCAGCGTTGACTGCGTTTATACACCTTGACCGCACCGTTGTAATTCCCGCGCGTGATGTGCAGATACGCGACGCCCACTTGCAATATTCCGCGATATAAGTCGCGGATTTTCCCTTTCTCCTCCAGCCATGCAACTTCAAGCGCTTCGTGCGCCTCGAAATATTTCCCGGCGTTGAACAGGCGGAGTCCCTCCGCGGCGTGCGGGTGAAGCGGGGCATTGCACTCGGAAGATAAATCGGTCATGGCGAGGGTGTTGGTGATTATAGCCGCAATGGTAAAATTCGATTTACGATAATGCGCTCCTTGTTTGCATCGAAATCGTGGGTGTTGTCCCTTTCCCTGCTGGCGTTGGCGGCGTTGACGATTCTCGCCTCCAGTCTGGGGGATGTTTCGTTCCGAGATGCACAGCCGATCGGCAGGAACAACCCCGGCGTGGTGGGTCCTGCCGCGCGCGGCATGCTCGAAGCGTGGAGGGCGATTCCCATCTGGTTGCAGGTTGGCGTCTGGCTGGCGTTGGCGTTCCTCGTGATCCTGATCGGCATGATGCTCTCGCCGGAGGCGCGCAAGTTATTGTTCCGCGCGTTGGTGCGCATTGCGATCACGTACTGGGTCTTATTCTTTTTGTTCACGCGCTACGGAAGTGTTCTGGCAGAAAGCCTTGAAGCCATTAATCCCAACGCGAATAACCCCTCGCAAATTTCGAATATCCCTCCGCCGGTGTTCGCGCCGACGATGGGCATGGCTTGGGCGGCGTACGTGGTCAGTTTTCTATTGATCCTTGCCGCGCTCTTCGTCACCTGGCGGACGTACAAATTTTTCAACGACGCGCACGAAGAAAAAGAGTCGTTGGAGAAGATCGCCAAGGTCGCGCGTTCGTCCCTGCGCGAGTTGACCTCCGGCAGGGATTCGACCGACGCGATCATGAATTGTTACTTCCGCATGAGCGATGCAGTGGCAGACAGCCGTAACTTGCATCGCCGCGATTCGATGACCCCGGCAGAATTCGCGACGCGGCTCGAAAGGGCGGGGTTGCCCGGCGAAGCGGTGAGCAGGCTCACCCGTCTGTTTGAAGCGGTTCGCTATGGCGGACAGCGCTCCGCGCAAAAAGACGTCAACGAAGCGGTTGCGTGCCTGAACGTCATCCTGACTCATTGCGAGGCATCCGCTTGAAACTTCCGCGCTGGCTCATCGTCATCGTTGCTGTTCTCGTCGCCGCGTGGTTGGCTTTTCGCGTGAGCGGCGTTGTGTACGCGATGCTCGTTCTACCCGCGTCGTATCTTCTTTGGTTATTAAATCTTTTATACCTTGCCATGCCGGGCGCGATCTGGTGGAGCGTGCTGGTGTTGGTGTTGTTGTTCATCTTTGCGATGAGCCTTGTGCCAGACGTGTTGCGCATGCAAGGCAAAGAACCGTTTCGCCGACCTTCGATGGGTAACGTTGAGACTCTTTCGACGTGGATGGAAAAATCGCAGAACGGGATCTATTACAAATGGCTGGTGGCAAATCGCCTTGGCAGGATCGCGCACCGGTTGTTGGAGGGACGCGCAGCGGGAAACAAACGCCTCGTTTCCGACGGGTTGGCTGGTCCCGGTTGGACGCCGCCTCCGCGCGTTCAGGCGTATCTCGAAACGGGATTGCTCGGCTCGTTCGCGGATTATCCGCGTGGGAACAATCCGCTCGCGAAATCCGAACCGACGCCGCTCGATCACGATATTGCCGAAGTTGTAGAGTTTGTTGAATCACAGCAACGTGACAGTCACTCTTAAAGTGACCGTCACGAGACTCATGGAGACCACGTGGCAGACATAACCAAAGTTTCAACCGTCAGCAAGCAAGTCATCGCCGAGGTGGAGCGCGCCGTGGTAGGCAAACGCGCCCTGCTCGAAATAATGATGGCGTCCGTGCTGGCTGGCGGACACATCTTGCTGGAAGATTATCCCGGTCTGGGTAAAACATTGATCGCGCGCAGTTTCGCCAAAGTGCTCGGTTTGGCGTTCAAACGAATCCAGTTTACGCCCGATCTGTTGCCCGGCGACATCACCGGCGGGTACATTTTCAACCGCACAAAAAATAAATTCGAACTTCGCAAGGGTCCCGTTTTCGCAAACATTGTGTTGGCGGATGAAATCAACCGCGCCTCGCCGAAGACACAATCCGCATTGCTCGAAGCCATGCAGGAGGGACAGGTGACCATCGAAGGCGAGTCGCTTCCGTTGCCCGAACCATTCCTTGTACTTGCCACGCAAAATCCCATCGAATACGAAGGCACATTCCCGTTGCCCGAGGCGCAATTGGATCGTTTCATGTTGAAACTTTCGGTGGGATACCCCAATCTTGAAGAGGAAAAGTTAATTCTAAAACGTCGCCGCGAACGCAGGCAGGACGATGTGGTTCTGCGCGAGATCACGAAAGCCAAACAATTGCTCGAATTGCGCGAAGCGGTCGAAACCATTCACGTGGATGGCGACCTCGAAAATTACATCGCCTCGCTCGTCCATGCCACGCGCACCGATCGCCGCGTCGCGGTGGGAGCCAGTCCGCGCGGCTCGCTGGCGTTCCTCAAGATGGCGCGCGCCAACGCCGCGCTCGAGGGGCGCGACTTCATCATCCCTGACGACATCAAACGCTATGCCACTGCCGTGTTGGGTCATCGCGTGATCCTCCAACCTGAGTATTGGATGGCGCGTACGGTGACGGATGACGTCATCCGTGATTCGGTTGAGAAGACGCCGGTGCCGGTGGTCAAGTAGTCTTTCTTGCCATCTCCTCGAGATGTGTCATTCTGAGCGAAGCGAAGAATCTCTGTCACGATGAATGAGACCCTTCGGTCGCTGGGAAACGATCCCTCAGAGTGACACGATTTTGGTTTTATAAATTTATGTCTCGCTCTCTTCTTCTGGGTCTCATCACATACGGTCTCTTGCTCGCGGGTGTTGCCATCAAGCGCGGCGAATTCATTGCGCTTGCCATTCCGTGCGTTGTGTATTTATTGGCGGGATATTTATTGTCTCCCGATGACTTCAAACTCGAAGCGACGCGGCATCTCAGCGTGGAACGCACATCCCCAAACGCGGATGTGGTTGTGACGGTGACGATCACGAATCGCGGCGCGCATCTCGACGAAGTTTTGCTCGACGATTTTTTGCCAACCGAATTGACGCTTCGGTCCGGGCATAACCGACATTTGATTCGCCTTTCGAAAGAGTCTTCGTACACCTTTGCGTACACGGTCGCGGGTCCGCGCGGCGGGTACGGATTCGAATCCGTTCGGGCGGAGGTGAACGATCCGTTGGGCATAACAAGCCGAACCGCCCAGATCGAAGCGAAGGGACAGTTGTTCATCTTCCCATCGTTGACTCGTCTTCGTCATGTGGCGATTCGTCCGCGGCGGACGCGAGTCTACGCGGGGACGATCCCCGCGCGTGTCGGCGGCACAGGCACGGAATTTTTCGGTGTCCGTGAATATCAGCAAGGCGATTCGCCGCGCGTCATCAATTGGCGCGTGAGTGCGCACCAGCAGGATGTGATG
>CAZQES010000169.1:0-7679 GCA_964591425.1 uncultured Anaerolinea sp.
GGTCCTTTGCCTTCGCAGAACAGCGGCCGGATGTAAGCAGGCACAAAACCGGGGAACTCGAACGCGTCACTCACGCCGTTGTTGAACGCTTGTTGCCGCAAGTTGTTTCCATAATCGAATACTTCCGAACCCGCTTTTTGGAACGCCAGCATCGCGCGCACATGCTGTGACATCGAATCCATCGCCATCTTTTTATATTTCTCAGGATCGGATTTTCGCAATTCATCCGCGGCTGTGACCGATATACCCGACGGGACATAGAACAACGCCTCATGCGCCGACGTTTGGTCCGTCACCACATCGGGAACGACTCCGCGCTTTGAGAGTTCATCGTACACCTCTGCCGCGTTGCCGATGAGGCCGATGGATTTTGGAACTTGCTTATCCTTGAATTCCTCCACAAGTGTCATCGCCTCTTCGAGGTTATCCACCACCATATCCACGTAGCCGATCGCGCGGCGGCGTTCGGCGCGTTCAGGGTCAACTTCTACGATCAAGCCAACACCTTCATTCATCGTGATGGACAATGGTTGCGCGCCGCCCATCCCGCCCAAGCCAGCGGTGAGAACAAACTTCCCTTTGAGTGAACCCCAGCCTTTGAGTTTTGCCAGCGCGCCGAAGGTTTCGTACGTGCCTTGCAAAATTCCCTGCGTTCCGATGTAGATCCATGAACCAGCCGTCATCTGCCCATACATGATCAGTCCCTTTTTGGCTAGCTCATCGAAATATTCCCACGTCGCCCAGTGCGGGACGATGTTCGAGTTGGCGATCAACACTTTCGGCGCGTCTGTGTGACTCTTGAACACGACCACAGGTTTCCCCGATTGCACGAGCAGAGTTTCATCCTCTTCGAGGTTCTTCAACGATTCGAGGATCGCGTCGAACGATTCCCAATCGCGCGCGGCTTTCCCGCGTCCGCCATAGACGACGAGGTCTTCGGGCTTCTCCGCCACATCCGGGTCGAGGTTGTTCTGGATCATGCGGTATGCGGCTTCGCTCAGCCAGTTCTTGCAAGTGAGGTCAATGCCGCGCGGGGCGCGGACAGTTCGAGGTCCGGACATGAGGCGTCTCCTGATTAAAAATAAAACTCTCCCGGCTATTATACGCCGGGAGGGATTTTATTCAGGCACGTTCTAGTCCGTGATTGTGATCTCGCCCGCGCCCATGTTGATGATGATCGTCAGTGTCGGTCCATCGCCGCTTTGGGTGTAGGTGTTGCCGCGTTGCGACCAGCCGTCGCCGATGTTGATATCCACCAGCGCGCTGTCGATGGTCACCACCGCATTCATGCCCGCAGGGATGAGGAGGCGCAGGTCGCTCAAACCGCTGTCAATACTCACGGTGGCATCGCGTTGCAATTCGCCGGAGAAATCGAGGGTGTAATCACCTGCGCCGCTGTTGAAGATGAAGCGTGTAAAGTTGGCATTCGCCAGCCCCTCCAGCGTCACATCCGACGCGCCGGTGCTGTAACTGAATTCGTTCATCTCCACGAGGTTCGGCTCGGAGAATGAAAGACTCACGTCCGCCGCGCCGTCGTTCACGGTCAGGTTTTTCAATGCCAGACCGCCCAGTTCGAAAACGCCGTTATACGCGCCGGCTTCGATCACCAGGTCCATCGGCGAATCGCCAAGTTGAAGATCCCACTCGTTCTTCATCCCGTCGAAGGGTGGAAGCGTTTTGAAATCTCCCTGCGTGATCGTGATGTTGGCATCGTCCTCGATGACTTTCGGCTTCAAATCTTCCACGTTATAAACGACCGTGCCATCCACGAGATTTTTTGCGCCGGGGGATAACGTCAAGTCGCCGGCGCCGAATTCCAGATTCAGGCGCGTCTCATCGGACTGGGGATCTGTCACCGCAATGGATACCTTGACCTCCGGTCCGGCTTTTACCTGCTGTGGCAAGTCAACGCTGATACCGCAAGCCATGCTCGCTAAAGCAAGGACAAGAATTGCTGAAATGATTTGGGTTTTCATTTTCGTTCTCCTTCTGCCCCTTCTACGGAGAAAAAATGGATTGGTTGTAAAACCGTAAGGGCAACCTGCCAGGTCGCCCCTACGAAAGCATTACGCGCTCTTGCGTTTGGATGACTCTCCAGAACTGCTTAACGCCGCGCTCAACGCCTGATCTACCGAGCGGACTTCGACAATTTCTATCCCTTTGGGATAGCCTTCGCCTTTTCGCAGAGCCTTCGGCACGATGGCAGTTTTGAAGCCCAATTTTTGTGCTTCACGCAAGCGCGCCTGCATCTGACCGGGCATGCGCAATTCGCCCGCGAGACCGATCTCACCGATCAACACTGCATCTGCTTTGACCGAAACATCCTTCCACGAGGATGCGATTGCCGCGGCGATGGCGAGATCAGCGGCGGGTTCATCAATTTGTAGACCGCCCACCACGTTGACGAAGACATCCTGCTCGGCGAGTTTCAAACCAACTCTACGAGTCAACACTGCTGAGATCAGCAACAGACGATTGAAGTCTACTCCGTTCGCAGTTCTACGCGCGTTGCCGAATTGAGTGGGGGAGGTGAGTCCCTGCACTTCGACGAGGATCGGGCGCGTGCCTTCCATGGTCACTGCAATTGCAGAGCCCGCCGCGTTGATCATGCGCTCCGCAAGGAACGCCTCGGATGGATTCGTCACTTCAACGAGTCCGCCTTCGCGCATTTCGAACACGCCCACTTCGGAGGTCGCGCCGAAGCGATTCTTCACCGAACGCAACAAGCGATAGGCTTGGAAGCGATCTCCTTCGAGATATAAAACCGTATCAACAATGTGTTCCAACACGCGCGGACCGGCGATCGTCCCTTCTTTCGTCACGTGCCCGATGACGAAGACCGAGATTCCGCTGGCCTTTGCCAGTTCACGCAATTGCGAGGAACATTCACGCACCTGACTCACGGAGCCAGCCGATGAATCCATGCTGGAGAGATAAACGGTTTGAATCGAATCTATGATCAGCAGTTCGGGTTTCACTTCGTTGATGTGATTCAAAATGATTTCGAGGTTGGTCTCGGTGACGAGCAATAAATTTGCGGGTAGGGGCGACGGGCCCGTCGCCCCTACGTTTGAATTCAAACGCACCGCGCGCATTTTGATCTGTCGTTCCGATTCTTCTCCCGAAACATACAACACGCGTTTCTGAGACGCCATTTCCATTGCCATCTGCAACATCAGCGTGGACTTGCCGATGCCGGGGTCGCCGCCGACGAGCACGATGGAACCGGGTACGATCCCGCCGCCGAGCACGCGCGCGAACTCCTCGATGGGCACGCGGATGCGGTCTTCGTCACCAGCGGAGACATCGCCGATGGAGCGCGGAGCAGACCGACCCGTCAGTCCGCGAACCGAAGTGGATTTCGTCACCGGTTCATCGTGGATGACTTCTTCCACCATGCTGTTGAACGATCCGCATTGCGGGCATTTGCCCATGTACGACGCGGCAACGCGCCCACATTCCTGACAGACGTAACGTGTTTGTGTTTTTGCCATATTCAACTCCCCCCTCTCCTTTAGGAGAGGGGCAGGGGGTGAGGTCGAGTATAACAGAATTTATGTTCTGTTTATGTTTGCGCGCGTTCCGAAATTTGCTATACTCGATTTACGAAAGCACTACACAAAAATCGGATAGTTCGCCTCTGATTAATGAATGGGAGTATTCACATGATCGAATGGTTCGTGCAACTCAACCCGATAGGGCAGGCAGTGATCGCCACCACATTCACATGGTTCGTGACCGCGCTCGGCGCGTCGACCGTTTTCTTTTTCAAACAAGTGAATCGCAAATTGCTGGATGGTATGCTCGGGTTCGCGGCGGGCGTGATGATCGCGGCGAGCTTTTGGTCGTTGCTCGCGCCCGCCATCGAAATGACGCGCGAAACGAACGATGTGCCGATCTGGTTCCCCGCGGCATTCGGGTTCCTGTTAGGCGGCGCGCTCATCCGTCTGATCGATTTCTTCCTGCCGCATCTTCATCTTGGTTTTCCATCGAATGAAGCGGAGGGGATGCCAACCAATTGGCGGCGGAGCATTTTGCTTGTGATGGCGATCACCCTGCATAATTTTCCAGAAGGACTGGCGATCGGCGTTGCTTTCGGCGCGGTCGCGGCGGATCTGTCGTCCGCGACTCTCGCCGGGGCAATTGCGCTCGCCATAGGGATCGGGATCCAGAATTTCCCGGAGGGCGTGGCGGTTTCCGTTCCGCTTCGTTCGGAGGGCATGTCGCGCTTTCGGAGTTTTTGGTTCGGTCAATCCTCCGCGTTGATCGAACCGGTCGCGGGAGCGCTCGGCGCGGCGGCTGTGTTGTTGATGCGGCCCATTTTGCCCTATGCGCTGGCGTTTGCCGCCGGCGCGATGATCTTCGTGGTGGTCGAGGAATTGATCCCCGAATCGCAACTGGCAAAGAATACCGACTTCGCCACGTCCGGCGCGATGCTCGGGTTCGTGATCATGATGATTTTGGATGTGGGTTTGGGATGAAAATTTTTACCGACAAGAGAATAGGCTTTATCGGTTAGAGTCTCAAAACTCATGTTGGACGCTGATAAACGCAGATTTTTCTCTTTAAATCAGCGCGAGTCAGCGTTTATCTGCGTCCTAATTTTTAGAATCTTAGCGACCTTCGCGTGCTTAGCGGTAAAACTAATTCGCCGTCAGCGCGTAGACTTGGTTCAGCATCTCTAAAAATTCCCCGGCAGGACGTTCCTTCAAAATTTCCTTGCGCGCGTTGCGGTCGAGCGTTTTCAACAACAGATATTGCACCGCATACTTGCGGAAGAGTCGCTGACCGTCCTCTTCGCCGTAAAACTGGACGCTCTTTTCCAAATGCTCGTGGATGGTTTCCTTCAACAACTCGTGCGGAACCTGCTCGCGGTCATAACCTGCAAAGATCCACGGGTTGGCGATCGCGCCGCGCCCGATCATCACCGCGTCGCAGTTGGTGTGGCGCTTCATCTTTTGAATGTCAGCCACGGTGCGGACGTCGCCGCTTCCGATCACAGGAATTTTGACCAGCGACTTCACTTCGGCAATCGAGTCCCAATCTGCATCCCCGCTGTAGCGTTGTTCCTTTGTGCGACCATGGATCGCAATGAGCGAACCGCCTTCCTCTTCCATGATGCGCGCGATCAATTTATAGTTCTTGTTGCGGTCCCAGCCTAATCGAATCTTTCCTGTGACGGGAACTTTCAGCGCGGAGGTCAACTTTCTGAAGGTGCGGGCGATCTTCAACGGAGAGGGCATCATGCCCACCCCTGCGCCGCGATCCGCAATGGATTTGGCGGGGCAACCCATGTTGAGGTCGATGATGTCAGGCTTCCATTTTTCCACGATCAGAGCGGCTTTGAGGATCAGGTCTGGGTCATCGCCGTAAATTTGAAAGGTGACAGGTCGCTCCGCTTCCTCAAAGTAAAGTCTCTTGGCAGGTTCTTTGGAGCGGCTGAGTATCTTTTCCACTTTCACGAACTCGGTGTAACTCATCGCCGAACCGAGCGCGCGGCAGATTGACCGGAAGGGCCAGTCCGAGTAGCCGTCCATAGGCGCGAGAAGCGTGTCCCCGTAGATGGGGATGTCGCTTACGAAAAAGTTGGGGGTTCGAGTTTCATCCATAAGGTTAGGTTCATCCCGCAGTTCAACTGCGGGATGAACATTCGTTCCTAGAGCGACGGCAAGTATAACAAAAAATAAGACCTCACAGGTTTCAAAACCTGTGAGGTCTGTGCAACCTACGCCGGTTGCTTCTTCAACATCTCCAAATGATACTTGCGGAACTTCGCCACCTTCGGCGCGACGACCGCCTGACAATACGGCTGGTACGGATTCTTCGCGAAGTATTCCTGATGATAATCCTCCGCCATGTAGAACTTGTCCAATTTTGACACTTCGGTGACGATGGGCTTGTCCCAGATCTTCTGCGCGTTCAACTCTTTGATGGTTTCCTCGGCGATCTGCTTCTGCTCACCATCATGATAGAAAATCGCGGACCGATATTGCGTGCCGATGTCATTGCCTTGGCGGTTCAACGTGGTCGGGTCGTGAATGGCGAAGAACACATTCAACAGGTCGCGATACGAGACGATGGTCGGATCGAAGCGGACCTGCACCACCTCCGCGTGACCCGTATCCCCGTTGCAGATGTCGCGGTAAGACGGATTCACGCTTCGTCCGCCGGTGTAGCCTGATTCCACACCCTCGACTCCCTTCACCTCGTCGAAAACGGCTTCGAGGCACCAGAAACATCCTCCAGCCAGTGTCGCGGTTTGAAGATTGGTATTCATGATAAGTTCTCCTTTTCTTTGGTCTGCTCTCTAGACTACATGAATGCTTGAAAAATTCTTATGAAAGTATTACGGGTTATACCACCTCGCTATTAAAACAAGAAGAGAGCGGAGATTTTTCTCCGCTCTCACTTCTTCAATTTCAATAAAAGTTATCCCGCAGTAAGTGGTCTTTAGACCATCAACTGCGGTATGACGGATTCACACCACCGGTTCTTCTTCAACTTCGGGAATGGTATGGCGTTCGAGCGCGATCTCGCCATCGGGGTTCAGCGTGACGAGAACCGAATCGCCGTGTTGGAATTCTCCGCTCAAGACACGATCCGATAACAAGTCTTCCACCTTTTGCTGGATGACCCGTTTCAAGGGACGAGCGCCAAATTCTGCGTCGTAGCCCAGATCAGCCAGTGTCGCGAGGGCTTCGGGTGTGGCGGTCAGCACGAGGTCATGTTCTTTGAGTCGTTCGGCAACTTTATCCAGTTCGAGCGAAACGATCTGTTGGATGTCCTCGCGGTTGAGTGCGCGGAAGATCACGGTCGCGTCGAGGCGGTTGATGAACTCTGGACGGAACGCGCGCTTGAGCGATTCGTTCAGCTTCTTGCGCATGTCTTCGTACGAGAGTCGTTCCTCGGTCACTTCATCGCGTTTGAGCGCAAAACCGAGTGACGACTGCTTCTTGATCACGTCCGCGCCGATGTTGGAGGTCATCACGATGATCGCATTGCGGAAGTCCACTTTGCGGCCCTTCGCATCCGAGAGGTGACCCTCTTCCATGATCTGCAACAACATGTTGTGCACTTCGGGATGCGCCTTTTCCACTTCATCGAAGACCACGATCGAATACGGTCTGCGGCGCAGGGCTTCGGTGAGTTGACCGGCTTCTTCATATCCGATGTAGCCCGGAGGCGCGCCGACCAAGCGCGAGGCAGTGTGCCTCTCCATGAACTCAGACATGTCTAGTTGGATCGCGGCTTCTTCACTGCCGAACATGAACTTGGCAAGTGTTTTGGTCAATTCTGTTTTGCCGACTCCGGTGGGTCCAAGGAACATGAACGAACCGATCGGGCGTTTCGGGTCTTTCAGACCGGCGCGTGCGCGGCGTACGGCACGCGAGATGGCGACGATGGCGTCTTCCTGTCCGATGATTCCCTTGCGGAGTTCATCTTCCATCTTGAGCAGGCGTTGCGATTCTTCTTCTGCCAGTTGCATCAGCGGAACGCCTGTCCACATCGATACGACTTCGGCAATATCTTCCGCCGAAACAACGGGGCTGTTCGCGCGATCCCAGCCGGTGCGCATCCGTTCGATCTGCTCGCTCAATTCCGTCTCTCGCTCCTGCCATTCGATGATATCTTCGTTGTTGCCTTCTGCTTGCGCGAGGGAACGATGTTGGCGTGCTTGT
>CAZQES010000170.1:0-7586 GCA_964591425.1 uncultured Anaerolinea sp.
GATTTTCGATTTACGATTTTGGATTGAAGATTGGCGGCTGGAGGGTTATAGATCAGAGAATTATAGGCTGGAGACTGGAGATTCAAGGCGCTTGTTATGTGTTGTGTGTTAGCTTTTCCGACCTTTCCTCTTTCTTCTTTCATTTCATCTGCATAGGTTTTTACCATCGCCGCGTATGCGCCGTTTTGTTCGAGCAATTCTTTGTGTGTGCCTTGCTCGAGGATGCGACCTTGATCGAGAACGATGATCTGATCCGCTTTGAAGACGGTGTTGAGGCGGTGTGCGATGGTGATGACGGTGCGTCCCTGCATGAGCCGCCGCGTGGATTCTTCGAGCAGGGATTCAGTTTCAGGGTCGAGGCTGGAGGTGGGTTCATCTAGGATGAGGATGGGCGAGTCTTTGAGGAATGCCCGGGCGAGGGCGAGGCGTTTTGCCTGTCCGCCGCTGAGACGCGCTCCGCTTTCACCGATGACCGTTTCGTATTTGTCAGGGAGTGTCTCGATGAAATCGTGCAGGTGCGCGCCTTTGGCGGCTTCGACAACTTCTTCGTGCGTTGCATCTGGTATGCCGAGGCGGATGTTGGCGGCGAGGGTGTCGTGAAAGAGGTGGGGATGTTGGGGAACCCAGGCAATTAAAGGATGAGAGGGCGTGCTACGTAGTTCGTATTGCGTACCTGTTTCACTGTCTGCCTGTTTCCCTGTGTGCGTGTGTACCTGTATACGCCCTGCCGACGGCTGAATAAACCCTAACAGCAAATTAACAAGTGTTGATTTCCCCGCGCCCGTTTTGCCGACGAGGGCGATGTGTTGTCCTGCCTTGATAGTCATGTTGATGTTTTCTAATGCAGGGGTTGTTTCATCGGGATAAGTGAAAGTAACATTGTCAAAGTCAATGGATGAAAACTTTTCCTTTGATTGTTCACCGATCACTGACAACTGCTCATTGGTAACTGGTTTATCCAAAATTTCAAATATCTTCTTCGCCGCGGTGGTGCCGGACATCCCCGCATGGAAGCGTGCGCCGAGCATTCTAAGCGGCATGTAGAATTCAGGCGCGAGAATGAGCAGGAAGAATGCTTCTCGGAATTCCATCACTTTGTACAGCAGGCGGAAGCCGATCTCGACGGCGATGATGGCGGTGCTGAGGGTTGCCAGCAGTTCAAGCGCGAGAGCAGAGAGAAAAGTGATTCGCAAAACGCCGAGGGTGGTGTCACGGTATTGTTCGCTCACGGCGGCGATATTTTTCGCATGAGATTTGGAACGACCGAAGAGTTTGAGCGTGGTCAGTCCTTGCAGGCTGTCGAGGAAGTGGGATGAGAGACGTGAGAGCGTTTCATATTGCCGTTTGGTAACGATCTCTGCGCCTTTGCCGATCATCACCATGAAAAAAGGAATCAACGGCGCGGTGATGAGCAAGATGAAACCCGATAACAAATCCATCGGAAAGACAAAAAACAGAATGCTGATCGGGACAAGCGCGGTGATGACGAGTTGCGGCAGGTACTGGGAGTAATACGCATCCAGCGCTTCGATGCCTTCGACGGCGGCTGTGGTGAGTTCACCTGTGCGTTGTCCGCGCGTGTAGGCGGGACCCAGTTTGAGGATGTGGTTGAAGAGTCGCTCGCGCAGGTCAGTTTTGATTCTTACAGCAACGGCGTTCGCGGAAACTTCATTGACCCACGTGAGCATGGCGCGCCCGGCGATGATGATGAGAATCCATTGGAGCCAATGAAACACTTGCGCGAGGGTTTGTCCCCGGAGGAAAACACCGTCCACGGTGGCGCTGACGAGGTAGGCTTGACCGATGGTGAGCAGACCAGCCAAAAGTCCGGAGAGAACCGTGAAGAGAAGGGGAAGACTCGTGTCGCGGGTGAGGGTCAGGAGGCGGCGGTGCATGATGGGATGTCAGGTGTCAAGTTAAAAATTTGGAAGGTTGACGGATTGCTTTTGGCATCCTCAACCTTCCAAATTATACAGAGGAGGTTGCGTTAGTAAACCAGTGATTTTTTATCGGTGCTGATTCGTTTGCGGAACATGTAGTACGTCCAGCCTTGATAGGCGAGCACGATGGGGACGAAGATCAAAGCAACGATGGACATGACCGTCAGTGTGTATTGTGACGAGGAGGCGTTGTAGATCGTGAGGCTGTAGGCTGGGTTGGTGGTGGAGAGCATCACGTTGGGGAAGGTCATGGTGAAGAATGTGACTTGCGTGAGCACAATGTTGAGCGCGACCATGATGAACGCCCAGCCTTCCATCTTTTGGTTGATGAAGTAACCGGCGAGTAACAGAACCACAACCGCTGTGATCGGCACGATGCCGGGGTTGACGATGCCGCGCGCCCAGAAGCCCGAGACATACGTGAAGATGCCGAGAGCGATGTAAAGCACAGTGGTCCAAACCCAGATTCTTTTGGCAAAGCCGTTGACGCGTTCGCGCAGTTCGCCTTCGAGTTTGAGACCGAGGAAGTTCGCGCCGTGGAGCAGGAAGATCGCAACCGTGGTTACGCCACCGAGCAAGCCGTAGGGGTTGAGAAGCGTGAACAGATTGCCGGTGAACATCATATTTTCGTTGATGGGCACGCCGCGGGCGAGGTTGGCAAATGCCGCGCCGAGCAACAATGCCGCAAGGAATGAACCGATTGCGATCATCCAATCGAAGCGGTTGCGCCAAGCGGGGTGCGCATCTTTGGAACGATATTCAAAGGAGATGCCGCGCAGGATCAAGCCGACGAGCAACAGGAACAGCGCGAGGTAAAAACCGCTGAACATGGTGGCATACCAGTGTGGGAACGCCGCAAAGGTCGCGCCTCCGGCAGTGAGTAGCCACACTTCGTTCCCATCCCAAACGGAGCCGATGGAGTTGATGATGGCGCGACGCTCTTCATCTTTCTTGCCGAGGAAGGGCAGGAGCATACCCACGCCGAAATCGAATCCTTCGAGGAAGAAGAAGCCGATCCAAAGGACAGCGATCAGAATGAACCAAAGTATTTGAAGAAATTCGTATGACATTGTTTCTCCGTTAATCATCCGCGCCGACGAAGGCGGGAGCGACATCGACCGATTCATGCATGGCGGCATCAGGCCCGGCTTTGGCATATTTGACCATCAGCTTGACCATCGCGACTGCGAGTGAACCATAAACGACGGTGTAACCGATCAGCGAGATGAGCAGGTCAACCGATGTGAGATTTGGTGAAACCGCATCTTCCACCTTCAGCAAGCCTTGCACGATCCACGGCTGGCGTCCCATTTCGGTTAGGATCCATCCGCTGGCGTTGGCAAGATACGGCAGGATGAGCAGATGCGGCATCCACTTCATCCACTTGGCTTTGGTGATGTCGCCGCGCAGATTCGACCACACAAAGAACGCGGTGACGCCGATCATAATGAAGCCGAACGTCATCATGATGCGGAATGTCCAATACGTGACGACCATCAGCGGGATGTAATCACCGGCGCCGTAGGTCGCTTCATATTCCGCCTGGATGTCGTACACGCCTCGGACTCCACAGTCGAAGTTGTTACAGGCAAGGAAACTTAATACACGCGGCACGCGGATCGACCACACCTCGCGTTTCCCGGAAAGGTCGCCGATCGTGATGATGGAAAACGAAGCGGGTTTTGAACTTTCCCAGTGCGCTTCGATGGCGGCGAATTTCATCGGCTGGGTTTCGTACATGTACTGACCCATCGTATGCCCGCCGAGGAAGACCAGCACGCTGGCGATCAATCCGACCACCGAAGCAATGACGAACGAACGTTTGAAGAAATCCACGTTCTGCTTGCGGAAGATGTGATATCCGCTGACCGCGATGATCACCATCGCCGCCATCAACAGACCGTCCGCAATGGTATGCCAGAAGAACAACCAACCTTTGGGGTTGCCGACCAGCGCGAAGAAGTTGACCAGTTCCGCGCGGCCGTTGGCTTCGTTGATCACATAGCCGACCGGGTGTTGCATCCAGCCATTGGCGAGCAGAATCCACAACGCGGAAAGGTTCGAGCCGATGGCGACCAGCCAGATCGAAGCGAGATGGACCTTTTCCGATACGCGTCCTTCGCCGAAGATCCAAATGCCGAGGAAGGTGGATTCCATGAAGAAAGCGAGCAGGGCTTCCACTGCCAGCGGCGCGCCGAAGATATCGCCCACGTAGCGGGAATATTCCGACCAGTTCATGCCGAACTGAAATTCCTGCACGATGCCGGTCACCACGCCGATGGCGAAGTTGATCAGAAACAACTTGCCCCAGAACTTTGCCATCTTGCGCCAGCTCTCGTCGCGGGTCTGGTAATAACGTGTTTGCATGAATGCCACGAACCAGCCCATCCCCAAGGTCAGCGGAACGAACAGCCAGTGGTAGATAGTGGTGAGGGCAAACTGCAATCGAGAAAGTGTTACGACGTCCATAGACTCTCCTTGAAATATGTTATGTGTCATTCTGAGCGAAGCGAAGAATCTCTACTGCGGGAGTAGGAGACCTTCGTGGCGCGAGGCACTGCTCAGGGTGATACAACTAAACCAACCTTGACGTTGCCATAGGCGCGCCAGCCGCTTCCTCCACGAGACTTTCGAACGTGATCGACGCCATTTCGCGCATCATCGCCACCTGAACGCGTCCCCACTTCGAGCGTACCGGGCAATTGGATTGGAAAGGGCAGTCGTCCTCGCCTTTCACCTGCAGACATTGTGAAAGCAGGATGGGTCCCTCGAACGCTTCGACCACATCCCTGAGCGTGATCTTCGAGGACGGGTAGGGTAGCGACAAACCGCCCTCGCGCCCCGGAAACGTATTGACCAATCCGTTACGAGCGAGTTGCGCCACGATGCGCGCCATCAATGCTTGCGGAATCTGCATTTCCCTTTGAACTTCCGCGCTGGAGGTTCGGCATCCCTCGCCGAGTTTGGCGAGGGCAAGCACCACGCGGACGGCGTAATCGGTTTGGCGGTTGATTCTTAGCATTGTATGACTCTTTCGGTCAACGTTGACTCCGATTGTAAGCATTTCGACTTATAGGAAGATGTGTACATTGTCATGAAGGCGGAGTTATGGATGTAATGAACGGAATCGACGCGTTTTTGTCCAGATTCGATTTCCCCTGCTGGCTCGGCGGTTGCGGATGTTATAATCCCTGAAAATTTCCATTAGAGGTATACATGATAGACCCTGTGATGTTCACTATTCGGCTGTTCGGTTATGAACGCGACGTATACTGGTATGGGCTGATCGTAATGCTCGGCGTGCTGGTCGGCTCGATGATCGTCGAACGAAGCCTCAAACGCCTCGGTGAAGACAGCGAAAAACTTTGGGACGCTTTGATCTGGGTGGTACTGATCGGCATCGCCGGTGCGCGGTTGTGGTATGTGGTCAACGCCACGCTGGGCGGGAATCGTGTCTTTGTTGAAAACCCCGCGCAGATCCTCAACATCGGCGGCGGCGGACTGCATATCTTTGGCGGATTCCTGTTCGGCGCGATCGTTCTGTTGTGGTTCATTCGCCGGAACAACCTCGACCCGTGGTTATATCTGGATATGGCTGGACCCGGCTTGTTGATCGGGCAGGCGATCGGACGGCTTGGCAATTTCATCAATCAGGAATTATACGGACCGCCGACTACACTCCCGTGGGGGATTCCGATCTCGGCGGAGAACCGCTTGCTCGAGTTTCGGAACCTGCCGGAGACCGCGCGCTTCCATCCGACGTTCGCCTACGAGATGCTCTGGAATTTCGCCGCGGCAGGACTCCTATTTTGGCTGTCTCGCCGCTATGGAAAGCAACTCAAGCCCGGAACGTTGTTCGCAGGCTGGTTGATCCTTGCCGGGGTGGGACGCACGTGGATCGAGTTCTTCCGCCCGGACCAGCCGAAGATCCCCGAACTGGGAATCAGTTATTCGGCGGTATTTTCCGCGTTGATGGCGGTCGCCGGCGCGGTAGTGTTGATGATTCGGTACAAGGGAATCAACGTCTCGTTTGCAGAAAATTGGGAAGAGGAATACAAGATCACCCCTCCCGTCGTACTTCAGCCTGCGTTTGTTGAACCAGCCGCTGTGACCCCGCAAAGAAAATCCACCGCGCAGAAGTCCAAATCCGCGCCCGTTAAAAAAGCAAAAGCGAAGACACCGATACGCAAGACAAGTAAAACAACGCCGACAAAAAAGTCCTCGGCTTAGGCGTATGAAAAAACAGGTCGGTTCAAACCGACCTGTTGCTTTAATCGAACGCCGAAACTCTTGTCCTCACCCCCGCGAGTTCATGTTCGCGTTTGTCGAAGCCGAAGCGCTCGAAGATGTCGGCGTACATTTCAACGATCTGTTCGCGGGTGAAGCCCATTTCTTCGTACGAGTAAGAGTGGTCACTGCGGTGGGCGAGTGTGTCCTTCACCGCTTCGTCCACGATTTTTTCCAGTCCCGGTTTATCGGGGTAGCCGAACTGTTCGTAGAACCTGCGGATAACCTGCTCCGGGCGTTGGATCAGGTCGTCGTAGTTGAGAATCAGGTGTCTGGGGGAGGGATGCGTGTCTAAATATTGAAGCGGGTGGCGATACCAGTGTTGAGTCAGGTCGAGGATTTCATCCAGATAAATATATTTTTCGTGTGGACCCGTGAACACGGCGCGCGAGTAATTGATCCACGAAACGGTGGAGGGGAGCATATCGAGCGGGTTGCGGGCAAGATAGATGATGCGCGCGTCGGGGAAAAATTCGACGAGGGTTTGAATCTTGGCGCTGAAGGCAGGCGCTTTTGCCACATAATATTTTTTACCCGTCGCGTACAGGTGACGTTGCAGCATGGATTTGTAGAACGCCATGATCCTTTTTTTGTATTCTGGCGGCAAGGCTTCGTCGAAGTGCTGGTAGTTGGGGAACTCGTCCATGAAGGGGAACAGGAACGTGACCCAGAACGAATCCCACGCGTGCATGAGGATGTTTTCGTCCTCTTCCGGTTGGAAGAACGAGATGGGGTGAATTTTGAATTGACCGAGCGTGCGGCGGTCGAAGGCGTAGAGCAGGCGGTGCAAATGCCCGCCCAGTTTATTATCGAGGCGCGAGACGAATTGCGTGAATTTCTTTTGAACGACGGAAGGAGTGAGGTAAATATCCCACGTGGTCAGGCTGGTGAAGGTTGTGTCGCGCGAGAGCAGGCGATGGAGAAAGGTGGAGCCGCTTCGCAGATTGCCGATGATGAAGAGCGGTTTTTCGACGGGTTGTGTTTTGTGACCGTGGTAAAGGAGGTCATCGAGCCAGAAGAAAAACCACGTCAAGAGCGAACCGAGGGGCCAGATGGCATAAAAAATGATCAGGAAGATGATGCGTCTTCGGTTGAGTGGGGCGGGTGTGTTTTTCGAAGCAAAGAACGAACGGTAGAAGGTGCGCCAGAACAGGCGGAAGTTGTAGTGCATGGAGAGAAGATTTCCTTTTCGATCGCCGACTGAAGTCGGCACTACATGTTGACATGGAAGAAGCCCTTGAAGGGGCTTCTTCGTCGCTATTCTAACAGGGAATGGAAATTTCTGCGTGAAGGGATTGTAATCGTTAGGGCAATCGCATTTGGGATGTGAGAGAATCGGTATGAGAAAAGAGGAGGCTC
>CAZQES010000171.1:0-7570 GCA_964591425.1 uncultured Anaerolinea sp.
TCTTTGTGCTCGCCTGCTCCATCAACTTCCTTTGGTAGGTCGCAACTTGGGTTATATAACGAACCAAGCCAGCCGCGCGCTTTTTCCTGCCCCGATGATTCTGCCAACTGGATGGCGCGCAGGTTCAGGTCCAGGGAGGAAGCGGGAGCGGCGACGATGGCGAGCATGTGGAGTGCATCCACTGCGTAAAAGTCCTCCCCGATTTTCGTTGCAGTAACCAATGCCTGCTCAAAATAGGGACGCGCCTCATCGGGTTTGCCCGACGTATTCAACACTCTCCCGCGTTCCAGAAGATAGCGAACTTTTTCGCGCGATGCCACCTTCCCGAGTCGTCTCTCCACCTGGTCGAGCGTTTGATGCGCCTTGTTGAATTTACGTTGAAGACCCTGCGCACGCGCGATCTGCGTGAGCAGTTCGAGGAAGGCAGGCTCGTTATCGGGGATCTGCAACAGGATTTCGCAGAATCGATCCTCCGTCTTTTGCGGGTTCGAGTAATCCCAAATGGAATCGAAATCAAGGGTTGTCGGCAACAATTTGCACCTTCTCCTGCATGGTTTTACTTTCCATGCTCATCACATCTTTCGAAAGAAACGCCGCAGCGCCCAGCACCACGCAGGAAACACCCGCGCCCACGAACCACGGCTGGATCCCGATCGCATCCGCGACGGGACCCGCCACGATCAACGCCAGCGGCGAGACAAGCATCGCCGCGCTTCGTATGAACGCGAACACCCGCCCCTGCATTTCAGGGACGATGGTTGCCTGCAATGTAGCGCCGAATGAACCGTTGATGATCGGCAACAAAAATCCCACCAACGAGTTCGCGACCAATCCGACGATGAATTGATTCGATGAAACCACACCGACGACGATCGTACAAATCCCGCTTACGATCAACCCCAATTGCGCGGTGATGATTTTCCTCTTGAAGCCGCCCCACGCGCCGAGGATCAAGCCGCCTGCAACAGTTCCGACGGAAAACAAGGAAAGCCACAGGGCAAGTTGGTCTGCGCCGCCGCCGAAATGATTCGTGATGAGCAGTGGCGTGAGTGGTTCGGTGGCGGTGAAGAAAAAGTTGATCACCATCACCAGCAAAAGCAAAATCACCAGTCCGCGCCACGTGATGATGTAGCGGAAACCAGCCGTAAAGTCCTGCCAGAACGTGGACGGCGTCTGCTCGCCTCGTTCCGGTTGCGGGATGTGAATGAAGAAGAGGATCGCCACCGCGATCAACGCCGTGGATACATCGATCGCCAGGATTCCCTGCATGGGCAGGATGGCAAGCAGGAACGCGCCGAGCGGCGCCGAGAGGATGTTCAACGCGCCATACAACGCCTGGTTGAATCCCTGCACGCGGGCAAGTTGCTCCTTTGGCACGAGCATCACAGCGGACGCTCCGAACGCGAATTCGTGAAACCCTCCTGCCACCGCGCGGATGAACAACGCAAGATAGATGTGCCATGTTTCCACAACCCCGAGCGCGAACGCAGTCGCGAGGAAGATTGTTGTCACAGCCACGGTTGAATCCGCCGCGATCATGATGAGCCTGCGGTTGCCGCGGTCTACCCACGTGCCGATGAACGGCGAGAGCAGGACTTGCGGCAACAATCCCATCATGGACGCGAAAGCCAGTGTTGTCGCGGAGTTCGTGGAGGTGGTGAGATACCAAATGATGGCGAACTGTACCAGTTGACTACCGAGCAGAGATAATGCCTGCCCCGTCCACAATGTGAAATAGCGAACAGCCCAGTTATCGTTTTTCATGTCCCTGACTGTACACTGTTTTTCCGCTCAATGGATGCCCGAAAATATGTATTTTGTGTGTATTTTATTGCGACTGGTTGAGTTGCTGGATCGCTTGTGCCCGGTTATGCACTCCCAGCTTTTGGTAAAGGTTGGCGACGTGTCTTTTCAATGTTCCTTCGGCGATGAACAGCCGTTCCGCCAGCTCCTGGTTGGACAATCCCATCCCCAACAATTGCAGGATTTCCCGCTCCCGTCGGGTGAGATTCGCGTGCTTCAGCACGCTTCTTTCTTCGATTTCAGCCTGCCTCCCGTTCCCCGACGCGTTACTCAACATTCGGGCGAGTTTGTTGCGGCTCGTACCTGAAAGGATTGCCAAAACCTGTTCCTGCGCCTCTACCAACGGGCGGATGACGCCTCCCGCCTGCGAGAGTTTCATCGCCGCTTCCAAAACTTTCACGGCCTTCCCCTTTAGACCGGTTGCATTCAAGCAAATACCCTGCTCGATCAGAGTTTCCATGCGGATGATGGCAAGGTCAACTTCGTTCAGGTGCTCCAGTGTTAACTCGAATTCCGTTCCTGCATCTTTGAAATTCTCTTCTGCAAGTAATAGCCTGCCTTTTGCAAACGAATAATAGAAAGGGTATGGTGTCTCGCCGTATTCCGTCAAAGTTGCATACCATTTGCGCGCCGAGTCGAAGTCGCCATCGCGGATGGCAAAATAGATCCGCTGTCGAACGATCGAACGCAGGACGTTGTTATCCTGCAAAACGCGTGTGAGCGTGTCTGCGGCATCGAGATCGGCTTGTGCTTTTTCCTTGTTTCCGAGTGCGTGGTGGATCTGGGCGCGTTGTAACAGCACCCGCGCATGGATCGTTCGTTGATTGGTTTCCACGCACAGGTCGATGGCGCGGTTGGCAAAATCGAGCGCGGCGTTCAAATGATTCCGTTGATAGGCGATACGCGCCAATGTCCAATACCAATCGCTGGCTTCGGGGATGTGTTCTGAAAATTTGCGGAGCGCTTCGCGGCAGGCGCGTTCTGAATCGGTAAGTTGCCCTCGCAGGTACAACACATCCACCAGGTTGGCGAGCGAGGAGAGCGCGATAAAGGAATTGCCATCCGATTCAGCCAGCGCAAGCGAGTTGCGAAAACTTTGCTCCGCGGGGAAGAGTTGAAGCGCCATCTTTTGCGCCGCGCCCAGCCCGAACGAAACATACGTCTGCAGGAACGGATCTCTGGCTTCTTTTGTCCGTTGCGCCCGCCGCACGAACTTCAGCGCCTCTTCGGGTTGATGGGTCATCGCAGAGTGGAGCGCGCGCAGGATCAAGAATTCGCTCCTCATGTTCTTTTCGAGATAGTTTCCCAGCCGGTCGAAATACGTCTGTGCATCCCTCTGCATGTTCGAATCGAGTAGCAGCCAGATCTGGGTCAGGCAAAGGCGCGGGGAACGCCAAATGATCGATTCCGGCAGACGCTCCAGCCAGCGGCGGAGGGTGACCAGTTCACCGCGCTTGAGATAATCAGGCGCAAGTGTCGCGATCAGCCGCGCGGCCGATTCGTCATCCGCAACTGCAAATGCGTGAGGGATGGCTTCGGCGGTGAATCCATTTTGTTCGAGCCAGCGATATGATTTTTCATGCAGGTCTTTGACTCGTTCAGGGAATGTGCTTTTCAGTTTTGCCTGCAAAAATTCTCGAAACAGCGGATGGTATTGATGCCATTTGTCCACCGCGCTGATGAAGAGGTTCGCTTTTTCGAGATGGGCAAGCATTTTGTTGGCATTGCCCGCGAACACCGCTTTGCATTGCGCCGCTGAAAACTTTTCGAGGATCGAAGTGTGGAGCAGGAAGGTCTGAACCTCCTTCGGCTGATGGTCGAAAACCTCGGTGAGAAAATATTCCGTGATGAATTGGCGTTCGCTGGGGTTGGGGATCGGCTGGCTCGCATCGGATTGAAGCGACAAGCCCGTCATCTGCAAGCCCGCGATCCATCCCTGTGTGTGTTGCGCGATGGAGTTGACCTGCTGGTTCGATAATTTCAGCCCCATGATCTGACTCAGGAATTGCCGCGTCTCTTCGGCAGTGAAGCGGAGTTCATCCAGGTGAAATTCGCGTAGTTGGTCGCGTGCCCTCAACCGCGCCAGCGGCAGCGGAGGCGTCTCGCGTGTGACAATGACGAGTTGCAATGCGGGAGGAATGTGTTCGAGCAGGTATTCCACCGCCGCGTGAATGGAATCATCGGAGATCAGATGGTAATCGTCGAGGACAATCGTTACTGCTTCCTTGTTTTCAAATTGGTTGATGACTTCCGTAACGATGTTCTTGACATCGCGTTGACCCGACGGCGCGCGCAACTTCAACCCGGCAACATGCAGTGCCGCGATCATTCCATTGATAAAGCGGATGGGATCGTTGTCATCCGCATCCAACGAGAGCCATGCGACCTTCGTTTTGCTCGAAGCCAGCCACTCCAGCGCGAGCGTGGTTTTCCCCGAACCCGCAGGCGCGGAGACGATCGTCAGGGGGCGGCGGTCAGTGAAGGATTTCGTCAACCGCGGGCGCGGAACGATTTGCTGTCTCAGGCTTGGCGGGCGGAGTTTTGTCTTTGGAATAGCCATGCGTTACTTTCTAAAAGTTTAACATGGAACGCACGTTTTATCCCCCAACTTGAGAACTGCTTTGGGTTTAGTTACCACTCTCCAGCGTATTGAATGTGGAAAGGCTTTGTGATTCTTTCGGTCCTTGCCCTCCGCAACTCAGTCAACTGGCGGATGTGCAGGTTGTCGTGTGCCACCCACGAAGCGAACATGTCGCCCGCGCGCATCGAACCGAATTTGCTTTTGTAGGTGAAATTCCAGTTTGTGTTTTTCAGACTTTTGAGCCACGTCAAAGACTTTTCCCGTTCACTGAAAAATTTTCGTTGCATGGTTTTGAAATTTTGCTGATTGTACTTCCGCAGTTTAACCCAGGCAGTTGGGGCAATGGGATGCCACTCATCTTTGCCTTGACGATGCAGGATGAAATCCAGATGTTCGCGGAAATCCTCGCGCTCTTCATCGTAGAGATGACAGGTGACTTCCAAAATTGACCACGAACTTTTGCTCGGCTTGACCTGCGCTTCTTCCTGACCGACGCCTGCCAGCAAAGCCTGAATCATTTCCGTGCTGTGGACGAGTTCTTGAAATAGAATCTTGTATTCCATCTTTCCTCTTTCTTCTTTCCTTGCATCACTTGTAAATCGTCAATCTGAAATCGTAAACCGCCCCACAATTCTCATTATGTCGAACCCTTCCGCAAACGGGCGTTCCGCAAGCGCGCCGTGGCGAACCATGATCGAGCGCGTCAATTCACTGTTGAAGTAGTAACGGTCGCGATAGGTTTCATATTTGGATAACGCTTCGATCTTCTTGTTCACATCTTCTTCCGTGACTTCCACAAGGAAGTGCGGGAAGAATCCAAACGAGGAGCGGACAACATCAAATCCTAGCAAAGTGATCCCACGAAATGCACGCAGGGCTTCATTGGTCATGGTGTTGTGGTCTTGATGTACATCCTGCTTCGAGTGCGTGAAGATAAGGTCGGGTTGGAAGTCTTTGCGGAGTTTGAGGAAATATTCGAGTATCTCCTGCCGTGAATCGGGGAAGATGCGCGTGGTGAACGGACCGAAAACGATTTTCTCCATTGGCACGCCCAACACTGTCATCGCTTCGTAGTGTTCATCCCTAACATTTTGGAGTTCGGGATTCTTTTGATTGTCCGAAAGCGTAACGCACAAAACATCAGACTGTTTCACAATGTTGTGAAGCAAAGCGCCGCATCCCAACTCGATATCGTCAGGGTGCGCGCCAAGGAAGAGGACTCGTTTGCCAGAGAAGTTCATGGTGGAAATTGTCATTGCGAGGGCGCTCTTGTTCGTTGCCCGAAGCAATCTCCTCATAAGCAGGGGATTGCTTCGCCCTGTCGGGCTCGCAATGACGGATGTAGTTACTTTGTTGCCAGAATCCCGCCAACGACTTTGGTCATTACCAGCTTGCCGTCGCGGTTGAACCAGCGCGTAGCCACATCGTTGATCTTGCCGATGAGCGCTTCATACTTATCCCTGCCGTTGAACATCGAAGTCCAGAGTTTGCGGTCTTCGCTCAATGAAGCGCGGACGTACTTAATAAATGGTGCAACTTCGGGGAAAGTGAGATGGTTCTCGAATTTGTGCAATTCGGTCTTGGCGAAGATTCGGTCGATCGTGTTGAAGATGTCCCCTTTGAAACGCGAGGAACCAGGCATGGGTGGAATCGTCGCGCTCGTCGCTTCTTTGATGATGTCGTAGAACATCTGCTTGTTCTCAGGCAATGGTCCGGAGACGAAGAGCCGTCCGCCGGGCTTGAGCACCCGATGAGCCTCACCAAATGTAAAATCGAGATCGGAGGCGTAGTAAATGGCGAAGGCGCTGGTACACAAGTCGAAAGTGTTATCTGCGAAGTTGAACGGCTTGTTGAAATCCAAAAAGACGAAGTCAATGTTCGAGCCGCGCTCTTTGTTCTTTGCGCGGGCTTTGTCGAGCAATTCTTCCGAGAAATCGCCGCCCGTGATTTTCGCCTGTCCTTTAGTATAATCGTCGAACAGGAAAGACAGTTTGCCCGCGCCGCAACCGACATCGAGAATGTTCATGCCCGCCTGAGGTTGGAGCAGTTCATTCGTCCACACGTCAATGTTGGCGGAACCGTATTTTTCGTGAATGTCAATGCGGGTGAGCAGGTCTTTACTGGTCTCTTGATAGTTGATTTCCATTGGTTCTCCTGTTGTTTTGTTGGTTGAGTAGGCGGTGCTTGTCCGCCGTATCGAAACCAACAAGTCCGCAAAATAATTCTTGTTATTGGTGGTCTCGATACGCCCCTCAAAGATCATTCGGGGCTACTCGACCACCGATGTAGATAAAATTATACCAAAAACATACTAAAATTCAATCGCTGAATTTTGAACGAGACAATATGAAAAAGATCATTCAAGCCGTAAAAGGCACACGCGAGTTTTATCCTGAGCAGATGTTCGCGCGCAACTTCATCTACGAAAAAGTGCGCGCGGCATCCGAGGTGTTCGGCTATCAGGAATGGGACGGACCGTTCATCGAGCCGATTGATCTGTACGCGGCAAAATCTGGCGAAGAACTCGTAAAGAAGCAATCGTTCACATTCGAAGACCGTGGCGGCGAGTTGGTGACCTTGCGCCCCGAACTCACGCCATCTTTGGCGCGCATGATCGCGGCGAAACAAGGTGAGCTGACTTTCCCTGTGCGTTGGTGGTCGTTCGGTCCATTCTGGAGATACGAGTCGCCGCAACGCGGACGCACGCGCGAATTCTTCCAGTGGAATGTTGACTTGCTCGGCGTGGATTCGCCCGAAGCGGACGCGGAACTTATCGCGGTTGCGGCGGCTTTCCTGCGTTCGGTCGGGCTGGACTCTGCGCGTGCCGCGATCTCGGTCAACGATCGGCGGTTGACGAATTCCCAGTTGGAGTCTCTCGGCATCCCTCCTGAAAAACGGACCGAGTCGCTGGGTCTGATTGACCGCCGCTCCAAAATGGACACCCAAAAATGGGACGCGTACGCGTTGGAGATTGGCTTGACCCAAAAGCAATTGAACGGACTGAAAGAATCACTCGGCAATCTGGACCTCTGGAAAACCAGCCCTGAGTTGACGCGGCTCTTCATTGCGCTCGATGCGCTGGGTGTAAAAGAATACGTGAAATTCGATCCGAACATCACGCGCGGCTTGCTGTACTACACGGGCACAGTCTTCGAAGCATTTGATACCACCGGCTCGGTCAGGCGC
>CAZQES010000172.1:0-2339 GCA_964591425.1 uncultured Anaerolinea sp.
GCCGCTTCCGTCAATTTTTACTTTTTCAACGATCATGGTGCACATTATATTTTCCTCATGTTCTTGTAGGGCGAACGGCCGTTCGCCCCTACAGATTACGACAAATGCTTCTCGCAAAACGCGAACACCTTCTGCCAGCCATCCATGGCTTGCGCCTGACGATATGCGGCGCGGTCGTAATAAAAGAATCCATGTCCTGCGCCACCGTAGCGATAAAACTCATACTCCTTGCCGTGTTTCTTCAATTCCGCTTCATGCCGATTGACCTGCTCCGGTGTTGGGTTGGAGTCATCGTTGCCGAACAAGCCGAGGAGCGGACAGGATAGGTCTTTGGTCAAGTCTACTGGCGAGACGGGTCTCTTTGGTGTGAGTTGATCGGGAGCCATCACCACGCCTCCACCCCAGCAGTCTATGGCGGCGTTGAACGCCGTAGTCCGACATGCCGCGAGAAAGGCGTGACGTCCGCCGGAGCAGGTGCCGAAGATTCCCACTTTCCCATTGACGTATGTCAGCGTGTTGAGATATTTCGACGCGCTTGCGAGATCGCCGACCGCCGACTCGTCCGACACGCCTCCCTCCGCCCGTACTTTTGCCGCGACATCTTCAGGCGTTCCGTGTCCCGCGCGGAAATACAAATTCGGACAGATGGTCACGTAACCATGATGCGCGAATCGGTAGGTGAATTCGCGATACAACAGATCCCAGCCCGGCATGTGATGCACGAGCACCATCGCCGGGAACGGTCCGTCGCCAAGCGGCCGTGCGAAGAACGCGTTGATTTGGTCTCCGTTCGCGCCGGTCATCATCACGGTTTCAGCGTGCAATCCCTCTTTCATATCGGTTGTGTACATCGGCGGACTCCTTTCATTTACATCAATGATTATTGGATAGAGGTATACCTGTCGGTGACGTGGTGCGGAATGGTACTCCACTTAATTTAATTTGGCGGGATGTCATCCCGCCCCACGAAAACCATCACTTTTTTTGAGCCACCACGATCATTTTTCAACCTCGCGACTACTGAACCCAAACGCCGCGACCTTGATCGGTCGATAATCGAAACCCAAATTTTCCACACGGATCGTATGCTCGCCCGGCTCGAAGCCGGTCACCTCGATGTAACCGCCGTAGTACGCGAGTTGTTTTCCCAGCGAGGTTGTCAGCCCGCGCCAGACTTCCGTGCCGTCGAATAGCACGCGCGCCCAACCGAGATACCCGGAACCCCACAGTTGCACGCCGATGGAGGAATACGAAGAATCGGTGGTCGCCTCGATCCAATCTCCCTTCCACCATAACACACGATGCGTCCCGTAGGGGATGCTCGCCTCGTGATACCGAATCCGAATCCCTTCGGGTGAGGCGACGTTCTCCGGGTTAGCCGCGGCAAACAAATCCGGGGGTGAATCGAAGTAGTGACTGTCGCCGCCGTGCACGGTAACCGTCACTGGCAGGTCGGTGGGCGTGTCGCCAAGCAGTACAGGAGTTTCACTGCATCCTTCGGGTTGCGGTCTGTTCGTTGAGCAAGCCAGCCAATTCTGTTTGCTTAGATTCTCTTTTCGCAAGTCGAACGCGCAGAGATCGTTGATTGAATTCAGTGTCAAGCTTCCCGCCTCCAAAGTCCATTCATATTCACCCACATCTTCGGGGCAGAACGGGTCGTTGAAAATTTTCAGGCGGTTTCCCTCCACCGTGAACGACGCAATGCTCTTCCAGTTTGTGATCTGATAAAAGACGCGCATCACGCCGCGGTCGAATTGCAATCGCCATATTCCACCCATCGGGCGATAATCCGCACAGCGGTAGCACGTCCAAAATTGTGGCGGTGATACGTCCACTTTCGCATACGTTCCATCCAACGCGCTCTGTACCGGCTCGGGCAATGGAAACTCATGCGGAAACGGCGTCGCATTCAACAGCTCCTCCCACACGCCGGACTGGATCACATTCGTAGGTGTCGCAACAATTGTGGCAGTGGGCGGCGGGGGAACATTAACTTGAGTCGGTTCGGGAGAATTCGTCGGTGTCGAGGCGCTACACGCGGATAACAAAAGAGTCACAAGGACTGCGAAGAACGAGAACTTTTTTGCGATTCGAAAAAGCATCGATGTGGCCTTTTTGTTCGGAGTTGAATCAATGCGGCTGATATAATCTTGCCTGCATTCATTCGTGAATTATAAATCCCACCCCTCTCCGCCGCAATTCACATTTTCAAGGATTCCTCTGATGGCAGAACGCTTACAAAAAATACTCGCTCAAGCGGGATACGGCTCACGCCGCGCGTGTGAAGACTTCATCGCCGCGGGACGCGTCCGCGTCAATGGACAGCTCGCTTCTCTCGG
>CAZQES010000172.1:2349-7458 GCA_964591425.1 uncultured Anaerolinea sp.
CTGACCCGCACGTGGACAGGATCACCGTGGATGGAAAGCCCATCGCCGCGCCGGAGCAACTGACCTACATCGCGTTGTACAAGCCGCGCAATGTACTGTCTACAATCGAAAAAGAAAGAGGTGACGACCGTAGAACCGTCCGCGATCTGGTGGATGCGCCGGGGCACCTGTATCCCGTCGGCAGATTGGACTTCGAAAGCGAAGGTCTGGTGCTGATGACGAACGATGGCGAGTTGACGAATCGCCTCACGCACCCGCGTTACGGGCACGAGAAGGAATACCGCGTCCTGTTGGCGCGGCGTCCCGACGCGGAGCAAATCGAAGCGTGGAAGCGAGGCGTGGTGCTCGAAGATGGGTACAAGACCCAGCCGGTCAACGTCCGTTTTGAATCGCCGCAAGGGAAAGGCGCGTGGGTGCGCGTGGTGATGGGCGAGGGGAGGAAGCGGCAGATCCGCGAAACGTGTAAACAGTTGGGGTTGCCGGTGGTCCGCATCCTGCGCGTTCGAATCGGCGAGTTGCGTCTGGGGAATCTCAAACCCGGTCAATGGCGCTTTCTAGCCCCACGTGAATTGGATGAATTGAAAGGCAAGCCTCCCAGAAAAATAACAAACCGGCGTTGAGCCGGTTTGTTTGCAGTGTCATTCTGAGCGACCCGTCGGAGCGAAGAATCTCACTTCCGACTTGAGTCTTCACGACAAAGAAGAGATTCTTCGCCGCTTGGTTTCGATACGGACTTCGTCGGACTCAACCACCAGCGGCTCAGAATGACACACGGTGGTTCTAACTCACTCGAATATCCCAGAATTTTTTCACCGATTTGCCGAGCGCTTTTCGGATCTCGTCTTTTTTCAAGCCCAACACTTTGAAGGTGACGATCTTCGTGCCGACCTCCGGTCCGGCGAACATCCCAAGCGAAATGAAGTTGCCGCCTGCGCCCGCCACTGCTTTCGTCAACTTGGCGAGTTCGCCGCGCAGATCGTTGATGACGGCGGTCACGCGCGTTGCTTTTTGACGCGCACCCATCATCTCGAGAAAGACCTTGAATAGGTCGGTCTCCGTGATCATGCCGACGATGCGGTTGTTGTTCATCACCGGTAATCCGCCGATCTTGCTGTCTGCCATGATGCGCGCGGCTTCTTCGATGGGGGTGTCAACGTCCACCGTCCGCACTTTGCGACTCATAATGCGGCTTACCGTGACCTTGCTCAACAGGTAATTCAACTCCCAAATGCTCAGTGACGTGACAGGCGACGGCGAGGCGTTCAACAGGTCGGTTTGTGTGACAATGCCGACCAGCTTCCCATCTTTTATCACCGGCGCGCGGCGGATGCGTTCCCGTTTGAACAATGCCAGCACGTGATTGATCGGTTCATCCGGTGAGACCGTAATTACAGGGCGTGACATTCTTTCACCGATTAACATGTTGACCTCCGTTTGTTCAACTTTCTTCTGAATTCATTATATGCCCGCCCAAACAACTTGATGTCATAAATTCGGAGTGATGTAGGTCACAATTACACCGTGTCTTTCTGAGGGAGTGGCGCTTCGCGCCACGACCGAAGAATCTCCAACAACGTTGCGGAGACTCTTCGCGGAGTTTATCCTGAGCCTGCCGAGGAGCTCAGAGTGACACGGAAAAAGTTATGACTTTGCAAACTCTTTCAAAACTCGCGCCATGTGCCGCGCGTGTTTCAAATAAAGATCGAGGCGAATGTTCTCGTTCGGCGCGTGGGCGCGTGTGTCCGGGTAGCCCAAGCCAGCCGTCGCGACAGGTAATCCAAGATCATTCACGAACGGATAATTGGGTCCTGAGCCGCCGATCATGGGGACGATCTCCATCGGGAATTCATAGACTTCTTCGGATGTTTTCACCACGGTTCGAACGAACGGGTCGTCCGGATCTGTCCGTGCGGCCGGCTCGCCCCCGAGGAAGTTAATCTGCACATCCTCGAATCCCTGCGCGTCGAGGTGGGCACGCAACTTCCTTACGATGTCCTCAGGCTTCTGGTCCGGTACGAGGCGGAAGTCCACTTTGGCGGAGGCTTTCGCGGGTAGGACCGTTTTCGAGCCGGGACCTTGGTATCCGCTGGTGAGTCCGCAGATGGTGCAGGTGGGGACGAAGACTTCCTCCATTTTGAGATCGGTTCCGCCGGTCAGACCCTTGATGAATTTCTTCACGCCGAAACGCTTGGTGTATTCTTCAGCTACATCGGGGAGCGCGTCCATCAATTCGCGGTCTCGCTTGGACGGTTGTTTGACATCATCGTAAAAACCGGGGACGAGGATTTTCTCGTCCGGTCCTTTCAATGTGGAGAGCGCCCACACCAAACGCCACGCCGCGTTCTCGAGGATCGAGCCGCCCAGCCCGGAATGAACGTCGGTGCTGAGGCGTTCAACGGAAAGTTCCACGTAGCAAATGCCGCGCAAGCCGAGATATTGCATCGGCACATCGCGATGATCCACTCCGCCGAATTCCCAAATGCACGCGTCGGCTTTGAGTTTTTCCTTGTTCGCCCGAATGAAATCGTGGAGGTGCACGCTGGAGGTTTCCTCTTCACCTTCGATGATGAATTTCACGTTGCATGGAAGTTCACCCTCTGCGTCTACCAATGCATCCAGCGCGAACAATCTCGAGGTGATGTGTGATTTGTCATCGCTGACGCCGCGCCCGTAGAGTTTTCCCTCCCGCAACGTCGGCTCGAACGGAGGTGATTCCCACAACTCCAGCGGTTCAGGCGGTTGGACGTCATAGTGGTTGTAGAAGATCAACGTTTTAGGCGACTTGCCTTTTCGCTCGCCAAAGACAACCGGCGCGCCGCCTGTATCCATGATCTCTGCGCTGAAGCCGCGCGCGCGGAGCATCTCCGCGACCATCGCCGCGCATTCCTTGAGTCCAACTCCCTGCGCGCTGATGCTGGGTTGCGCCACAAGTTTGGAAAGCTCGGCGATGCTTTTGTCCATGTTCTTTTCGAGATAGGAATCGATTTTGCTGTAGTCGGTCATGTCAAACTCCTTTTGGATTTGATAGACTTCACAGGATTTCGAAATCCTGTGAAGTCTATCTCAATTAAAGAATCTCGCGAGCCATTCAAGAGAATACCTGCCTGCGTATGCAAATAATGTCATCTTGATGATCTGCCCGATCCACACGAAGAACAAGAATGTTTTCAACGGCATCTTTGCAATACCCGCTGCGATGCCTGCCGCGTCAAAGACGGGATTGGGGATCGCCGCCAAAACCAAGATCGCCCAGCCGCCGTATTTGTCCACCCACGGTTTGGTGCGTTCGTACACATCCGTGCGCTCGATCACGGCTTGACCGCTGAAGCCCGCGAGATACCCGGAAAGTTCGCCGAGCGCGCCGCCCGTCCCCGCGGCGAGACCGACACCGAGTGGGTTGAACACTGCTCCCATGGCGTAGATCACCGCCACGCCCGGCGCCGGGAGCAGGATGGTCGCGTTCGCCAGCAACGCGACAAGAAAGATGCCGGGGTAGCCGAACGCGGTGAATTCCTCCACGCGCTCACGGATGCTGAAGATATAGACCGTGATCCCAACAACGACCAGCAGAGCGAGAATCCGCAGGATGGCAGTTTGAAGTTCGTTGGGTCTTGTTGCGGAAAGGGCAGGTTGAAGGATTGGCGGATTGGGAACTACAGCAACAGCCGAAGTCACACGTCTTGAACCACCCTTCTTTGTTTTGACGCGTGAAGAACGCGCAGAAGTTTTTCTCTGCGTCGGTTTTGTTCTTTTCGGTGATGCTTTCTTATTCGCTTTCTTCGATGGTGACACGGATAATTTTCACCGCTGGTGCGTTTTTGTTGTTCGGGTCGCGCGCGGGGATCGACATCAACACATCCAAACCCTCCACGATTTGACCAAAAACCGTGTGGCGATTATCAAGGTGTGGAGTCGGTCCATGCGTGATGAAAAATTGCGAGCCGTTGGTGCCGGGTCCCGCGTTTGCCATGGAAAGGATGCCTTGCTTGTTGTGGCGCAAGCTGGGATGGAATTCATCCTCGAACTTGTAACCGGGTCCGCCCATGCCAGTGCCAGTCGGGTCGCCGCCCTGCGCCATGAAATTGTTGATGACACGATGGAAGATCACGCCGTCGTAGAATCCTTCGCGGGAGAGGAAGACGAAGTTGTTCACGGTCTTCGGAGTTTTGTCGGCGAACAGTTCAATGACCATTGTGCCTTTATCCGTTTCCATTCTCGCTTTATATTTTTTCTTCGGGTCGATCTGCATTGCGGGTTGGGTAGACCATTGCTTTGGCATTTTTTCTCCTGTTGTATGTTATTAGACGGGCTAAACGATTTCTTTCTTCTTTCCTCTTTCTTTGACGTGTAAAGAAGAAAGTCGAAAGAGGCATCGCCTCATTTCAATAGTGCTTCGATCCGCGCTACGACCATGTCCATGGCGGCGGTGTTGAATCCGCCTTCGGGGATGATCACATCGGCGTAACGTTTCGACGGTTCGACGAATTCGAGGTGCATGGGTCGCACGGTGGACTGGTATTGCTTGATGACCGACTCGGTTGTGCGTCCCCGTTCGGCGAGGTCCCTTTCGAGGCGGCGGATGAACCGCAGGTCGGCATCGGTATCGACGAAAATTTTGACATCGAACATTTCACGGAGTTTGGCTTCCGTAAAGATCAGTATCCCTTCCACAAGGATGACGCTGTGCGGCTCAACGGTGAAGGTTTTCTCCGTCCGCCGATCGGTGGAGAAATCATAAATAGGAACCTGAACCGGCTTCCCGTCGCGGAGTGACGCGATGTGTTGAATCAGCAATTCCGTTTCGAGCGAGTTGGGATGATCGAAGTTGATCTCCGCACGCTGAACCGGCGGGAGTCCGCTCAGGTCTTTGTAATACGAATCGTGCTGGAGGAAAGCGATCCGATTCGCACCGACTCGGTTCAGTATCGCCTGCGCGACCGTGGTTTTTCCAGAGCCTGATCCGCCGGCGATGCCGATGACGAGTGGGTCTGGACTCTTCATGGGTTCGATTATACGTGGTGTGACGGGCGTAGTCTAGCAGGGAAGCGTGTGCCTAGGGCAATCGCATTTGGGATGTGAGAGAATCGGTATGAGAAAAGAGGAGGCTCA
>CAZQES010000173.1:0-7302 GCA_964591425.1 uncultured Anaerolinea sp.
ATTTTGCCAGAAGTTTTCTACTTTTCACTGGCCCTATTTTAGGGGAGGGTTACCAAGCCATTTAGTATATTCCCCGATGATATCTTGCGGATTGCTCATTAAGCGTAGATAATATTTTAACGATGGTATGACACCATTGACAACAATTTCACACGAGTGAACTCTTCCGTACTTCTCTACTTCTTGCATCACCGATTCGTGGTTGTCAAAATTTGGCTCACTGGTTGTCAAAATATAATAGCGATCAATCTGGGTATTTTTGATTTTTCGATAAACAACGCCAACCATATCGGGAGTAATGGGCTTATTATGTTTGATTTCGACTGACTCGAAAGGAGTGTTGTCAGGATTGTTCACATCAATATCGCCCAAGGATTTTGAACGCAAATCGGGGCTTGTGTGAGATTCGAGAGGCGCAAGAATTTTTCCCATATATCTCTTGACATCTGGCATAAGCAAATTGTAAACGGAATAAATCGCCAAAACAGGGAGCCGTGCAGTTCCAACTATGCCTTTTCCATAGTTGTAACGAACATGTTGACTTAAAGCTTCCGTGATTTTAGTAATCGCAATATCGCCTGCAACTTGCACTTGGGCAAAGAGAGCATGGTCTTTCTCTGATGTTTCGAGCATGAGACTCATCAATACCGCAAGCAACTTGGATGCAAGATTACTGTCGGACTGTACTCGGTCTAATGTTTTCAGAAAAGCGATTTTCAAAACTGGATTTCGAATCTTGCCAGGAAAATTGAGGCTGAACGGCCGCGGTTGCTCTAAAGAACGAGTCAACCATGCGCTTTCAGCCATTGCAAAGTGAGGAAACTTGCTTTTTAAAAAC
This sequence comes from uncultured Anaerolinea sp., assembly GCA_964591425.1. Taxonomy (GTDB): domain Bacteria; phylum Chloroflexota; class Anaerolineae; order Anaerolineales; family Villigracilaceae; genus Defluviilinea. The sequence goes on from CAZQES010000173.1 coordinate 839, forward strand.
GGCGTAACGTATTTTGTGTCAAATGTTCTGCCTGAATAGCCGCCCTTCATGCCTTCCTGATGCTTGCGAATATCTTGTTTTGGTTCGTAAACTTTGTAAACAAGCGAAGTCAGCGTAACGCCCAAAACGGCTTTTTGTGTTTCGGCATTTTCTACAATGACTTGTAAATCCTGAATATATTCGACTGGCAAGCCAGACAAAAGAGTTTTCAACGATTTGCTTTTGGCTTGTTCGTAAATCGACCCCATAATTTCATTAGGCGTTTGCGGCATTATTTCTCTCCCAAAGGGACAATTGATGTTTTACACTGCTTAAACGCTTTTGAGCATACAGGCAATATTCTTCACTTATATCAAAGCCGATATACACTCTCTCATTTTGGAAAGCAGATACTGCTGTCGAACCAGAACCTACAAACGGGTCAAGAACAATGTCACCTTTCTGAGTCAATAGTTTTATGAACTCATCTACAATTTTTACTGGATAAATGGCGGGGTGGGGACAATTTTTTAGCGACTCAACAGGAGTAGTAATAACATCTTTCTTTAATGGGTTGCCATAAATACGAATAATGGTAAACCCATTTTTGTCCAACTGAATTTTTCTGCCACCATCCTGTCCGCCAAAAGGTTCTGAATGAATACCTCTAATCTTCATACGAAAACCTTGAATTTCACCATTGCGAACTTCTTCAATGACTTCCTCCAATGCGTTTTTTGCCATCTCTTTTTGCTTAGGTGTGAGCGTAGATTGTTGGATAAGCGAAAAGTATTTTTTTCCTACATTTTCACCTGTTCCATTACCATTGGTTTTTGGCTCTTCAACGGGTTTAAGAAACTCATCAAGAAAGTATTTGTAATCTTGGGATTTCACAAAATGAAAAAACGGTTCTGTGCTACTTACCAGTCTGCGCTTGAATTGTCTTGGTGTCGGATTCGATTTTACCCATGTTACATTATTTACAAGAGCCACACCATACCGCTCGGTTGCGGCTATCGCGAATCTATAAGGCATTAGCAACAGACTACTATCTTCGTATTTGTCGCCCACGTTGAAAACAATACTTCCTGTTGGTTTTATAACCCGAACGCACTCGCGAAAGATTTCCATAAGTGCGGAAATATAATCCTCGGGTTGCTTTTCATTGCCAACACCTCCGCCATCATATTCTCTCTGTTGAAAATATGGAGGAGAAGTAATAATTAAGTCAATGCTATTGGCTGGAATCGACTTAAGCAAAACTGCGCTATCCCCGCAGACAATCTTGTTCCAAAATGGCATTTCTCCCGGACGATTAACAGAATAAGTAGCTAGGGCTTGATCTTTTACTTTTCTCATTTTCTAGTTTCTCTAAAACCGAATTTGTTGTACCTTTATTTTACCCTACCAAGCTTGTGCTAAGAGCAGTCTCAAAATAATGTGCTTTGCCTCGGCTCATCTGCCTCATCCAAGCCTCGCCAACCATACTTTTTCAAATCCACTTTATCTTTCACGAACACGATACCTTCTTCTTCGAGCAAGAGACGCTGCCTCTCCGCGCCTTCGCGTTCACTGATCTTCCCCTGCGAATTGATGACGCGTTGCCACGGCACATCGTCGGGGCAAGCCGCCATCGCGCCACCCACCCAACGCGGACCGAAGGCTTTGTACGCTTCGAACTCCACGCCGTTTGGCGGAGGGAGCATTTGTGCGATCTGCCCATAAGCCGCCACCTTCCCACGCGGGATTTGGCGAACGAGATTCCAAACTTGTTCGTAGTAGGCTTGTTGGTTGGGAGGGGATGTATAGCGCATGAGGCACCTATGTCATTGCGAGGAGTGAAGATAGTGAGTGACGAAGCAATCTCCTCGCTCCATTTGAGAATTAGAGATTGGAGAATTCTCCGCCAGAGATATTTTTCTCAATGACTTGACGCGACGAGTCGAAGGTTAATTCCACCTCGATTTGTTGGAAGCACAGATTGCTTCCCATCAATCCTTTGCGGGCGAAGTAGCCGTCGCCTTCGTCGTTGAGGCTGAGATCGTTCTCCAAGTCCACGCGGCCTTCGAGTATCTCACCACAGCGATTGCATTTCACTCGGAAGGTGAGATATTTTTTATGGGGCTGGGCGGGTGTGCTGGAGAAGAGGTTTTTGAGGAAGGACATGGTTTTATTCCTACTCAATGGTTGAGTAGCCTGAGGCGATAGCCGAAGGCGTATCGAAACCACCAGGCACTAGTGATACTCTTGTAACAAGGGTTGCCTTACGGCGTGGTGGTCTCGATACGCCCTCACTTCGTTCGGGCTACTCGACCACCGGCATTTTCATTTTAGTATATCGTCAATCTTGCCCAACTCCGCATCGCTGAACTTCAACTTGTTCAACGCGGCGAGGCTGTCTTCGAGTTGACGAACACTGCTCGCGCCGATCAACGAAGACGTGACAATGGGATTGCGAAGAGTCCATGCGATTGCCATTTGCGCGAGGGATTGTCCACGCACTTGGGCGAGTTCGTTGAGTTTTTTCACCTTCGGCAAATTCTTTTCCACGTCTTTGGGCGTGAGCCACACGCGTTCGGTTTTGCTGGCGCGCGCGTCCGATGGGATTCCGTTCAGGTAGCGGTCGGTCAACTGTCCCTGCGCGAGAGGCGAGAAGACGATACATCCGATGCCTTCTTCGGTCAGCATATCTAGCAAACCGTCTTCGATCCAACGATTGAGCAGGTTGTACGATGGTTGATGGATGAGGCAGGGCGTCCCCAACTCTTTCAGGATTTGCACTGCGCGCCGCGTCTGTTCGGGATTGTAGGATGATATGCCAACGTACAACGCTTTGCCCTGGCGGACGGCGGAGTCGAGCGCGCCCATCGTCTCTTCGAGCGGCGTGTCGGGATCGGGGCGGTGACTGTAAAAGATGTCAACGTAATCAAGCCCCATGCGCTTGAGGGAGGCATCAAGACTCGCAAGCAAATATTTCCGCGAGCCCCATTCGCCGTAGGGACCAGGCCACATGTCGTAACCCGCTTTGGAGGAGATGATGAGTTCGTCGCGATACGGGTGAAAATCCTGTTTGAACAGTGTGCCGAAATTTTCTTCGGCAGAACCCGGCGGCGGACCGTAGTTGTTGGCGAGGTCGAAGTGTGTGACGCCGAGATCGAAGGCGCGGCGCGCGATGGCGCGCATGTTCTCGAAGCGGTCTACACCGCCGAAGTTGTACCACCAGCCCAGCGAGATGGCAGGAAGTTTGAGTCCGCTTTTGCCGGTGCGGTTGTAGGGCATCGAGTCGTAACGGGTGGGGGAGGCGAGGTAGGGCATGGAGGTTCCTTTTGTTACGTGTAAGGGCGAAGCATGCTTCGCCCCTACATCGTGAAATGAATCAAACGATACTCTTTTGACACACCATCCAACTGCTCATCAGTCAACTTCTTCGGGTTGACCCCAAACAACGGACCAGCGAACCCCGAGGCTATGATGACTTGCCGCAACAGTGGCAAGCGATTCGGCGAATCGGAAATATCTTTCGCGCGCGCTTTACGTTTCGCCCCGGGCAGCCACAATTCGATGTTCGGATTCACAAGTATATTTTTGTACCAATCTGAGATCGAACCAAACCCTGCCGTGCAGTAAATTTCATTGTCCACAACCGCGTAGTTCACGGGTGTAAGATATTCTTTTCCACTTTTCCGTCCGTGATGTTTGATGACCATGATCCGCCCGATGACGGGGGGCCAGAAGTTGATCATTTTTCCCATGCCCAGTTTCCACAAGAGGATCATGAACGGGTTGAAGGCATGGAATATCTTTCGCAACGTATTCATTTGTTCGGATGTAAAACTTGCAACGTCCATCTTCCCTCCCGACCCCTCCGTCCCGCAGGCGGGACACCTCCCCCAAATTCCAAGAACGTGGAATTTGGGGGAGGCAGGGTGGGGGCTCAAAACTTCCACTTCTTCAACACATCCATCGCTTTGTAATTCGTCAGATCCAATTGCAACGGTGTGATCGACACATACCCGGCGAATAACGCGCCGAAGTCGGTGCCGGGTTCGTCCACGCCGGTGGGCACTTCGCCGCCGATCCAGTAGTAGGGTTTGCCGCGCGGGTCGAGGCGTGAATCGAGTTTGTCGCGGTAGACGCGCAGTCCCTGCCGAGTGATCGCGTACCCCTTGAGTTCCTCTTCTTTCAGGTACGGAACGTTCACATTCAACACAACGCCTTCGGGTAAACCGTCGGCGAGGACTTGCTCCGCGACGCGTCGTCCGACGATCGCGGCGGTGCTGTAATCGAGCAAGCCTTTGTGTCCATCGGGAGATTCGAGCGAGACGGCGATTCCCTTTACGCCGGTGATGACCGCCTCCATCGCGGCGGTGACGGTTCCGGAGTAAGTAATATCGTGCCCCAAATTTCCATGCGGGTTGATGCCCGAGATCACGAGGTCTACGGGATCGGTCAACCCCAATAAAGGCAACGCGACACAATCCGACGGCGCGCCATCGGAGGTGAATGCGGCTGTGCCGTCGGCTAGTGTCGTTTCGCGGACGCGCAATGGACGTTCGAGAGTTTTCACGTGTCCCGATGCAGACCAGTTCTTATCCGGCGCGAACACGGTCACCCTGCCGAGTTTACGGATCTCCTGCGCGAGAGCAAGTAGTCCCGGCGCTTGAACGCCGTCATCGTTGGTTACGAGGATGTGCATATGACTCCGATTTACGATGGATGATTTTCGATTGGATTATAACTCCCTGCTTTTAAAGAAGTAGGACGAGATGCCATCTCGTCCTACAGAATCATGCAACTACCGCCGCTTCCACCGATTGGATGGGCGGCAGAAAATCAGCCAGTAATTCCCAGTTATCGCCCGAATCGCGGGTGTAAAACAATTGACCGGTGTTCGTGCCGATGTAAATACCTGCATCTTCGAATGAATCCGTTCCCATCGCTTCGCGTAGAACGTCCACGTGGGCGCGGTCAGGCAAACCTTTGGTGAGACGCGTCCATGAATCGCCGGCGTCGCGGCTTCGCCACACCGAGAAGCGACCATCCACGCTCATGTGGAACTCGTCGCTTTCTTCGAGCACGATGTAGATGGTCTTGGGGTCAGTGGGATGCACCGCAACGGGGAAACCAAAGCGCGAAGGCAATTTGTCCCCGCCGATGTCGATCCAATCTTCGCCGAAATTATCACTGCGATACACGCCGCAATGATTTTGTTGATACAACACGTTCGGCGTCGAGGGATGCATCGTCATTTTGTGCACGCATTGACCGAACTCCGGGAACTTATCCGGCATAAAGTCGGCGCGTACGTTTTTATTGTATGGTTTCCACGTCTGCCCGCCGTCGTCTGTCCGATAACACCCTGCAGCTGAGACCGCAATGTACATACGTTTTTCATTCGTCGGGTCGAGCAGGATGGTGTGCAGGGTCAAACCGCCGGCGCCCGGGTTCCATTCGCCGCGCTGGGGATGATCGTACAAGTTTTCATTCAACGTCCACGATTCGCCGCGGTCGGTTGATTTGAACAACGAAGCGGGTTGCGCGCCTGCGTACAGCACATTCGGCTCGCTCGCGCGTCCGGGCTTGATGTTCCACACTTTGATCATCTTTTCGGGTTTATCTTTGATGCTCTCGCCTCCCTCAGAAATGAACGCTTCATCCATCGTGCTGGCGGGTCTGCCCGACTTCGACGCTCGCGGCAACGCCGGCGACTGCCTGGCTTGAGTCCATGTTTTGCCGAAATCGTCCGAGTGGTGGGTGGTCGGTCCGTAAACAAAGTGACTCGTAGCCGCATGCAAACGCTGATCACGAGGATCCATTTGCATGTGCATCACGTTCCAACCCTTGAATTGAATATCGCTCATCTGCCACTTCTTGCGTTTTTCATCGCTTGTAAAAACGAATCCGCCCTTGGTTGTTCCCACGAAGACCATGACCTGTTTGCCCATGAGATTCTCCTTTCAAGTGAAAGCCGAAAATATGTTCTAAAAACGGATTGTACCACAGAGTCGTTTTTGTCAACCCTACCCGAAGGGCTATTGCGGTTACAGCCCTGCCCGATTAATATTTTCCTCATGAGGAGGATGAATGAGAAATCGCCGATGGATCAACGCCGCTTTTCTTTTACTGATCCTGTCCGCTTGTAATTTTCCCACCCGCCCGTCGCCAACACCAACTCTCTCCGCGCCTAGCCCGACTCAAACGCGGGTCGCGCCTCGGGCTCCAACTGTAACGTTTACCGCCACACCTTTCTTTCTGATCGCCTTTCCCAAAGAGCAGACGGTCAATTGTCGTTCAGGTCCGGGGACGGCGTTCACTGTTATCGGAGAATTGAAACCGGGCAGGCAAGCGGAGATCATAGGGAAGAATATTGATGTTACCTGGTGGTACGTGAAGAATCCCAGTGATCCGTCCACGTTTTGCTGGCTCGCGGCCGATTTCGTTTACACCGAAGGGAACGTGGAGGCGCTTCCGGTGGTGAATCCGCC
>CAZQES010000174.1:0-7175 GCA_964591425.1 uncultured Anaerolinea sp.
CCTGCGACCTTCGGGTTATGAGCCCGACGAGCTGCCACTGCTCCACCCCGCATCGAAGAGTGCCGATAGTACCACAGGCACACACCATCGTCAAGCAACGAGGCTCAGGCGTTGTTAATCCTCCATTGGTTTGAATACTACAATTTGCATCTTGATAGGAATCTCGATTTGTAGTTTAATCGGCGCTACCTTAAAAACCCAAACCACACTGCAAGATAACTTTTGTTAAGATTAGGGTATAATGCCGTTGCGCTTGCAGAAGAATATTTGAGTTTGAACGCGCTTGCGCATCCGTCATGAAAAAAACCACTCTACTCCTCGTTGAAGGACGACACGCAGAAATCCCTTCGTTTGCAAACGATTTGCAAAAGAAGGGATTTGATGTTCGTTCGTATCAAAACGGAAGTTCAGCCGCCGCGAAACTCAAGCAGATCAACCCGTCCGTCGTTGTGGTGAATGCCGCGTCCTTGCGCAGTACAGGCGTGCGTATCTGTATGTCACTTCGCAAGAAAGATCAGAAGGTTCCCATCATCCTGATCTTGAAAAAAGAAAAAACGGTGGATAAATCTCTTGCGGATGCAGTGCTGGCGCTTCCGTTCACCGTGCAAAAGCTTGTCAACCGCGTCAAGGCATTAATGCCCGGCGATGGGAACAATCTCATCAGCGTAGGTCCGATTCGTCTGGATGTAGAACACCGCCGCGTGCGCTGCCTCGGCAAGAACACCAAACTCACGCCGCGCCTCATCACCCTCCTCCACATACTGATGGACAAGCACGGCGAAGTTGTCGAACGCGAGTCGCTCTTCAAAAAAGTCTGGGAGACGAACTACACCGGCGACACGCGCACGCTGGATGTGCACATCTCGTGGCTGAGACGCGCCATCGAAGTTGACCCCGATAATCCCAAATTCCTCAAAACCATCCGCGGCGTTGGCTATCGGCTAGATGTATAATTGGTATTGCTTTCCTTTCGCTGTCACCAATCGGACGCAGACTCGGCGTCCGATTTTTATTTTCAACTCGCGTGGGATTTCACCGCTTCGTACTGGACGGGATGCCTGCGCCGCGCTCTTGAACGTTTTCCCGTCCCAATTAGGGTCAACTTCCCAGTAATCCAAATCGAGCTTCGTTTCTAACACTACTGAATTTTTGGATAGTTTTATTTTCGTAGTTGACGGTGTCGAGGTCGTAGGAAATTCAATATCCACGTCGCGCTCCAGCGAAAAAGAGTTCCCCACCTCTACAAGGCGCTTTCTGGCAGTATGTATCGCGCGGAAGGATTCGTCACAAGCGATAAACTTCCTCCCATGGCTCGCCGCAACGAACGGCGTCGTTCCTGAGCCGCAGAAAAAGTCAGCGACCAAGTCACCGGGATTTGACGAAGCAAGAATGATGCGCTCGAGCAATGCCTCGGGTTTTTGTGTGGGATACCCCGTGCGTTCGTTGTGCAACCGTGCGATCACGGGAAAATACCACCAATCCTCCGGCACTTTGCCGCGTTCGAGGTTAGGGATTTTCCCAAAACCAGCCTTGCGCGAGGATCGGAACGTGTTTACCGTGTTTTGGTTATACGGTTGGCGAACGGCATCCACGTTGAACGTGTAATCTTCTCCCTTGAAATACGAGAGAATGGTATCGTGTTTGCGGTTGAAGGCGCGGCGGATGGGAGAAGGTCCGTGATACGCCCAAATGATCTCATTGAGGAAAAGATCGGGTCCGAAAATCTCGTCGAGCAGGAGGCGCGCGTACGAGTCGGCGTGCCAGTCGAGGTGGAGGTATAAAGTCCCATTCGGCGCAAGCAGGCGGAACATCAGAGAGAGGCGTTGGTATAAAAAGTCGAGGTATGAATCGAGATCATCCCAGGCATCGTGATAACCTTCCGCAAGTTTCCATTGCTTCGGTTTGCGCGAGTCCTCCCCGCGACCGATCCGTGCGGAAAATTTTTTGTTGGTGAAGAATGGAGGATCGGCGTAGATGAGGTTGATTCGGCTTTCGTATTTTGGAAGAAGAGAAGCCATCACCGCAAGGTTATCCCCCAAGAGTAGTCGATTATTGACACTTCCTTTTGGATACCCACGCCCGCTCGGGTAGATAAGCGAATCTGCGACCAGCGTTGCCGGCACAGGGTCTGCAAGTTTTTTTTCCCGCCAAACAAGTTCAGGCATTTTTTAGTAGTAGATCTGCACCAGCGTACCGAAACCGCGATTATACGACTTGCCGATCTGATGGTCCGGTTTTGCCCAACGGAACAACCACATCGCCTCCTCGGTGCGCATGTTGATGCACCCGCGGCTCATTGGCACGCCGAAGTTTTGGTGCCAGTATGTTCCGTGGAATGCGTGACCTTGCGCAGTAAAGAAAGTTGTCCATGGTACACCGGGCAATTCGTAATCGGTGAAGTCGGCGAACAAATTCCCGTTGCCCATGTGTTTGTTCGGCATCTTGTCGATGATGCGGAATTCTCCATTCGGAGTTTTTGTCGAAAGCCCGTTCGCGTCGCGCGGACCGTTCGGGATGCCGGAACTGATGGTTGTTTTCAAAACTTGTTTGTCATATTCATATGCCAGCAAGGTTTGGGTCGTCAAGTTGACTTCGATGCGTTTTTTCTCGACCGGCACTTCAGGAGTGATCGCCGTTAGATCTTCGAGCGGAATCGGTCGAACGTGGGCGGGATTGATGTAATAAGGATAGCCGGTCAAGTCATCGTAAATTCTGTACCACGAATCGCCGGTGGGTCCTGTTTCAATTGCTTCCACCCAGTGGAGCGAACCGTAATATAAGCGAAAACCCAACTTTTGCCAGCCGAACGCTTGACTTGTGCGCCACGGCTGTGTGAACGGGACAGTCATTTCCACGAGCCGCGGAATTCCTCCATCGATGGCTGGCAATGTCTTGTTCAAGATCACTTTCACTTCTTGCAACCGCGCTCGATGAACGTACCCTCCCCACACGCGATACCAGACCGGGTTATGCGCCGGTTCCTTGACAGTCACTTCGCCATACACGTGGATCAGCTCATCGCGGTACCACGTTGACACGATCGAACTCTCGTCGGTCGGTTCTTTATACACGCTCACCGAATCGGTGGCAACGCGCACAAGATCGCTGTCGTCAAAGTTAAACGGATATTCGAACGAGGGCGAAAACGCAAGACCAGCCAGGCTTAACCCGCCAAGTTTCAAGAATTCGCGCCGGGAGATGTTCTTCATGATGTGAAAATTGTAATCGAAAATGCCTGTTTTAAAAATACTCTCATTAAATTTTCAGGCGGGGCAACGTCCCGCAGGTTTTGTAACTCAAATTCCTTCACAGTTGAGGTTTGCACTGCTTGTTGGATACACCGCTTAATAATAAAACCGCCCTCCGATTTGGAGGGCAGTAAAAATTCGATCTAATTGTCTGTTACGGTTCGACCGTCTCTGGCACCATATCCTTGAGCAGGATCTCGACTGCCATGGTGTGAGCGCAACGGTGGTGGGTCACAAAAAACTCGCAGTCGCAGCCGTATACGCCGTTTTCAAACGAGACGCGATGGTTGTTGTTATCGCCGTGAAAGGTGAGTTCGAACTTGTTGAAGAGGAAGCGATGACGTTCCTCCGCGTACCGTTTGGCTTTCTCACGCTTGCCGATCATTCCATAATCCATGTTCAATCTCCTTTCAAAGGTGGGAATAAAAAAGCACGCGAACACGCGCGTGCTTTCGGGTTATTGTTGTAAATCCTTGTCTGCATCTGCTCGCATAGGATGTGTACCTCGTTGCCCGCAGTATAGTCCCATTCAAAGTGCTCGTCAACACCCAAATGGGTTACACAGGCAAAACGTATGGGAATCGCAAGGCGGATATCAGTCGGCTGGCGCGGATGCCAGATTCAATTCGTCTCCGTTATACGAAACCAGTTTAGGCCATTTCCAAATGATGAGAAGCATCCCCGCGATACAACCGATCCCGCCGCTGACGATGGCAAACGGTACGCCAAACAAGGACGCGACCAACCCCGCTTCAACCTCCCCGAGCTGGGGACCTCCCAAAAAGAAGAGTTGATTCACACTAGTCATCCTGCCGCGGATGTGATCCGGCGTCTGCAATTGCCGGATCGTGTTACGGATGACAGTGCTGACCGCGTCCGATGCGCCGATGAGCAACAAGGCGACCATGGCCGGTATAAAAGTTCGACTCAAGCCGAACCAAACGGTTGCCAGCCCGAACAACGTCACCGAAGCGATAAAGAGCGGACCCTGCCGGCGAAGTTCACGAATCTGTGAAACGACCATCCCAGCCAGCACGGAACCGATCGCCTGCGCGGAAACCAGCCATGAATATCCACTCTTGCCAACCGATAGAATATCGCGCGCAACGATGGGCAACATGGTGTTCGCGGAAGCAAAGAAAGTCGCGATGAAATCCATGAGCATCGTTGAAAGGATCAGAGGCTTCGAGAAGATAAAACGAACGCCGTCGCCCATCGACTTCAAACTGATTCCGCCTGCCTTATTCACATCCTGATGCACTTGCCCCATCAAGAACAACGCGGCAAGCACGGCGAGGAAGGAGATCGAATTTAGGAGATAGGCGAGTCCTTGTCCGCCTTCTGGAACGACCCCAAACAATAGCGGACCAAGAATTGCACCCGTGTTGAAGGCAATCGAATTCATGCTAAACGCGGACGGCAAGTGCTCGCGCGAAACGAGATTCGGAACCATCGCCTGCCGCGCGGGCAGGTCGAACGCCGCGGCTGAAGCCTGAATCGCCGTCAGCAGATAAATGTGCCAGATCTCGATGATGCCAGCGAACGTTAGATACGCCAACACCATTGCTTGTATCGCAAGTGTTGATTGCGTAAAAAAAAGAATTTTGCGGCGGTTGTAATTATCTGCCACCGCCCCGCCGAGGAAAGAAAAGACCACCACCGGCAGAATCCGCACCAACCCAATTCCGCCCAACGCCAGCGGATCGGGCTCGCCGGATAATTCTCGGATGTGCCAATGGATCGCGGCGAACTGCATTTGCGAGCCTGCCATCGAGATCAACAAGCCCAGCCACAGGTATAAATATTTTCGATGTGTGAGCGCCGGAGGGAAATGTAAACCCATCAAGTTCCCCAATCCCGCAAATATAAAAAGTCGTAGCCGATGGTGCGGTTGCTCAACTTGGCAATCGGAGGTTGCATCCGCTTGTATTGCGTGCGCTGGATTCTTTTCACGACCACGTTCACAAATTTCTCGTCGAAGCCTGCCTCCACGCATTCTTGTGGACTGTAGCGCTGATCAACGAGAAGATACAGCAGTTGATCCACTTTCTCGTAGGTGAAGCCAAGTTCTCCTTCGTCGGTCTGCCCTTCCCACAGATCCGCTGACGGAGCCTTGTCGATGATCGGTGCAGGGATATTCAACGCGCGCGCCAATTGCCTTACCTGAGTCTTGTACAGGTCGCCGATGGGGTTCATCGCCGATGCCGAATCTCCGAACTGTGTGCTGTAACCAAGCAGGATTTCGGTCTTGTTGCTGGTGCCGATCACCAATCCTTTGAACACTTCAGACTGATCGTAAAGCACGATCATACGTTCGCGCGCCATGATGTTGCCCTTGCGAAGTTTCGTGATTCCCTCATCTTGGGCAAACATCGGCTCAACCATATCCGTGATTTCGATGGTCTTGCTGGGAATCTCCAGTTGCTCGATCAATAATTCGGCATGAGCAAGCGAGTCGGGGCTGGACGATTTATAAGGCAAACGCACTGCCAGCACATTTTCGCGTCCGAGCGCTTCAACTGCGAGCACACACGAAAGCGCCGAGTCGATCCCGCCCGATAGACCGATCACCGCGCGCGAAAAACCCACGCGGGTCACTTCACTCTTGATGAATCCCGTGAGGATTTGCCGCGCGACATCCGTGTTGATGGAAAGGTCAATTTGCATGGTGGAAAATTTTTACCGGGCAGAAAGTATTCTGCTCATTTCTTTTTGGACAAGTGCAGTTCGCTCATCCCGCAAGAGTGGAAGCCGGGCGCGCGTGCGCCGCAATTGATTCAGGTCGAGTTCACAAACGGTCAGCGCTTCTTCAAAATACGGACCCTGCGCAAGCAATTCCCCGTTCGGGTCGTTGACCGTTGCCCCACCCCAGAACAGCAATCCGTCTTCGAAGCCGACGCGGTTACAGTGCACCACAAAAGTTGTGAACATGCTGGCGTAGGCTTTATTCACCCGTTCCACCCAGCGCGCGGACTCGAGTTTTTCCTTGTCATTCAGTCCGCGCCCCGGCGAAGCGGAGGAGAACAGCATCAGGTCTGCACCATCTAGCCAAAGCAGATACGGCGGCGAGGCGTGCCAGAAATCTTCACAGATCAACATGCCGACCCGTCCGAAACGCGTATCGAAGGCGCGCACAGCATCCCCCCACGCGAAGAAGCGTCCTTCGTCGAAGAGTCCATAGGTTGGAAGGTAAACTTTGTGATGCACGTGCAAGACGCGTCCGCCGGAGAGGTAGGCAGAAGCGATGAAGAAACGATGACGCGAGTCTTCGTCCACGAACCCAATCACAAGGTCGAGGTCGTTCGATGCTTTTAGGAGATGCCGAAATACCGGATCGTCCTCCGTTGGGCGATGCGCAACAGAAGCGACCAGGTCTTGCAACACGTAACCGGTTAGGGAAAGTTCGGGGAAAACGAGCAAATCCGCTTTTTGTTCTTTTGCCTGTGTGATCAGGTCGAGATGCTTTTCGAGATTCGATTCGACATCCCCCAGTGTTGTGGCGATCTGCGCGAGGCCAAGGTTGAGTTTCATTTTCGGAATCTTACCACCAAAGTAAGACCTCACAGGCTTCGTAAACCCGTGAGGTCTCCAGCGGGAAGGGAGGGATTCGAACCCTCGGTGGAAACAAGTCCCACAACGGTTTTCGAGACCGTCCCATTCAACCACTCTGGCACCTTCCCAACATGTTGGATAAAATACATTTTGTCCAACAAGCGTGCGAGATTATAACTTAGATTTCGACGCTTGAATGGAGTTCGGGATAGTAGACTTCGTGCATCTGATGACCGTTCAAATGACTGATCAACGTAGTTGCCTGTTTTTCCTCGCCATGCACAAGGAAGGTCTTTTTTACGGTATTTTTGACGGTCGTTGCATACTTCACGAGCAGGTCCTGCCCCGCGTGACCGGATAACCCGCCGATCGTTG
>CAZQES010000175.1:0-7173 GCA_964591425.1 uncultured Anaerolinea sp.
TCAAGCAACTTCAAGCAACTTCAAGCAACTTCAAGCAACTTCAAGCAACTTCAAACAACTTCAAACAACTTCAAATTACCTAAACTCCCTCAAAAATCCTAAATCATTCAAAATAACCTATAACTACATCAAATAATATCAAATCATTCTAAATTGCTTCAAATAATTCCAAATTACTTAAACTCCTTCAAAAAACTAAATCATTCAAAACTACCCTAAACTACTTAAAATAATATCAATTTATTTCAAACAACTTCAAATCATTCCAAACAATTCCAAAACACTTGCAAAGAGAAGATAAAATGTCTAAAGAAAAGATATTCACTGTCAGGTTAACGGACGAAACTTATTCTGATTTACGAAGTCTGGCTAGTGAACGTAATATGAAGGTTTCAGATTTGATTAGGCTATTCATCAGATTAGGTTTGGTTGTCATTTCTGATGATATAAAGTCGCCTAAGCTTTTTCTGAAAGATGGAGACGAACTACGTCCCGTGCTTTTGATGGCTTAGAATTGCGTATTCTGTAATTCCTCCATGCTCTACTAAATTCAATCTTGGAGGAACCATGAAATGGAAAAGAAGCAAAAAATAAATAAGGACAAACCTATCACTTTAGATGAACTGGAAATAAAATTTTTATCGCAAGAAAAGGCGAATCGAACTCGAAGGATAAAAGTGACTGATAAGACTTGGGCTGAAGGTCTTGATGCGATAAAAACATCGATACAAAGAAGATTCGAAAGAAGGTTGTCGGTATTTGTACTTGGTGTAATTACACTCCTGCTGTTCGTAGGTGTCATATTTCCAAGTCGATACGAGAACACAAGTGAGAGTGTAAAGTTGTTTTTAGCAGCAACATCAGGTTTTTTTGCCGCTAAAGCAATGCGATCAGATTTTGTAGGATAGCACAGCGTCTAAAAGTTAGGCAGGAATAACGGGAATTGGTTCACCAATTCCCGTTATTTTTCCACAAGGCGGCATCCACTTGCACCGCTAGCGCGCCGACCGAGAGCAGCGCGTCGGCGTTTTCTTTTGACCACACGCCTCCCGCGCCGATGATGGGGATTCCTAGTTTGGCGGCGGAGTCGACAATGCTCAGGGTTGGAGGGAATAGCGAGGGACCGAAAAGTCTGCCGTGAGTGATCTCCCTCACCCCTAGCACCTCTCCCGCTGGGAGGGTGGGAATCGCGCCGCGCGGCGCGGAGATGGAGATCGCCTGCGCGCCATTCTGCATCAAGCGCGGACCGAGCGACAGCACTTGTTCCACCGGCAATGAAAATATCAACGGCAATTCGCCCACGCACATTTCAAGCGTAAGCAAAATAATATCGTCGGCGAGCAGGGGAGCGAAACCGAGTTCCACTGCCATCACATTTTCCTGTGATTCCAACATTCGCACCATTTTCTGGGTTTCTTCCGGGCGGTCTGCCATGAGGTGGACGATGATGGGCAGTTCAGAACGCGTCCACTTGGCGGAATATTTTTTCAGCGCGGCATGAAGGCCGGGATTCGGTAGTCCAGTGTGCAAGAGGAATCCCCCCGAATATTCAAGCACAGCCGGTTGTGCAGTGGGCAAACGCGGGCGGAGGGAGATCGGGTTGGTCACGAACGCGCCGAGTTGCAGACCACTAAGTTCTCCAAGAACTCGGAGGTCTGGAGCAAATCCCAACGATCCTGCCGCGTTCATCAACGGCTTACTGAAATACAGGTCGCGTTTCATCGTTCTGAAAATTTTACCCCTCCTTACTCGGAGGGGTAATTGTTCAGGTTAAACCCATTGCTTTCAGCATATCGTCGTTGCTGTCGAATTTGAATTCCTCCACACCGCGCTTTTTGGCTTCCTCCAACTCGGTGGCTTCGAGTTTTTTCACATGCTCTTTCAATATGACAGGCTTTCTGAGCGACTTGAGTTTTGCAGAAACCGCCTCCGAATTCGATGCGCTTGTTGATTTCGTTTGCAAATACTGCAAGACCGCTTTTGCCGCATTGGTGCCATCCTTGCGCGCGATGCCCACGAGACCCGAACTCGCCTTGCGCGACCAGCCGCCGACGAACACATCCTCGAACGGCGATTCGTACGATGTGCCGTCAATCGGGAATTTCGGATTAGGGTTTTTCACGAACTCGTTCCATTCGGTGGGCAGACCGAACGCCTCATCCACTTTATCGCCGATGGCGAAGACGACCGTTTCCACATCCAGCCGCCGCTTGTTCCCCGTCCCTTTGGCTTTGATCTCGCCGTCTTTTTCCACGAGGATGTTATCTTCGATCTCCACTTGTGTGAGAAGACCGTTCTCGCCGAGCATCTGCACCGGCGAAGCGAGGAAAACGAATCGGAAACGCGAGTCAGAAGACTTAGGCAGCGCCTTAGGCAGGGCTTCTACGATCGAGGCGCGGCCCGCGGCTGGGTCTTGGTGAACAGCCTCCATCGTCGGCGCGACGCGTTGAATCTCTTCATCCAGCGCGGCTTGGTCGAGATAGGCGATCACATATTCCATTTCCTTTTTATCGAACTTCACTTCGGCAGATCCGCGGCGGACGATGGCGATGACCTCGTCCACCTTTTGGACGCGCGTGAGGAAGTGCGTGATGTCGATCATCACGTTGCCCGCGCCGATCACCGCGCAGCGTTTCCCGAAGCGGAACGATTTCTCGCTGTACGGAGGCAGATGATTGTAATGATACACAACATCTTTTGCGTGATACACCCCGGTCAGGTCTTCGCCGGGCAAACCCAACCATTTGGTTCCCTGCGCGCCCGCGGTGACGAGGATCGCCTGAAAGCCGAGCGCGCGCAGATCGTCGAGAGTGAGATCGCCGTTCCCTCCGATCGTGATGTTGCCATAGTAATCGAGGGTGGGCAGATCCATCACCTGGCGGAATTGCTTTCTCAGCCCGTTCTTCATGTTGTATTTGTCGAGGTAGATCCCGTATTCCGCCAGCCCGCCCGGTTTGATATCACGGTTGAACAAAGCGACGCGCGCACCGGCGTTAGCGAGTTCGCGCGCCCCGAACAAGCCTGCGGGTCCCGCGCCGATCACGGCGACGTTGAATTGGTCTGTCACGATGCCTCCTGGTTTGCCCTGCGATATTGAAGTGCGTGGATGATTATAGCCAAAATTAAATGCACTCACAAGACGAACAATGCGTTCGTATGTATCGTACATTTTTTCATAACTATGTTACGATTGCAGGTGTATTTTATCCATTGGTGAGGAGGTCGTATGTCACAACCATCATCCAATCCCGGAAATCTGATAGACCGCTTCAAACGGATTTTACGCGGCGAAACGGGTTCCTCCTCCCGCACGCGCGTCCAACGCCGGGTCGGCTCGACCCGCCCTCCGACGCCGACTCCCACCTCCTCGGAAACCGGCGCGGAAGCCCGCTACAAATTCCTGCCCGCCTTTTGGACAGTGACCGGCGTGCTCTCATTGATCGTGAACGGCGTTCTGCTTGCCATCCTGATCGTCCTTCTTCAAGTGCTCGGAAAAACCCCATTTCAAGCGGATGATCAATTCGCCGGTCTACTGGGCGGTTTATACGAGAACTTCGTTCTAATGGATGAAGCCACAATTTCTACGAACATCCCCGTCAACGCGTCGATTCCCCTCGATATTGTTGTCCCCGTCAAAACAACCACACGCGTCGTCCTTGCGGAGGCAGCGGTTATCAACAATGCTCACGTTGTAATCAACACCGGCGGCGTGGATATCAATGCCGATGCGATCGTGACCCTCCCCGCCGGCACGCCGCTTAATGTGATCCTTGATTTTCCTTTACCGGTGAAAAACGACCTCAACAACAATCAAATTCTGGTTCCGATCCAACTGAATGTGCCGGTCAATATCCCGCTAAAAGATACGCAATTGCATGTGCCGTTCGTCGGCTTGCAGGAAGTTGTCAAGCCGTATTATTGTCTCGTCGAACCGAACGCGGTTTGGAATAATGTCCAAATCTGTTCACCCATCGCCAACCCATAATCTTTAGGAGTTATCCATTTTCATGACCAACTCACATACAGAAGTATCGCTCTCCAACGGACTCAAAGTCCTCTTGAAAGAAATTCACACCGCGCCGATCATCTCTTCGTGGTTGTGGTATCGCGTCGGTTCGCGCGACGAAGTGCAGGGACGCACCGGCGTTTCGCATTGGGTCGAACACATGCAATTCAAAGGCACGCCGCAATTCCCCGCAAACGTGCTCGATAAAGCCATCTCGCGCGAAGGCGGCGTGTGGAACGCAATGACCTACCTCGATTGGACGGCATACTTCGAGACCATGCCAGCGGACAAGATCGATCTGGGTCTGCGGCTCGAATCCGACCGCATGATGAACAGCGAGTTCAAGCCCGAAGAGGTCGCCTCCGAACGCACGGTGATCATCTCGGAACGCGAAGGCAGTGAGAACGAACCGCTCTTCATGCTTGGCGAGGCGGTACAACAAACCGCGTTCCGCGTGCATCCGTATCACCACGAGGTCATCGGCGACATGGCAGACCTGCGCACGATAACGCGCGACGATTTGTACAACCACTACCGCGAATTTTATGTTCCGAACAACGCGGTCATGGCTATCGCCGGCGATTTTGAGACGGATACAATGCTGGCGCGCATCCGCGAACTTTTCGAGTCGATCCCATCTGGAAAAGAACCGGCGCGCGTGGCTCGACCGGAACTTCCGCAGAATGGAGAAGTGCGACTCACGGTGGAAGGACCCGGTTCGACTTCGTACGTGCAGGCTTGCTACCGCTTCCCAGCCGCTTCACACCCCGACTTTTTCCCCCTCACCGTGCTGGACAGTTTGCTCGCCGGTCCCAGCAACCTCAACATGTTCAGCGGCGGCATTTCGAACAAGACCTCCCGCCTCTACCGCGCTCTCGTGGATAAAGAACTCGCGGTCAGCGTACACGGCGGCGCGCAAGCGACGATTGACCCGTTCTTGTATGGGATCACGATGACGATCCATCCGAAGCGCAAACCGGAGGAAGCCCTTGCAGTGCTGGATAAAGAGATCAAACGCATACAAGATGTGAAGGTTTCAAAAGAAGAAATTGCTCGCGCGATCAAACAGGCGCGTGCGCTGTTCGCCTATGGAAGCGAGAACATCACCAATCAGGCGTTTTGGATGGGTTACGCCGAAATGTTCGCTAATTACGAATGGTTCCAAACGTATTTGGATAACCTGGCGAGGGTTACCGCAAAAGATATTCAACGCGTGGCAAATGAATATTTCAAGCCGCAATCCCGCGTGGTCGGCACGTACGTTCCGTTGATTGGGAGGGCGAAATGACAGACAAACGAATTTCTGCTTTGCCCGGTCCCAACGATATTTACCGTGAGGTATTGCCAAACGGCATCACGGTGTTGACGCGTTCCAACTTCAACAGTCCGTCAATCGTCGTCAGTGGATATTTCGACGCCGGCGCGTTGTTCGACCCGGATGCCAAACTAGGGCTAGCCGATTTTGTCACTTCCGCGTTGATGCGCGGCACGAAGAAACGCACCTTCGATAAGATCTATAACGAACTTGAATCCATCGGCGCAAGCCTCGGATTTAATTCCGGGGTGCATAAGTCCGGGTTCCATGGGCGGTCGCTGGCGGAGGATCTTCCGCTGTTGCTGAACCTGCTTGCGGAATCGTTGATGTTGCCCACTTTCCCGAAAGCAGAAGTCGAAAAACTGCGCGCGCAGTTGCTGACCGGACTCGACATCCGCGCGCAGGACACTTCGGACATGGCTTCGATGGTCTTCGATGGAATCCTTTTTAAAGATCACCCGTACAGCCGCCCAGAGGACGGTCACCCGGAAACGGTCAAGCGCATCAAGCAGGATGATCTGGTGAAATTTCATCGCGAGCATTTCGGTCCGCGCGGGATGGTGATCGTCATCGTCGGCGCGGTCAAGGCGGAGGAGGCGGTCAAACAGGTGAAGCGCTCCCTAGGGGCGTGGCAGGTGAAAGGTCAGAAAGAAGCGCCGGAACTTCCTTCTTTAAAGCCGTTAAAGAAAACTGTCAGCAAGCATCATCGCATCCAGGGGAAGTCGCAATCCGATCTCATCGTCGGCATGGTCGGTCCGATGCGCCGCGACCCGGAGTTTATGCCGGCGATGCTTGGCAATAATATTTTGGGTCAGTTCGGTTTGATGGGGCGCATCGGCGATGTGGTGCGCGAGAAGGCGGGACTCGCGTATTACGCCGGTTCGAGCCTGAGCGCGGGGCTGGGACCCGGTTCGTGGGAGGTGAGCGCAGGCGTGAACCCGAAAAACGTGCAAAAGGCTTCGGAGTTGATCGTCAGCGAGTTGAAGAGGTTTGCGGAAGATGGCGTGACGCCGGAGGAATTGAAGGATAGTCAGGAAAATTTCGTCGGGCGTCTTCCGCTCTCGCTCGAATCGAACGGCGGCGTGGCGAACGCGCTGTTGAACATCGAGCGTTTTGATTTGGGATTGGATTACTACCAGCGGTATGAAGGTCTCGTCCGTGAGGTGACGCGTGACGATGTGTTGAGCGCGGCGAGGAAGTTTATCGATACGGAACGACTTGCAATTGCCACAGCGGGTCCATAGCGGTGAATGGTAATTGGTAATTCTTGGAAGAAATTAGAGAATTGAGACTGGAGATTAGAGACTGACCAGATGAAGATTGCGACTGGAATTGATCTCATCGAAATTAACCGCATCGTTGAAGTGATCGCCCGTCATGGGAATCATTATCTTGAACGCATCTACACGCCCGCCGAGTTGGAACAATGCGGGAAGCGCGCCGAGTCGCTGGCAGGGAGGTTCGCGGCGAAGGAAGCCGTTGCAAAAGCGCTTGGCTCCGGCATCGGCGATGTGACTTGGAAGGAAATCGAGATTCTGGGCGATGAAAATCATGCGCCAATGTTATCTCTCCATGGCGCGGCGAAAAAGAAAGCCGATGAACTCGGATTGAATCAATGGTCGGTGAGCATCAGTCACAGCCAGAGTCATTCGGTGGCGTTTGTTGTCATGTTAGGTTAAAAAAGACATCACCCGAGGGCCAGTTCCACGGGTGATGTTGCAAAGGACAGGACTCGACTCTTGTCCGTTTTGCTTAAGTATTGTCGTTCCATCCGCAGTTCAACTGCGGATGGAACGAGTTTTGCCGATTAGTTTTTATCTTCCACGCCAACCCAAATGTGACCGGGGAGCAC
>CAZQES010000176.1:0-7139 GCA_964591425.1 uncultured Anaerolinea sp.
TTTAATTTTTGAAAGCTCGCGCTGTTCGAGCACCCAATCTACAACGGGATGTTTGCCGCTGAGTTCTTCGAGCACACCCGCCGCTGTGGAGTAATGCCCGCTGGCGGTTTTGTTGCCTTTGTCGGGTGGTTCGAGCCCAAGTGTTTTGAACAGCACATCTGAAAGTTGTTGCGTGGAGTTGATGTTGAACGGCTTGCCGACCGCGTCGAAAACTTTCTTTTCGATCTGAGAAAGCCGTTTCGTCAACTCTTTGTCCATCTCGGCAAAGAATGGAAGATCAAGTGAGATGCCTGTCATTTCCATCTCAGCGAGGACGGGTGTGAGCGGCATATCAATTTCTTCGAGCAGTTTTTCACCGTTGACGCGCTTGAGTTCTTTTTCTTCGAGCGGCATGAGGCGCAACGTCGTTTCCGCATCCGCCACCGCATACGGCGCAACGGACTCGATCGCCACGTCTGCCATGCTGATCTGTTTTTTGCCCTTGCCGATCAATTCTTCGATGTGGGTCATCTCTTCGCCGAGTTTGACGAAGGCGAGATTCTTCAAGCCGAGATTCCGCGACGAAGGGTCAGCGATGAATTCGGCGAGCATCGTGTCGAACGTGAGCGGCGAGACGATGAGTCCGTGTTGGGCAAGCACGATGTAATCGTATTTCGCGTTGTGCGCGACTTTTCCAATTTTGGGATTCGTCATCGGTCCTTCGAGCGCGGCGATTACCATTTTCAGCGGCAGGTTGTTGCCCGCGTTGTGTCCGATGGGGATGTAAAATCCCTCGCCCTCTTGAATTGCCAGCGAAATGCCGACGATGTCCGCGCGCATTTCTTCGGTGGAGGTGGTTTCGGTATCGAACGAAATGACCTTTGCCTTGTTCAACGCTTTCACAAGGTCGTCCAGTTTTTTCTCGGTGTCAATGATATTGACCGTGATCTTTGAATCGACTTTGGGAGAAACAACGACCTGCGGCTCGTTCGCGAACATGGACAACTGACCGCCTGCCTTCGTCGCAGGCGCGGAAGCCGAAGTCGATGTGGATTGCCCCGTCACTTTTTCGAGCGTTTTGAGAAGCGAGCGAAATTCCAGTTCGGTGAAAAACGCTTGTATGGCTGGAACGTTCAAGTCACGCGCCTTCGCGTGTTCGAGATCGAGTTTGATGCTAAGGTCGGTTTTGATCTGCGCGAGGGTGTAGCTGAGGTAGGCGTTCTCTTTGTTCGCTTCGAGTTTGGGTTTCCAGCGCGGCTCGACTTTGTCGATGTTCTTGTAAATGCCATCGAGTGTTTTATATTTTTCGAGCAGGGCGATGGCGGTCTTCTCGCCCACGCCCGCCACGCCGGGGATGTTGTCCGATTTGTCGCCGACGAGCGCTTTGTAATCCACGACTTGCTTGGGCGGCACACCGAGTTTTTTGACCACATCTTCATCTTTGATGTACGTCTGGTCGTCGCCTGCGAGGTAGACCGCCGTGCGTTTGTCCACGAGTTGCAGAAGGTCGCGGTCGCCGGTGACGATCTTCACGCCCAGTCCCTGCTCGGTCGCGATGCGCGCGACGGAACCGAGCACATCGTCCGCTTCGTAGCCTTCGAGTTCGAGGCGCGGAATGTTGAACGCGTCCACCATCTCACGGATGCGTGCGATCTGCGGACGCAGGTCATCGGGCATTTTATCGCGCGTGCCTTTGTATTCGGGGAAGATGTCATCGCGGAAGGTTTTACCCACGTCGAACGCGACGGCGAGATATTCGGGTTTTTCCTGTTCGAGGATGCGGAGCAGTTCGCGGGCGAAACCGTAGATCCCTGCGGTGGGTTCGCCTTTCGAGGTCTGCCAGCGTTGACTCCCGCCGACAGCCGTCAATGCAAAGTACATTCGATAAGCAAGCGCGTGTCCGTCGATGAGGTAGAGGGTGGGGGGCATGTTGGTAATTGGTAATTCGTAAATGGTGATTTGAGGATTGGAGAATTAGAGATTAGAGATTGAAGACTTCAGTTTTGCTTGGCTCTTTTTCGGTACGGGACAATCCCGAAGGGATGGAAGGATTGCGGAATTGTCTATTACAAATCTCAAATCCCGAAGGGTTGACATAGATTTTACAGAATCGGTCAAGCAAAACAAAACGCAGAGTGATTATACTCTGCGCTGCAAGTGTCATTGCGAGGAGCGTAGTCTTCGATAGGCTCAGGGCAAACTCCCTAAGCGACGAAGCACTCTCCTCGACCAAGTTGGAGATTGCTTCGGGCGGATGGAGCACCGCCCTTGCAATGACAGTTATTTCTTCGGGTCTGCATAGCCCTGCCGCGTGCGGGTCTGCTTGATGTAATCTTTCACCAGTTGCGGCGGATGCGGTTGCGTTCCTCCCATGATCAGGTAGCCCGGCGCCCAGAAATCACCGGAGGGATTTTCCTTTTTCAAGCGCGGGAATTCCGCGAAGATCATTTCAGAAGTCTGCTGGCGCATGATGCGCATGAGATAGCCGGGCGAGGTCGAAGGCGGAACGTTCGTCACCCATTGCATGTATTCCGGGCGTACGGCGAGATATTCCAACCGCCAGCCGAACGCAATGCAGATCTTCGGGAGCCATTCCGAAAGCCGGTCCGAAACATCGCCGGTGAGATAGTGCGAACTGAAGCGCGGCACGAGCAAACACGCGTAGGTCAAATTGTACAAGCCGGGCGAGATCGGTTCGAGCATCACGCGGCTTGCCACCTCGGTGATCGAGTGCGGGCGGGTCTCGTCCAATTCGCCGGGCATCGGGCGGCGCAGGGGTGTTTCCGGTCGCTGTTGTGATTTCGAGGGCATGGTCGCGTCGAAATCCTTCACAGCGTGCTCGACCGTTTCCTCCAGATTCTGATTCGAAACGAGCAGTTCATCCACGCGGATGGCGGGCGAACTCTCGCGGCTGTATTGACTCGACCGCGCGGGCGCAGAGGGACGCGTCCTGATCGACTCCGGCGGCAACGGGTAGACAGCCGAATCGGGGGTGGGAGGCGGGACGTCTGACAGAATATCTGAAATGGAGGGGATTTCCTCTTCGACGCCTTCGTCCACAAATTGGGTCGGCGCTTCATGAAACGCGGACGCCGTTCGCTCTAACTCAGGGCGAGGTTGATTCGCCGTGGGAGGCATTTCATCCGCATCAGAAAGCGACAGCGAATCCGCAAGTTTGCCCGCCTGCGAACGGATGGTGCTGAACGGCGTCTCGGCGTCGAAGACGAGGGCGAGGATTACATCGTCGGCGAGGCGCGTGGCGTAGAGCATGTGCTCGGCTTTGGTCGCTTCGAGGCGCACGAAGCGCAGCAGGTCGCTTCCTTTTTGCCCATCCCAGTGACGCGTGACGAGCATCGCCAATTCGTTGGCGGCGTTCTGTTCCAACCCCCCGGCGTATGCCCACATTTTGTCGGCGCGCGTGATGAGCGCGGCTTGCGCGGACGATTCAAGCGTGAGGCGCGTGAGGTGCTGTGCGGCTTTGGTCACATCCTGCAGCCACGAGAGCGCGGGCTCGCTGGTTTGTGCGCCAGCAGGCGCAGGGCGCGAGACTGGATTGGAGAGGGGAGTCGAATCTTGATTGATCATAGTGATTAGTTCCGGTAAATAGTACGGTTTGCGCAGGAGGGTCCACGGGCGGAGCGAATCCAGCGCGGGCGGGGTGTCGGCATCTGAGAAGAGCACCAGCCTGAGGTTCGGTTTGAGCGTGCGGAGTGCAGTTCCGATCTCGGTGATGGCGTGTTCTCCGAGGCTGAGGTCGAGGAAGGCGAGTCGGCAGTCGTGTTCGTCTGCGCGGACGATAGCCTCGCTTTTTGTTTTGACCACATCCACGCCAAACCCTTCCTGCCCCAGCCCCTGAAGCAGTACTCGTGCGAAGTTCAGGTCGCTGGTGACGAGCAGGAGGTTTTTCGCCATTTTTCGAAGGTCTTTTAACACGAAGGACACAAAGGACACAAAGTCGGTCTTCGGTTCAAGGTTGTCAAGAGTGTATCACGGCGGGGGCGCGCCCGCAAGCGGGACTGTGGGGGGAGGCTTACGGAAATGTGAGGGATGATGGAGAATTAGAGGAGTGGAGAATTGGTGTTGAGTGTTTCAAGTTTCAGGTGCAGGCGTGGGGGATTAGAGACTGGAGATTAGGCTGTTGCGGACGCGAACGATTGGTGAACTAAAGTTGCTCCAGAAATTCAACAAACTCATCCGGCGAAATGGAGATTTCCCTCAATATTTCGCGCATGAGTGGTCGCGCGATGTCTCTATTTCCGTGGTGCGGCAGGGTTGTAGTCCTGCCATCTTGATGCCGATAGAAAACGTGACTTCCCTTCCGGCGCACGGCGGTGAAGCCAAGACGATGAAGAAGTTTGTCCATCGTCTTGAAATTCACCATCGGCAATTTGCTCATAGGGCGATCTCTACCTGCTGTGTTCCAACAAAATGCAGGGGTTCATTGGCGAGCTCTGGATTCTCCTCGATACAGAGTTCCAGCACTTCCTGTAAGTTGCGCTGTAACTCATCTAAGGTCTCTGCCTGAGTATGCGCTCCTACTACATTAGGGATGACGCCCACGTAGAGTTTGCTTTCATCGTCATATTCAATGAACGCCGTAAAGATCTTTTTCATAGTTGCTCCTGAGGTCAGACGGCATTATACCTCGTTCGGCGCGGGACCCCGCGAAGCACCCCTGCCGAAACCTGAACAAACTTTCGGGGAGCATATCTATTTCAAGGAAATAGAGTAGGATTTAAGAATTGCCCATCCCAGGCGCCTAGTTTGGTTTCTCTAATATCGTTAATATCTATTAGATAGAAACTTGTTTCATCTACAATTTGATCGTATTTAGAATAAATTACCTGTTCATTGTTGAGCCAAAATAGACCAGTAATATTTTGGTAAGAGTTAGTTAAATATGTTACTGATTTTGGTAATGCATCTAAAAGACAGATCCGAGATTTATTTTGCGTTAACTCTGATTCTAGAAATACAAAATGATTTCCGTCTGGCGACATCACAGGCAAGCGATCATCTTTCTTTGATGCAACTATGAGACTGACTGTTTCTTGACTTGTATCATACTTGTACAAGTCAAATGTAGATTCCTGTTTTGCCGAAAAGAGAAAGTATTCTCCATCACTATGCCACGAGGGTGTCGAGAATGGAAAATCAATAATACTCCGAATTTTGTTGACGAGACTCATATTTTCAGTATTTACAATCCCTAAATTGTAAGCTGTTTTATTCCCTAAAGAATCAAAGACTGGCAAATGTGTAGCAATCAAATGCGAATTTGGCGACCACGAAATGCCTTCTGATAGGATATTTTGATCTGATATGAGCGGTCGAATAGTTTTATCTTGTATGTTCAATATTTGTACCCGCGGTCCATTTTGACTGTAAGAATTGAAGGCTAAGAATAAACAATCGGGGGACCAGACTGGAAATCGGTATTTATTGTTGCCTCTTGTAAGGGCGTAAGTATCGTAGTTAATTTTCCATAGAATTATTTCTTCGCCACTCTCTACAAACGCGCTGTAGGCAATCTCTTTATTGCTTTCGCAGTAAGAAAAAGAAGTGGGTGTTATTACCTTGTTGTTTGTTATGTATTCTCTGGTGTTGTTGTTCAGATCAAGAACAGATAGTTCAAAGCCACCATCAACAAACCCAAGGGCTAGAATTTTTGGAAGTTCTATTCGCGTGCATGACGAGAGAAGAATCAATAGCGTAGCTATGATTGAAAAGCTGACAAGCAGAAACTTCGGTTTCATTTTCAACACCAATAAACTTGCAAGTTATTTGTCGACCCAGTAACACAAATTTAGTAGGCAGTCGTTTCAAGCAACTAAAATGATCGCTTGAAATTCGCCATAAAGGACGTCGGGTAATGTCGTGTGATCCTACGTTGTAGTAATAATCACCGCGTTCCTGTTATTTGATCGAATAAAGGATCCTCATACCATCCATTTGCATCAAACCATAACTTATAGTGGGAACCGTCGTTTCTGCGAGTAATAATTTGCGCCCGATATAGATTCGGCTTCAATAAGTTTTCCTCAATAGTAATTGAGAATTCTCGAATTGCTATGTTTCGACTTGCACTCCAAATATCCATTGCAAGCGCAAAGGCCTGAACACGGGTCCCGGTCTGACCCATATCGCCATAAGTAAATGGGCGATTCTTCATGGTTCGGGGGTCAAAAAATTGACTTGTTACACTCATATCGTCGAGGGTTTGATATGGGGAATTAGTCGACGCAAAGGAGGTAAGGAGAGCCTGGCCTTTATTGAAATTATCACTATACCCATGAAGTGTGGTTGCATATTTCCAGTTTGAATTAAAGAAAGGAATGGGAATTCTTATGTCAGGATATTTCCGAGGGTATACACAACCCAGGTCAGGTTTTGTTCCGTCAATTCTTTCGACCCAATTTAGGAGATTATAATAATCACCTTGAATTATTCTAGAAACGTCAAAATTATCAGGAATTTGATATACATTGTACATAATGTCATTGCCAGTCCCCTCAGGTGGAGAAATGAAAATATCCATCCATGTGTAGGGATTTGTGTAACAAAACTCAGAATGCAGACAAAGTCCACCTCTCATTTTCAATCGTCCAAGTCCATAATGCCCACCAGGATATAACTCTAAGCCTTCAGTTAATGCCCAATATCCTAATGGGTCTATATAGTTAACTGGATTGGCTTCTACATAATTCCACCGATTCAACGACAAGGGACTGTTGTAATCCCCCATCCACGTATCCCGCGTCAGGAATCTGCCAGCGTTGGGCGCGTAGTATCTCGCCCGCAGGTACATCATCCCACTAGGATCGGTGAACTCGCCCGTAAATCCGTAACTCGTCTGCGCGCTTCCCGCGCTCTGCGCAAGGACACCGTAAGGCTCGTACGCGTTCGCCAGCGTGACCTGTCCCTGCGCGTCTGTATGTTGGCGTACAGAACCAAGTGCGTCAGTCATAAAGTAATCGGTGATCAGTGTGGTGGTGTTCACTTGGGCGATTCTACCAACACCGTAGAGGTATTGGTTTGTTCCATCGTTCAGAACTTGAGTGAGACCTGAATTCAAATCGAGCGTGTAATTGACTCCGTTTTGCGAGAGCCTGTCGCCGAGTCCGTTGTAGGTATAGGTGGCTGTTTGTCCGCCGCTGATG
>CAZQES010000177.1:0-7005 GCA_964591425.1 uncultured Anaerolinea sp.
CATTGGCGGCTCTTGAAGCCGCGTAAATCTCGTAGTGCCGACTTAAGTCGGCACTACTATTGTTAATGACCCTCGCCCTCGGAATTGACCCCGGCACCGCCACAACAGGATACGGACTCGTGCGCCTCATGCCCGATGGGGAACTGGTCGCAGTTTCGTTCGGCATTATCTCCACCCCAAAAGACGCGACCCCGTCCGCGCGGCTGGAGATGCTTTACGTCGATCTGCGAAAACTACTCAAACAACATAAACCAGACACATCCGCCGTTGAAAAACTATTTTTCTCAAGAAACGTGACGACGGGCATCGCCGTCGGTCAGGCGCGCGGAGTTGTCTTGCTGGCTCTGCAACAGGCGGGACTCGAAGTCTTCGAATATACTCCCAAGGAAGTTAAAAATGCCGTGGCAGGTTATGGCTCCGCCGAAAAGCGACAGGTGCAAGAAATGGTGCGCGCGTTGTTGCAAATGGATTCCATCCCCAAACCCGACGACGCCGCCGACGCGCTGGCGGTTGCGATCACGCATTTGAATACGAAACGTTACTAATGTCATTGCGAGGAGCGCTCTTGTTTTTTGCGACGAAGCAATCTCCTATAATGTGGAGATTGCTTCGCAACGTGTGCTCGCAACACTTGCACCTGCACGCGAGTGCAGGTGTGACATATAATTAGCCACATGATATCCACCCTCCGCGGAGAAATCGCACAGATCGAAGAAACCTCCCTGATCGTTGAAGTGGGAGGCGTGGGATTGCGCGTCTTCGTTCCCGCGCCGTTGCGGGCGCGGCACAAAACCGGCGAAGCCGCGTTTCTGTTCACGCACCTCGTCGTCCGCGAAGACGCGTTGACCTTGTACGGATTCGAATCGCAAGCCGATAGGGATCTGTTCAACATGTTGCTTGGCGTGGACGGCGTCGGTCCCAAAGTGGCGTTGTCTGTGTTGTCAACAATGACACTCGATTCCATTCAGCGCGCGATCTTTGCCGATGAAGCGGAGTTGCTGAGTCGTGTGCCGGGGGTCGGCAAAAAGACCGCGCAGAAGATCGCGCTCCATCTCAAGGACAAGTTGAAACCGCTCGATGGCTTGAGGCAGGTCGCCCAGTTGTCCGACGCGGATTCCGAAGTCCTTGCGGCGCTCACTGCGCTGGGTTATTCCGTTGTCGAGGCGCAAGCCGCGATTCAGTCCATCCCGAAAGATGCGAGCCAGGATTCCGAGGAACGCTTGCGACTGGCGTTGCAATATTTTCAATGAATGTCAGACCCTAAAGGTCTCAAAGACCTTTAGGGTCTTTTAAATATGAACGATCATGATCTGCTCGCACAATACGAACCCGTTTTGCGCTTCGCAAAAAGCGAACGCTTCTTCCCCATGTCAGTGGAACATTATCTGGAGCGTTGTCACATCCTGCCCAGCGGACCGCTCGGCGCGGCGGGTTTGCTCTTCCATTTGAACGAACCCCTTACAACTTTTATCGGCAAACTTGAAGGCGGGCAATATTTTTTGCGTTTCATCAACGAGCCGTTGTACGACTCGGACGCGTGGGTATGGCTGGGCATTTCTTCGGTGCTTGCAATGGGGGCTGGATATTACTTCTTTGGTTGGACGGGTGTGCAAATTGCCGTCGCGCTGGCGTTGATTGCCGCATTGATTCTTTTCATGCTCGCCTCGACGATTCGTTTGCGCATCATTCCCGCCGCAATTGCCGCGTTGGTCTTCATCGCCTTGATGGTCGCGCCGATCTGGTTCTTCCTGCGCCCGAGCGAATATGTGAGCATTGCTGTCGAGTATCTCGTACTATTGCCGATCTATCTGGTCGCGCTGTTCTATCTTTCCATCCGCACGATGAAGTTCATCTTTGACCGTATCATCCCCGAAGGAGCCGGTCTCATCATGGATATGCTCTCGCTCGCCACTGAGACCATCGCGCGTAAATCGTATTTCGAATATGCAAAGATCCTCGAGAAGGACTCCCAGCCCGTCTATTACGGGCGCGTCGTGCGCGAGCAGGATGCAGAGGGGAATAACTGGACGATCCTGCAATATCATTTTTTCTACGCGTTCAACGATTGGCGACTGGCGGCGAATGGAATGAATCATCATGAGGGCGATTGGGAGATGACGGCGGTCTACCTCAAAAACGATTCGCCTTATGCAGTTTTGTTTTCGCAACACGGTGCGGGTAACATCGAATTGTGGGAGAGGGTCATCAAGGCCAAGGATAAGAACGAAAAGGACACGACTCATCCCGTCGTCTACGTGGCGCTGGGATCGCATGCCAACTACAGCAAGCCTGAAGTCATCCGCTCGCCGAACCTCTACGAGGCGGGACGCGTTCAACGCCTCATCTACTGGGTGGATGGCTTGATCCACTACCTCTTCCTGCTCTTCAACCCCAGCCAAAAGGCGCGGCAGATCGCGCTCAAGGAATTGACCGCCAGCCGCACGAACTTCCTTGCCGAAGACGCCTTCATTTACATGCGCGATGAAGCGGATCATTACGTGGTCAGCCTGCCGATGGAGATCGCCTCGGGCGATGGGTTCCGCATCGGCTATCAGGGCGAGAACCTGCGCGAGCCGGTGGTCAAATCGAGCAGTTATCTCAAGCGCGTCATGTCTGACCGTAAAACGACTCGCCCAACTGTCAAAGAATGGCGGCGCGTGGTGTTGAATCCCGAACCCGATTGGGTGAAGTACAAAGGACTATGGGGAGTGAAGAGTGTGCTAAGCGATGAGTCCGGTCCGCCGGGACCGAAGTGGGACCGGCCTGATAATTTGTTCAACGTCAATCCGCGCGTGAGGTGGGAGAAGCCGCTGGAGTGGTTGAAGATGCTGGAGGAGAGACGCTTGACCAAAAACCATTGAGGGTGGCCTACCGTCTATCGTCCGAACTCCACCTCGCATACACCGCCTGTGACAATAACCGTCCCGCGCTTTGCTCGCGCGTGACCAGTTCTCCCATTTCGATTTTTCCCCCAAAACCTTGCATCATATCTTCCAACGCCTGCGCTACGTGAATCGCTGAGGCGCGCACTGCATAGATCGTTGTAACAACAAACAAGGGATTGTCACTCAAACATTCGCGACAGGCTTCCAGTAAGTTCGGCAACGATTTATTCACTTCCCACACTTCGCCCTTCGGTCCGCGCCCGAATTTGGGCGGGTCGAGGATAATGCCATCGTATTTCACGCCTCGCCGCGCTTCGCGTTGGACGAACTTCAACGCGTCGTCCACGATCCAGCGGATGGGTTTGTCTTCCAGTTGAGATAACGCCTGGTTGTCGCGCGCCCAACTCACGGACTTTTTCGACGCGTCCACGTGAGTCACTTTGGCGCCGGCTGACGCGGCGGCGAGAGTTGCCAAGCCTGTGTAGCCGAATAAGTTGAGGATGTTGGAGCTAGAGTCCGCTCGATGGAGGCGGTCAACCATAAAGTCCCAGTGTGAAGCGACTTCGGGGAAGACTCCAAGATGACGGCCGGGCGTTGTCATTGCCCAGAAGCGAATCTCCCCTCTCCCTCTGGGAGAGGGGGCAGGGGTGAGGGCGAATCGCATCTCCCACCTCTCCTCCACTTTCTTTTTGAAATCCCAGTGTCCGCCGCTTTCCTCGCCCGTTGAGATGAAAACTGCATCTGCCTGTTTCCATTCTGTATCGAGTGCGCGCTTCCACATCGCTTGGGCTTCGGGTCGTACAAAAACATATTTACCGAAGCGTTCCAGCTTTAACCCGTCGCCGCTATCGAGCAGGGCGTAGTCCTTCCAATTCGTTGAGTCTAGCAGTGTGAAGGGAGAAGAAATGACCATGAGTCTCGTGGTAATAAAGTCCCGAATATGCGACAGAGTGGTTACACCACCTTGCTTTTTCCCTCAAAGAGCGTATAATGTGGGAAATAGTGGTAGAAAGTGGTAGGAACGCCGGCACTCCCGGCGTTCACCAGTTAAAAGGAGTTGTAGCACAAATGTTCTTAGGTCAGTTCCAGCACAATCTCGATGACAAAGGTCGCCTGATGATCCCGGCGCGTTATCGCGACTTGCTGGCGGCTGGCGCTTACATCACGCAAGGCTTCGACAAATGCCTGATGGTGATGACCGATGCGTACTTCAAAGAAGTGTACGAACGTATCAACGGCATGAACATGGCAGACGCTTCTGCCCGCATGTTGCGCCGACTCATCCTCTCGAACGCGTACCCGGTGGAAGTGGATAAAGTCGGGCGCATCCTTGTCCCGCAGAACCTGCGAGAATTCCTTGGCATCACTAGCGGTGAACTCGCTGTGGCAGGGCAGGGTGAGTACTTCGAAGTATGGACTCCTGCCGATTGGAAGACGCAGATGGACAAACTGCAGGATGTGGAAGCGAACGAACAACGCTTCTCCACGCTCGATCTTTCAAAAACGGTTTCGTAGGGGCGGGGTTCTCCCGCCCATGCATGGGGCGAGATGACCTCGCCCCTACAAATATGACACCGCATCAACCTGTACTTTACAAAGAGATTATACACGCGTTGCAACCTCGTCGCGGAGGGCGCTATGTGGATGGGACACTCGGCGCGGGCGGTCACGCTCGCGGAATTTTGGAGGCATCTGCGCCAGATGGGCAACTGTTGGGTCTCGATGTAGACCCGCAGGCGTTGGCGATCGCTCGTGAGACCTTGGCTCCTTACGAGCATCGCATTCATCTGGCGCAAGCCTCCTACACGACACTCTCAGCCCAGTTGAAGAATCTCAAATGGGATTCGGTTGACGGCATCGTCCTTGACCTCGGCGCTTCCTCGATGCAATTCGATACAGCCGAACGAGGCTTTTCCTTTCAACACGATGCTCCGCTTGATATGAGGTTTGGTCCGCAAGCATTGCACACTGCGGCTGACATCATCAACACATATTCGGAAAGCGAACTTGCGGATTTACTTTACGAATACGGCGAAGAACGCGACTCGCGCAAGATCGCCCGAGCTATCGTCAAAGCGAGACCGCTTCATACAACAGGACAGTTGGTCGCAGTCATTGAAGCAGTTTCCCCCCGCCGAGGGAATCGAGTGCACCCCGCGACGCGAACTTTCCAAGCGTTGCGAATCGCGGTCAACGACGAGTTGGCGTCGGTGAAGGCAGTGCTTCCGCAAGCCGTAGCCAGCCTCCACGTCGGAGGCAGACTCGCAGTGATCTCCTTCCACTCGCTGGAAGATCGAATTGTCAAGGAATTTTTTAGAGAACAAAGCAAGGATTTGGTCAATCCGCCTTATGAAAAATTATTCGAAGTGGAACGTAAGGCGACGATAAAAGAGGTAAACCGAAAACCGCTCTTGCCCTCGGAAGAAGAAACGGAAGACAATCCGAGAGCGCGCAGTGCAAAACTCCGCATTGCCGAAAAACTGTAAATTCATTTTTTACCACGAAGGGCACAAAGTACACAAAAGGGATTAATCCCTGAAGATGTTTCCTTCGTGACCTTGGTGTCCTTAGTGGTGAAGAGTGATTCGACCAATCGCCCAAAAAAAGGTCGTTATGCAGGCACAGGCTACTCAAATCATTCATGCATACAAACAAGCCCCCTGGCGTGTTCAACGCCAATATGTGGGCGCGTTTTTGCTTTTCGTGATCGGCGCGTCCATGATCGCGGCGCTCTACCTCACCGTGACTGCGCAAGCCGCGGTGGCTGGGCGCGGCATTCAAGAATTGCGCATCGAGATCACTTCCATCCATCGCGCCAACGCAGACCTCGAAACCCAGCTGGCGGATTTGACCTCGACTGCGGTGATGCAGCAGCGCGCGGTACAGTTGGGCTATCGCCCTGTCAAGCCGGGCGAACTGGATTACCTCTCGGTTCCCGGGTTCGTTGCGCCGGAGCCTCCACTTCTGCTCGCCGCGGAAGATGTAACTCAACCGAACCGGATCCTTCCGGAGGCATACACCCAATCGCTGATCGAATGGCTCGATGAGCGCATCCGCTTTGGAGGCGTGCAGTAACATGCGCCGGCAATATGCGGTTCGTTCCCTGTTTCTCGTTTTCTGCTTCGCGCTGATCGGATTTGGCGTGCTGGCACAGATGATCCGCATTCAGACCAGCGAGCAGGCTTCCATCTTCATTTCACAAGGCGACCGCTACGCCGGTGAGTTCCACACGTTCTACCCGGAACGCGGCGAGATCTTTGACCGCAACGGTCACCTGCTCGCGGGAAACCGCACCGTCTATGAAGTGGGGGTGAGTCTGCCGGACGTGGAAGACGCCGAATCGGTTGCCTACATTTTGGGCACCTATCTTGGCTTGACCTACGACGAGGTGTTCAACCAACTTACCGGTTCCCCCGAAAGTTGGCAATACATCGTGATTCAAGATTACGTGGATGCCGGGGTCGTGGAATCCCTGCAACAACTCATCCAACAGATGGAAGATGCGGATGATTACCGGCTGAGTGTGATCGCCTTCAAACCTCACTATCAGCGCAGTTACCCGGAAAATTCCCTCGCTTCGAACGTGCTGGGGTTCGTCACCCGCGATGGACGCGGCTACTTCGGCATCGAGGAAAAATATAACGACCTGCTCGCCGGCAACCCGGTGCAGGTGTGGGTGCCAAGCGACCCCAACAAAGCTACCGAGATCCCACGCGTGCCCAACGGAACGACTCTCGTTCTCACCATCAATCGCGACCTGCAGTCGCGGGTTGAATCGATCCTCGACGAAGCGTTGTTCGAATACGGCGCGCAGAACGGTACGATCATCGTGATGAACCCGCGTAACGGCGAGATCCTTGCCATGGCGACCACGCCGCGCATGGATTTGAACAACTACGGCGATTACTTCCAACTCTACGATGACGGCAGTCAATACAACCGCTCGATCGGCACTGCCTACGAGCCGGGCTCGGTGATGAAAGTCCTCACGATGGCGGCGGCGCTGGATACCGGCACGGTCGTCCCTGAAACCACCTTCGTTGACACCGGCTCGATTCAAGTAGGCGGCATCACCATCCAAAACTGGAACCGCGACGCGTGGGGTCAACAGGATATGACC
>CAZQES010000178.1:0-6919 GCA_964591425.1 uncultured Anaerolinea sp.
GGGGCTGGCACCGATGGATTTTAGTGTTTCGAAGTATTGAAGCGTCATCGTCTTTTGGTCAACCGCTTTCGCGGCGCCGTAGATCTGCTCGAGTGCTTGAGCAAAACCTTCTGCGCGCAACAACTGGGCGGTCTTATCGCCTTCTGCGCGCAAGATGTTGGATTCGCGCTCGCCTTGCGCCTGCAAAATGGCTGCTTGCTTGGTGCCTTCCGCGCGGTTCTTTGCGGCTTCCTGATCGCCCATCGACTCGGTCACGAGGGCGCGGCGCACGCGTTCCGCCGTCATTTGGCGGTTCATCGCATCCTGCACATCGCGCGGCGGTATGATCTCTCGAATTTCCACGTTGGTCACTTTCACACCCCAGCGTTCGGTCACTTCGTCGAGGCGCGTGCGAAGCATGGTGTTGATGTGTTCGCGCTGCGAAAGCACATCGTCCAACGGGATACCGCCGATCACGGCGCGCAAGGTTGTGGCGGCGATGCCCGCGGCGGCTTGTTCAAAGTTGGTCACTTGCAACACCGATTGGCTCGGCTCCATAACCTTGAAATACCACAGGAAGTCGATCGAGATCGGCGCATTGTCCTTGGTGATCGAAGTCTGTTGCGGCACTTCGCGTACTTGTTCGCGCAGATCTGCTTTCACTGCGCGATCGATGACCGGGATCAGTATTACGATTCCCGGTCCTTTCGGCCCTATACTGCGACCCAATCGGAACACCACAAGTCGCTGATATTCCGGCACGATTCGGATGGCATTGGCAAAGAAAACCAAACCAATGACGAGAATCGCACCAAACAAACAAACGGCACTACTGGCGGCAATTTCCATGATGGTTACTCCTTTATGATATTTTTATTCCTGCTTTTCTACGACGATAACAAATCCGTCCCGGCGAACCACACGCACCTTGTCTCCCTCTTTAATGGATGATTCGCTTCTTGCCGACCACAACTCCCCACCGACTTGCACGCTCCCCTCTTCGTGGATATCCGTCTGCGCCTCCCCGATCTGCCCGATCAACGCGTCGAGGTCATGCGCCGGTCGTGAAAACGCGGCTTCCATTGTTTTGCGCGCCGCGATCCACAAAAACCCGGCTGTCAACGCGGAGGCAGTGACAGCCACTAACGGATTCACCGCCGGCAAACCGCTTTCCCCTGCAAACATAAACACCGAGCCGACGACCAGCAACAAAATGGACAACGCTAACATCCATTCCCGTTTGGGTTTCTGTACCGCGTAGACGAACGGTACGATGCTCAGACCGATGACGACCAACGCCCAAAGGTTGAAGGAAAGATTGTAGATCGCATACCCTGCCAGAGCGATACAGAAAAAGGCGCCGATCTCGAAGAACCCCGTGCCCGGCGTGGCGATAGCCATCAACGCAAGGAACACCCCACCTAACACAAATAAATAAGCAACATTCGGGTCAAGCAGAAATTCCATGGCTCCTCCGTTTCATTATACAACAAGACCAGTGTTTTCGATTCGATCTACGTGGCATAGAACATGAAAGTTGCGTAAACTCAAACCGGTGAGGGCTGTATAATAAAGCGGCAAACTTTTGCCCAAGGAGTTTCATTGAAATTCGATAAACTTTGTGTGATCGGTTTGGGGTACATCGGGCTTCCCACCGCCGCGACCTTTGCAGCGCACGGGATCAAAGTCCATGGCGTGGATATCAACCCGCGCGTCGTAGAGTCATTGCAAGCGGGAAAAATCCACATCCACGAGCCGGGGTTGCAAGGCGTGGTGGATGAGGCGGTAAAGTCCGGCAACCTGACGGTATCCAACCAGCCCGTCGAAGCCGACGCGTTCATCATCGCCGTGCCGACTCCGTTCCAACACGACAAGTTCGGCGAATTCAACGGACTGAAATTCAAATTGGCGGATATGAGCGCGGTGAAATCAGCCGCGGAAGCCATCCTGCCCGTATTGCGCAAGGGAAATCTGGTGATCCTCGAATCAACGTCACCGCCTCGGACGACCGTCGAACTGGTCGCACCCATTTTGGCGCGCTCGAATCTTGAGGCAGGGAATGATTTTCACCTGTGCTATTCGCCGGAGCGCGTCCTGCCCGGTCAAATCCTGCGCGAACTTGTGGACAACGCACGCGTGATCGGCGGCGTCACACCGGAGTCGGCGCGCGCCGGGCGCGACCTGTATGCGACTTTTGTCAAAGGTGAGATTCACGAAACAGACGCGACCACTGCCGAGATGGTCAAGATCATGGAGAACACCACGCGCGACGTGAACATCGCCATCGCCAACGAGTTCGCGCGCCTCGCCGAAAAATTCGGCGTGGATGTGTGGGAAGCCATCCGCCTTGCGAACTTGCATCCGCGCATCAACATCCTCAACCCGGGACCCGGCGTCGGCGGTCACTGCATTAGCGTGGACCCGTGGTTCTTCGTAGAAGCCGCGCCGGAGTTATCGTCCTTGATTTATCAGGCGCGTAAGGTTAATGACGAACAACCTCATTTCGTTGTGGAAAAGGTCAAACAAGCGTTTTCCGCGCTGAGCGGAGCGGAGCGGAGTCGAAGCGCAACCGGCAACATCTTCAAAGATAAAAAAATCGCCGCGCTCGGTCTCGCCTACAAACCTGATGTAGACGACTTGCGCGAAAGTCCGGCGATCGAAGTGGTTCATCTGTTGCAGAAAGAGGGTGCGCATGTCAAAGCGTGGGAGCCGTTCGCGCCGACCGCGAAAGTGGAAGGTGTCGAAATGGCACCAGACCTTGACTCAGCGATCAAAGACGCCGACGCAATTCTCTTGCTCGTCAATCACTCACAGTTCCGCGATATCAATCCCGTCAGCCTTGCCACCAAGACCTCGGCTCGCGTAATCGTTGATACGGTCAACGCGTGGGATTCGCAAACCTGGCAAGTCGCTGGTTTTAACCTCCATCGTCTTGGAGTGAATACGGACACACGTAGACATGTAAACACGTAGACAGGTAGACACGTACACACGTGTTTTCTTGTTTACCTGTGTACCTGTCTACTTATAAACTTCCCCCATGACCATCCGCATCTTATCCGTCTTCGGCACCCGCCCGGAAGCCATCAAAATGGCGCCCATCGTCCGCCTGCTAAAACAAACGGCAGGAGTCGAAGCGCGGGTCTGTGTTACCGCCCAACACCGCCAAATGCTGGACCAAGCATTGGAGTTGTTCGACATCAAACCAGAATACGACCTCGACCTGATGCGCGAGGGACAGTCGCTGGCGCAGATCAGCGCGGGTATCTTTACACACCTCGACCCCATCCTCGAAGAATTCAAACCAGACTGGGTACTTGCTGTTGGCGATACAACCACCGTGCTCACCACCTCCCTGCTGGCGTTTTACCGGAAGATCAGGTTCGGTCATGTGGAGGCAGGACTGCGGACTCACAACAAGTGGCATCCCTTCCCTGAAGAGATCAACCGCCGCCTCGCCACCGTCACCGCAGACTTACACTTTGCTCCCACCGATTGGTCGAAGGGAAATTTATCGCGCGAGGGCATTGAGCCAGAAAAAATTCACGTGACAGGCAACTCTGTCATCGATGCGTTAAAGTTCGTGGCGGGTCGGGAGGAACCGAGGGAGATCGTGGAACTGCTTGGCAAGTTGAGAATCAAGAGACTGGAGACTGGAGAACTAGAGAGCAGAAATTTGGATTCCAAGCGGTTGGTTTTGGTCACCGCCCATCGGAGGGAAAACTTTGGAGCACCGATGGAAAATATTTGCCTCGCATTGCGCGAACTTGCGGCGCGCGAAGATGTGGAAATTGTTTACCCTGTTCATTTGAACCCGAACGTGCAGGAACCGGTCAATCGCATTTTGAAGGACGTGAAGCGGGTCACGCTTTTGCCTCCGCTGGATTATCTTCCCCTCGTGCATTTGATGAAACACGCCACTTTGATCCTCACCGATTCAGGCGGCATTCAAGAGGAAGCGCCGACGTTCGGAATCCCGGTTCTCGTCATGCGCGAAACGACCGAACGTCCGGAGGGAATCGAAGCAGGAATATTGAAACTCGTCGGCACGGAAACAAGCCGTATTGTGGATGAAGCGACGCTGCTACTGGATGACGCGTCCGCCTACGCATCCATGGCGAAGGCGGCGAATCCATACGGAGACGGTCACGCGGCGGAACGAATCGTTGATGCACTGCTCAAGGCGTAATATAATGATGACGATGCGCAGATTTGTTGGACTGATTACCGCATTGACCATCCTGCTGGCTTCAGTTGGAATTGCCCGCGCGCAGTCGGTGGATGTGAAATTCTTCCGCGAAACCGGGCACAACGTGCGAGGGGAATTTCTCAAGTTCTACAACAACGCCCCCGATCCAAATCTTGTGTACGGTTACCCGATCACCGAGCAATTCATCTCGCGCGACGGAAAGACCGTGCAATATTTTCAACGTGCGCGCTTTGAGTTGAACAATTCAACGGTTGCTCTCACGCCTATCGGGCAGATCCCGCGTCAGCCGGGGAATCCGCTCGAGGCGAAGAATCCGTCTGCCTGCCAACTGCTGGCAGGGATTCCTGTTTGTTACGCGTTTCTCGAATTTTACAAAGCCAATGGCGGCGCGGCGCAGTTCGGAAACCCATTCGCGCCAGCCGAAGAAAATGCCGGGGTGTTCATGCAATATTTTGACTACGCGCGCTTTGAATGGCGGACGAATGGATTTCAATCGCGTGTAACGATCTCCGATCTCGGCACGATCTATTTTCACACAACGGGCGAAGACCGCGCTCAACTCAATCCGGTCAGCCCGGACGATGCGACCATCAACCCGGTGCTTTCGATCCATGCGCGCGCATTCGCGGCAAAATCGGTCACGCTCTCGAACGGCACGCAGACGATTTCAATCTTCGTTCAAAGTCAAACCATGCAACCCATCGCAAACGCGAACGGGGTCGCCACCGTCCGATTGCCGGACGGAAGCACACAACTCTATACCATTTCCACAGATCAATTTGGGGTCGCGCAATTCTCGTTCGATTTTGCAAACGTCAAAGCGGGAGAACTCGTGACGGTAGTGATCGCCGTAGATTTTCAAGGGCTGAAAACCGTCACAAAAACATCGTTCCGCGTTTGGTATTAGATTTCCATCAAATCGAATACTGGACCATCTTTACACGCCATCTTCCAACAGAACTTGGTGGTGACTGCGCACACACAGCAGTCAGCAAATCCTCCGCAGGGGACTGGAGTGTGGATAAGGATTTGCGCATCCTTCGGCACGGAAGCCTGATTCAGTTTCCTCAACCTTTCCATCAACCCCAGCAGACGCTCGCGACTTACATCGAAGGCGGCAAAGTCTGCCCAGGCGACGACCTCGTCTAACGAAGACAATTGCTGAACTTCCACCTCATCGGGCAAGTTTTCCACATGAAAATCGG
Organism: uncultured Anaerolinea sp.; assembly: GCA_964591425.1. Classification (GTDB taxonomy): domain Bacteria; phylum Chloroflexota; class Anaerolineae; order Anaerolineales; family Villigracilaceae; genus Defluviilinea. Next base: position 5,395 of record CAZQES010000178.1, read on the forward strand.
CAACGACAACGAGGCTTGCGCCTTGTTTCAAGACAGGTTGAATCAATCCTCGTAACCGCGCAAACGACTCGCCGTACGCAACAAGGCAAACCTTTCGGGCAGACGACGGAACTGCGAACCCGCGCCCCAGCGGACCGCGCAGATGAATTTCCATACCGGGAGTCCACGCGTCGGGTGCAGGCGCGGCGATGAAACCGTCGGGCGCAGAATCCGTATAAAAAAGCGGAACAGGCAGAGGCGCGTTGGAATCGTCGCTGGCGAGCAGGTATTGTCCCGGCGAGGGAATCAATTCCGCGGGGCATGAAAGCCGCACGTGGCGGAGTACATCCAACAAAATCAGTTCGTTAATCTGTCCTTTACCGGTTTCCACATCGCCATCGTATCATGGCGGTATAATTATTTCAACTTATAACTGGAGGAACCCATGAATATCGCAGATTTCATAAAGACACTGGCTGGCTTCACGTGGCTCATCGTTTTTGGCGTGGGCGTCATGGCAGTGATTCGCGCAAGCCGCAACCAGAACGCCAAGGGCTTGAGTTCGCTCGCGGTCGGCTTGCTTGTATTGGCAATCGTTCTAACCCTTGCCGGCGCAGGTTTGGTGTTCATCGAACCGACCGAGGTTGGCGTGGTGGTTACGATCTTTGGCGAGGGCGGCATCCGCCCGGATCCGCTTCAAGCCGGGTTGCATTGGATCGTTCCGTTTGTGGAACGCGTGGAACGTTACCCCATCTCGATTCAAACGTTTACCATGGCGCGCACCGCAAGCGAAGGGGAGACACAAGGATTGATCACCGTCGAGGCACGCACCTCGGATGGACAACGCATCTTTGTCGATTCATCCGTTATTTTCCAGCTCGACAAGGATGAAGTCGTCTCGATCCACAAGGAATGGCAGAGGCGCTACATTGACGATCTCATTCTGCCCCAAGCCCGCGGCATCATCCGCGATTCGGTATCGCAATACCGCGTGGATGAAGTGCTCAGTTCCAAACGATTTGAGATGAGCGACCAGATCACCGAGGATCTGCGAGTCGTGCTGGCAGATAACGGTCTCGTGCTGGTCGATTTCGTTTTACGCGACATCACCTTCACCGAGGAATACGCGCAATCCATCGAGCAGAAGCAGATCGCCGAACAACAGGCGTTGCAAGCCCAATTCGTCGTCGAATCAAAACGACAAGAAGCCGAGCAAGCCCGGCAGATCGCGCAAGGTCAGGCGGATGCGGCTGTGATCGCGGCGAAAGGCGCGGCTGAAGCGCGCTTAATCGAGGCAGAGGCTGAAGCGCAGGCGTTGGAGTTGCTGGCGCAAGCACTCGAAAATAATCCGCAGTTGCTTCAATATCAATACATTTTGAAACTCTCGCCGGGTGTGCAAACTATTTTCATACCTACCGACAATCAGTTCATCCTGCCGTTGCCCACTACACCGACATCCCCGTAACGAACGCCACAAGGGACGGAGCACTGCTCCGTCCCTTGTATGGAAAACCATGCCCATCCCTCAAACGGGACGCGAAATCCG
>CAZQES010000179.1:0-6890 GCA_964591425.1 uncultured Anaerolinea sp.
TTGTTTGGTAGTTGGCATACTGCGTATTGCGTACTGCGTATTCCGTGTTTACCTGTCTACTTGTTTACCTGTTTACTTGTCTACCTGTTTACTTGTCTACGTATTTTCATGTGTACCTTGCGACAAAAAAGCCCCAGCCTGTGATGACCGAGGGCTTTCGAGAGCCTTCCGAATTTCAGGACGTGCGGGCGGTATTGTATCAGAATGTTCGAGTTTTGAGCAGGGAATGTTATAATCCACGCCATGCGATACCAAAAGTCAGGCAATACCTTCATTTGCATTGGTGTGCGTGGATTTGAGGCGATGGGGTTCCTTGAATCGCGCCTGTAGCCTGAATGAAGATTACTTTTTTCATCACGCCGTGGCGCCAGCGTCACGGCGTTTTTGTTTAATTTGATCCGAGACCTCACAGGTCTTGTAGACCTGTGAGGTCTGAAAGATATAATTTGGAGCACACATGATCTCGATAACAGTTTCAAATGCTACCCTCATCCTCGGTGCGCACACCATCTTCCGTGGACTGAACTGGGAAATCCAACACGACCAGAAGATCGGGTTGATCGGACCGAACGGCGCGGGGAAGTCGTCGCTGTTCAAAATGATCATTGGCGAACACGCGCTCGAAAAAGGCGGGACGGTCATCCGCGCCAAAGGTGTGACCGTTGGATACCTGCCGCAGCATCCCGAATTCGACCCGGAGCGAACGGCGATCTCGCTCGCGCTCGATGGAAACCCACGCGTGGCAGAAATGGAAGCAGAGCTACACCATGTCGAATCCAAACTCGGCGAGCCTGAAGTGTACGGAGACCCGAAAAAACTGGAACGCGCACTGGACGAACAACACAAATTGCTGGAGGAGTTCGAATCGCTGGGCGGTGCGAATTACGAATCGCGCGTGCGTGAGATGTTGCGCGGGCTGGGGTTGCCAGAAGCCGACTTCGAGAAACCTATCCGCGCGTTGAGCGGGGGGCAGAAAAAATTGATCGGGCTGGCGCGGTTGTTGCTTGCGAAACCATCCGTGCTGTTGCTGGATGAACCCGATAACCACCTCGATATGCCGGGCAAGGTGTACCTCGAAAAATTGATCAATGAATATCCCGGCGCTGTGGTCATCATTTCGCATGACCGGTACATTCTTGACGCAGTAGCAAGTCACATCGCCGAGATCGAAGATGGAAGAATCACAACTTTCACAGGGAATTACACGGAATACATCGTGGACAAGGAAGAACGACTCGCGCGGCAGGAGGAGTTGTATCAGATCCAGCAGCGCGAGATCGGACGGCTGGAGATGGCATTGAAGCGATACAAGCAATGGGTCGTGTTCAACGATAAATTTGCGACGCGCATCCACAACATGGAGGCGCGCATTGAGCGCATCGAGAAGATCGACCGCCCGGTGCTGGAACGCCGTAAAATGGATTTGTCGCTCAACGGTTGGCGCGGGTCGAATCAGGTGTTGGAGTTTGTAGAATTGAAAAAGACCTTCTACGGCGAGGCTTCTGGTCTCGATACGGGCGAGAACGGCGCTCGACCAGCGATACTGAATGATCTCAACTTCCTCATTCGGCATGGCGAGCGCGTGGGACTGATCGGCGCGAACGGGGCGGGGAAGTCTGTGCTGTTGCGATTGATACTTGGCAAAGAGAAACCCACTAGCGGCGAGATCAAGATCGGTCCCAGCGTGAAGATCGGGTATTACGCGCAGGAGCATGAAACGCTGGATTTCGATCAGACCATCATCGACGCGGTGCGGCTCGGTGGCAACATGAGCGAAGGACGCGCTGTTTCGTTCCTGACCCGCTATCTGTTCACGTATCGTCAAGCGACTCAAAAAATCGGTTCACTCTCGGGCGGCGAGCGGAGTCGCCTTCAGTTGGCGCTTCTCGTACTTTCGGGCGCGAACTTCCTCATGCTCGACGAACCGACGAACAATCTCGATATCGCCTCTGCGGAGGTGCTGGAGAACGCGCTGGACGATTTCAACGGGACGGTGCTGGTCATTTCGCATGACAGGTATTTCCTTGACCGAACCGTTAACCGTATATTCGAGTTAAAGAATTCGACGATCACAGAATTTATCGGCGGTTACAGCGACTATGCAGAAAGCATCAGACGAAAAGTGGAATAGAATTCAAAAGTCGTTCTGAGCACAGGAGATTCTTCGCTCCGCTCAGAATGACATCCAGAAAACGAGGAGAGAAACACATGGGACCACGCCCGAATCTATTTCCATACCCGAACGGCTGGTACGCGCTTGCGATGACAGACGAACTCAGGCGCGGACGCGTGCTGACGCGTCAATTCATGGGGCAGGAGATCGTCCTCTTTCGGACTGAATCAGGCGTCCCTTGCGCGGTCGAAGCGTATTGTGCACACCTCGGCGCGCATCTCGGGATTGGCGGAAAAGTCCATGGCGAGACGATCCAATGTCCGTTTCATGGGTTTCGCTATGATGGCACCGGCGCGTGCGTAGCGACCGGATATGGTTCGCCTGTTCCGCCGAAAGCAAAATTGAAAACATGGTATGTGCGCGAACAAAATGGATTTGTGTTTGGTTATCATCACAAACAAGATGAGGCGCCCGCGTGGGATGTGCCAGCGGTAAACACGGACGGTTGGACGCGGCTTATCTATAAAACCTTCATCTTGCGCGATCATCCGCAAGAGACAACCGAGAACAGCGTGGACCTCGGTCATTTTGCATTCGTGCATAACTACCGCGATGTGCGTGCGGTCAAAGAATTCGAATCGAACGGACCGTATCTCAGCACGGCATACGCGGTGAAGCGCGGGCTTCGCATGTTGGGGTTTGAAGTCACAGAATTGGATTTCACATTCGAAACCGAAATTTACGGATTGGGATATTCAATGGTCAACGTGACCGTGCCGCGCTTTCGCGTCAACGCCCGATTGTGGGTGCTGCCGACCACAATGGATGAAGAACGCATTACCTTGACACTAGCGGTTCGAGTCAAAAAATGGAGCCCGCCTCTGGGATTACTCAGCCCGCTCGTCGCGAAATTTATCCTCGATAGCCTCGCTCGCGACGCGGGGCAGGATTTTCCCATTTGGGAGAACAAGCGCTACACAGACCTGCCCGCGCTTGCGAAGGGAGACGGTCCCATCGGCAAGTATCGCCAATGGGCGAAACAGTTTTATGAATAGGTAGATGTTTTGTTTCAGTCATTCAAACGATAACCTGACGTTAACAACAAATTCTCCCCTGCTTAATATAATTCATTCACTTCACCACAGCAGGAGAGAGTTATGGAACTGCACTACAGCGAACTGGACAACGGCATCCGTTTGATCAAACTCAAAGGCAAGTTGGACATCCTCGGAACCGGCGAGATCGAAACTAAATTCACGGGTCATTGCGCAGGGGAGAAAGTCCGTGTGGTAGTGGATATCTCCAACGTGGATTTTCTCGCATCCATTGGCATTCGACTTTTGATGCTCACTGCAAAATCCGTCGCGAGCCGCGGCGGGCGGATGATCCTACTCAACCCCATCCCTGAAGTGCAGAGCGTGCTCGAAATGACGAGTATCCCCGCGATCATCCCGATCTACTCTTCGATGGAGTCGGCGGAAGCGGTGTTGCTCAGATAACAAAACGGTCTCGGATGAATTTCATCCGAGACCGTTTTCATTTTGTACCAGAAGCAACACTTACCCGGCGACTTTCCTCGCCATGTAGAACGCCATCCAACGGTTGTTGATCTCTGCCTGTGCCTGCTGGCGCGTATACCCATACTTGACCTGAAGCAGGGTGACGAACTTATTCTGTTTGTCGTCGGCTTTGTCCACTTTTTTCAGGTCGTGCTCAGCCAGCAGACTCCACCATTCGATGGAACGACTGCGAAATACTTTCCACTGCTGGTCGAATTTTGTTTTCGGATCCTTCATACGGTTCTCCACAGAGAGTAATAAATGAATTGGACTCAGTTTGGAGTTTTCGAGATTTCGTTTCTTGATGACCATCCCTTCCCCCGTGGAACAGACAGGAACAAAATTGTCAAACTCTTTCACGCCCATTGTACTACAGGATACACGGAAATTCGGGATTTCAGGCGCGAATTGCAGAATTGAAAACGATCGGTCAGCAAGGCAAATGACTACTTTTTCATTTCCTCATAACGGTCTTGCATATTCAACACATACGTTTCCACGTCCCCTAGATGCTCGTACGATTCAGCCTGTTGGATGAACGGTCTCTTATCGGCTTGCATTCGTTCGAGGCAGCGGCCCGTGAATAGCACGTACCCATTCCAACCCGTAGACTCGGTCACGCGATTCTTCGCCAGCCGGTGGATCAAGGTCACGTCGCTCCCCAACAAATCCTTGATGCCCGCCACTTGCTGAATGACATACTCTCCGTGATGGACGAAAAATTTCAGGTCGAGAGTTGGAATCGCCTGACACGCCTTGCACGGACAGGTCGCCTGAGCGTGCAAGTCTCTCGCGGAATCTCGAAAGATGAGATAGGTGTTGTCGAGCAGTTCGAGCATGGAGTTGCAATCCGGCATTCGCTCGTCAGGGACGTACGCAAAAACCGCATCCCCTTCTAGTTTTACGATAGAGAGGACATCATCCAATCTTTCGATGATGGTCTCCAATAGAATGGAAATCGCTTTCTCGGCATGTTCGATCTCTGTTTTGGCGACAAAAGATGTGTAGCCTGAAATATCGGCAAGCACCAAATAACCCGTTTGAGTTCTGCGTTCCATGCCTCAAATTCTACTTGATTAAGTCACGTTGAGAATGCACAAATCTAAAAACGAAAACGCGTTCTTGACGTAGTTGTACTGCGTCAAGCCAGGCGACACGATTTACTTGGCAAATCGAACTGTCGCCTGATCTTTCGTAAAGGACTGAGAATGTATAAATTTATGAAAAACATCAAAAAGCAACAACAGGACGCCGCTTCCACAATTGTGTAGCTTGCTCGAAGGCATACGCAAGTTGCAGAACCCCCCAATCGTCGTTGTGACGCCCAACGATCTGCACTCCCACCGGCAATCCCGACTCAGTAAAGGCTCCGGGAACAGAAATTGCGGGGTTGCCTACTGCCGAAATGAAATAGCACGATTTCATCCAATCAATGTACGTGGTCATCTTTACGCCGTTGATCTCGGTCGGGTAAGGAGTGTTCACATCGAATGGAAGAACCTGACTCACGGGCAGAATCATGATCTCGTAACGTTGCATGAACTCTCGCAAGCGATGATACAACTGCGTCCGTTTGATCTCCAGCCGCGCAAGTTGAGGACCGGTCAGTGATAATCCCTGTTCGATGTTCCAGATCACCGTATCTTTCAATTGCTCTTTATGGGTTTGATACTCCGCGGAAAGCCCGGCTTCAAAACCCCACGCGCGCCACGCTTTGAAAATTTCATCGGCGTCCGCGAGATTCGGTTCTGCCTCTTCGACGATGCAACCCAATGATTCGAAGATGCTTCGCGTCGAATCCACCGCACGAATTACTTCAGGTTCGTAAGGCAAATCGAGGTTCACCCACGCGACGCGCGTCCCTTTGAAATCGCGTCCTAGCGGACGCGCAAAGTCCGAACCGTGTTCACTGATCGAAATGGGCGAACGGGAATCGGGTCCAGCAAGAACCGAGAGCAAGAGCGCCACATCCGCCACCGTCCGTGCCATTGGTCCATCCACCGAAAGCGTGAACCATCCAAGTTCGGTCGGATACGAAGGCACGCGCCCGGGCGATGGACGCAACCCGACCACGTTGCAAAAATTCGCTGGGTTGCGCAACGAGCCGCCCATGTCGCTCCCATCGGCGAGCGGGACGAGTCCACACGCCAGCGCGGACGCTGCGCCGCCACTGCTCCCACCGCTTATTTTTGTGAGATCGTACGGATTGCGCGTGGCGCCGAACACTTGATTAAACGTCTGCGACCCGGCTCCGAACTCAGGGACGTTTGTTTTGCCAATGGATATCGCGCCCGCACGTTTGATTCGCTCCACAACGAGAGAATCTTCATCAGGGACATGATCGCGATAAATGGGAGACCCATACGTCGTGCGGACGCCGCGCGTGGGTTGCAGATCTTTGTGCGCCACTGGCAAACCATGCAACGGACCAAGATTCTCGCCGCGCATCAGCGCTTCATCCGCGCGGTCAGCTTCTGCAAGTGCTTGCTCGGCAGTGAGTATAACAATCGCATTGACCTTCGGATTCACGCGCTCGATTTGGTTTAGATGCGCGGTCATCACTTCGCGCGCAGAGATCTGTTTATCGCGCAGAAGTTTTGCAAGTTCAGTAGCGGGGAGAAAGTACAAATCGGTTGACATTGCGATATTGTACTCTCTGAAATTTACTCCCAGTGATTTTGGATAAAACGGTCTCATGGACGTTTCACCTGAGCCCGGTTTATCAGCAACTCAGGTTTATGATACTTTCTTCCAATTCTTGCTCTTCGGTATCTCATCTTTCAGTGCTTTATCCTTCCCAAACAGACTGGGCGACCTTTCTGCCGCGTGTAATTCCATGGCACGACACCCAAGGCACAAATAGCTTTCGACCGCAAAGACAGCCGGACCCGATTCGGATCTAACCATAAATGTATCGCTAAATGGAGTTTGGCTGACATAGATCTCAGTTGATCCGCAATGGGGACATTTTCCATTGACCATGATTTTCTCCTTTCGTGTGTTATGTGTATTTCTATATACCATAACACAAAACGGTCTCATGGACATTCAGTCCCGAGACCGTTTTTCATTCGACCTTCGACCCCTCTCAATCTCCCCTAACCCTAAAGGGTGCTTCGCGAAGGGGAGAGGTAAAATCCTTGCGCAACAAGCTCCCTTCCCTTTAGAGAGCGTTTTAAAAGTAGTCGGGTAAGATTGGGGAATGGCCACATTCACCC
>CAZQES010000180.1:0-6620 GCA_964591425.1 uncultured Anaerolinea sp.
CGTCATTGCGAGGAGGGCTTTGCCCGACGAAGCAATCTCCGTCACTGTGTTGGAGATTGCTTCGCCACTCGCTACGCTCGGGCTCGCAATGACGAATCATCATAAGGAGATACCATGCCCAACTTCCTCCAGCACGCCGAAGAACTTTTTCCCTACACCCAAGCCATGCGCCGGGATTTTCATATGCACCCCGAACTCGGCTTCCGCGAAGTGCGCACCGGCGGCATCGTTGCGAAAGAACTCGAATCCCTCGGGCTTGAAGTGACCAAAGGAGTCGGCAAGACCGGCGTGGTTGGCTATTTGGAGGGGTCAAAGCCGGGACCGACGATCCTCCTCCGCTTCGATATGGACGCGCTCCCCATCACGGAGGAAACCGGCGCGGAGTACGCGTCCACGAACCCCGGCGTGATGCACGCGTGCGGGCACGACGGTCATACAGCGATCGGTTTAACGGTTGCGAAGATGCTCCACGCGCACCGCGATGAACTCGCTGGTAGTATCAAGTTTTGCTTCCAACCTTCCGAGGAAGGCACAAATGGTGAAGATGTCGGCGGCGCGCTAATGATGATACGCGACGGTGTTTTGGAATCACCCAAAGTGGAAAAAACCTTGTCGCTCCATGTATGGAACGATAAACCCGTTGGCTGGCTTCACATCGGCAGCGGACCCGTGATGGCAGGCGCAGATCTTTTCATCATCAAACTTACCGGCAGGGGTGGTCACGGTGCCGCGCCCGAGACGACCGTTGATCCGGTCGTTGCCGCCGCGCAGATCGTCACAGCATTGCAGACCATTGCATCGCGAAACGTCGCACCATTGAAACCTGCCGTTGTGAGTGTCACTTCCGTTCATGCAGGCACAGCCTTCAACATCATCCCTCAAACTGCCGAACTCAACGGAACCATCCGCACGTTCGAACCGGAAGTTCGCAAGATCGTCCATGAGAGGTTTGAACAAATCGTGCGCGGCATCGCCTCGTCCATGGGATGCGAATCGGAGATCACGATCAAACAAGTGACCGCACCCGTGATCAACAACGAGGCGGTTACCGAACGCGTATTGAATATCGCGCAAGCCCTCCTGCCACAAAACGAGATCGAGACCGATCCTTACCTCACCATGGGCGCAGAAGATATGGGCTACATGCAGGAAAAGGCGGACGGCTGTTATTTCATGGTGGGTTCCGCTAATGCGGAAAAGAATCTCAACTACAACCATCACCATCCCAAATTCGATTTCGATGAACGCGCGCTCGTGACCGGCGCGGCGCTGATGGCATCTGCCGCGGCGAATTTGTTGAAATAGCTCTATCGAAGCGGACGATCGAGATCGTCCGCTTTTTTATTTTCGAAAGATAGGGAGTTACTCTTATCTTAGACAATTTACTCAAGATAACATCAAATGTGCCAAATTGCCTACGCGCAGATTTAACCCTTGACGCGACACGCAGTTTGTCATAAACTACGTTTAGTAAATACTAAACTATCATAATGAGGCAACTCATGCCACAATCACTCACAAAAATCAAAAAGGACTTTACCGAAGGCTTGAGCCAGATCAGCCGCTTTTGGGGTTTTCCCAAAGGGATGGGAGCTATCTTTGCTGTGCTCTACCTCTCCCCCACCGCGCTGTCCCTCGATGAGATCGTCACAGAGACCGGGCTAACCAAAGGCGCGATCAGCACCGAAATTCGCGCGCTGGCGCGCATGGGACTCGTTCACCGCTCAACTAAACTCGGCGACCGCAAGGATTACTACAGCGCAGAAACCGATTTCTACGCAGCCATCAAATCCATTTTGAAGGAACGCCAGAATAGCGAGTTCGACCGCGCCGTCGGCTCGGTAAAAGCTGCGTTGACGAAGATGGATGAAAACTGGATGGATAATGAAGAGTGGAAGTTCACGTACAAACGAGTACAAGCCCTTCAGGAATTTTTCGATGCAATTGACAGTATGGCTAAAGCAGTCATCAAGTTGGAAAATTTGGGCTTGTCGAATGTAACGAAAATCCTCGGAGTACTAAAATAGTTTTCGGGAGGAAGCAATGAACCTTAATCGCACGCCAATCCAAATATATGCGCTCGCTGTTTGTTTCGCAGCGCTAATTTGTTTTGTTATTACACTTGGGATTCTTGCTTATGATCTTGTTCAGATTAGTGTGCCAGAATTTACTTACAATCCTCCTTCGTTTTCCGTTGATCTTCCCCCAAAACCGGGAACAAATCAATACGAAGAAGCAATAATGAATGAGAGGAATAGAGCTACAAGAAGTCTCGTTCAAACATCAATCATTTTGCTAATTGATCTGGGTGTATTTATTTTTCACTGGCGAGTTGCAAATCGAGTCGTTCAATAGCACTTTGAAGTGGAGCCAACATGAAGATTGCAATCACGGGTGCTTTCTCGTACACCGGCAAATACATCGCCAAGCGACTCTTGGAACGCGGCGAAGAGGTCATCACGTTAACCGGGCATCCAAATCGTCCCGATCCGTTCAATGGATGTGTAAAGGTCTACCCGCTGGATTTCGATGAAGCGAGCATGACAAAGACAATGCAAGGCGTGGATGTGCTGGTCAACACGTATTGGGTTCGATTTGACAGGGGAGAAAACACTCAACCACGCGCAGTAGAAAATACGCGCAAACTGGTGAACGCGGCCAAAGCCGCCGGCGTGAAACGCATAGTTCATGTCAGCATCGCCAACCCATCCGCAGATTCTCACTTGCCTTATTACTGGGGAAAAGCGGCGAATGAAAAAGCAGTGATCGAATCGGGAATTCCCTACGCGATCCTCCGCCCTACCGTGCTGGTCGGCGGCGGAGAAGATATCCTCATCAACAACATTGCCTATCTCCTGCGGCGATTTCCGTTGATGCTCATCCCCGGCGATGGTTCGTATGGAATCCAACCGGTGCATGTGGAAGATGTGGCAGACCTTGCCGTGCAAGGTGTGAACAGCAAAGATAGTTACATCATGGATGCTGTTGGACCCGAGAAGTTCACGTTCAAGGAATTGGTTCAACGGGTCGGTGAAAAAATCGGCGCGAAGCGGCCCGTGATCTCCGCACCCCCGCGGCTGGCGTTGCTCGCCGCGCAGTTCCTCAGTCTCTTCGTAAACGATGTGATCCTCACTCCAGAAGAAGTGGAGGGCTTGATGGCGAATCTGCTCGTTTCCAACGAGCCGGCGCGCGGGAGGATAAAGTTTTCGGATTGGCTGGAAGAAAACAAAAATACAATTGGAGCGAAATATGCTTCAGAAATTGCGAAACATTACCAATGACAACTCAACGTTTTATTCGGCTGTCGCTTTTGTTCCCCTACATCCTTTGGGTAGTCTTGGCGAGTTTTATGCTTTTGATGTCAACAGTGTTCCCTGCCAGCGAATCTCTGCCGATACTATCAGGCATCATTACGATTTCGTTCGTGTACACCTTTGGCATCCTTGTTTGGGGAATCCCCTACACGATCCTCGCCCTCGGCTTATGGATATGGAGCAAAGCGAAACCTGTCCGCACGATGATAAAGGTTTTCATGTTGTCACCCTTGATGATGGCGGTCGTTGTCGCAATCTCGATAACCATTATCCTGGGCACACAAGACGGCGTCTCGCCTGATATCGGCGAAGCAGTGCTGGCTCTTGGTGCGTTTTCAATCGCGTATGGCTATGGAATTATCGGGTTTGTCGCTGGAGTTTATAAACTCCTAGTGAAGGGTAACTTCATTCAACCTGTAAACGAGATTCCCCCAACCCAATCGGATTAATCTATCCTTACCATGCCGCCACACTTCGGGTTATCCATACAACCGTAGTAGCGTTTGCCTTTGTCGGGTCCGGTGCGGTGCATACGCAGGACCATCATCTTCCCGCAGACGGGGCATTGGGGAACTGAATCAGCTTGCCCTGCGGCGCGAAGCGTTTTCGTCTGTTTCACTTTGAGGATGGCAAGTTGGAACAATTCCGCCAAGTCCCCCTCTGAATAATTTTCACTGGACAGCACATGCACGAGCGGAAGTCCTGCGCTGAGAAAGAGATCGTCCATGAACTGGTCGGATTCGCGCGATTCGGATTTTCCGACCGGCTTCACCATTTCAACGCCGAAGGCAGGCTGGAGCGATTTCGGTTCGCATAAAAGAAAGTCCACATGCTTGCGGAAGATCTTATTGAAAAAGTGCACGTTCTCGTTGGGGCGCACAATGTAAAAAACATCGTTGAGCGCGACCTTCGGGCAGACCACATAATGTTTGCCTGCCATGGCTTGCAGGGCACGGAACAATGCCGCCTCCGGCGCGGACATAAATCTCTCGCGCAATCGAAACGGAAGACGCTCGTCTTGCACTTTGACCTGAACGGATTCGCGGACTGCCATGGTGACGCTCATTATACACGCATCAATTTCAGGACGGTGGATTTGAGCGCGGCATTGACGGCAAGTCCCTCCCCGTGAGTGTGACCCTCCTTGCCCTTCCATGAGCCGAACCAGCCGCCCGCTTCGCGCAGGATGGGTGGCATGGGCGCCACATCCCAAATCTGGATCGCCGGGTCGAGCATGATCTCGGCGCGCCCGGTGGCGACCATGTGATAGCCGTACGCGTCGGACCAGCCGCGCGCGAAGAAACATTCCTTGTGGAGCGTGTTGAAGACATCGGTGCGTTTTTTTGTGCGGAAACCCGACCAACTCGTGTAGGTGAACACAGCGTCCTTTAAATTTTTCACATCCGAGACGCGCGCGCGTTTGCCGTTCCACCACGCGCCAAGACCGTCTGCGGCGTACAAGATTTCGTCCAACGCGGGGAAGCACACCGCGCCGACGCGCGAAACCCCTTCGATCTCCAGCGCGATCAACACGGAGTAGAACGGCACACCTTTGAGAAAGGATTTTGTACCGTCGATCGGGTCAACGATCCAGCGGAACGATTTCCCCTCTCCCTTAGGGAGAGGGGCTAGGGGTGAGGGTGATATCGACTCCCCAAACTCTTCGCCTACAATCGTGTGGGTAGGATATGCCTTTTCGATCTCGCCGCGGATGAATTCCTCGGTGGCTCGATCTGCCGCGGTGACGGGCGATTCGTCCTTCTTCAAATCGTGCTGGATGCCTTTGTTGTAATAACTGAGCGTGATCCGCCCGGCGCGGTAGGCAAGTTGTCGTGCGAAGTTGAGGTAAGAATCTAGTTTCATTTCAACAAATTATCCAAAAGTTTTTCTTCTTCCTGCTGAGAATTTAATTCCTCATCCAGCCAGGCGGTGCGGAGGCGGCGGAGGATCTCGCCAAAGCGCGGACCGGGTTCGAGTCCGCGGGCTTTGAGGTCATCACCGGTGGTGTGAGGTTTTACGTGTTGCCATTTTGCCAGATAATCACTCAGCGCATTTTCCCTGCTCACAAGATACACGGCATAAACTGAGAGTGAGGGCAAGTCGTCGAGGTGAAAAGTCCATTGGCTAGGTTTCCAATTTTTGTAGGTAGGCAAAGCCTTTTTCAATGCAGAAGCCGAAATGATCACCTTTGTGAGCAGCGCGGGAAAAGCAAGCCGCTCAGCAAGTAACTCGATGTCTGTATCGGTTAAATCCATGAGGTACAACGTCCAGCCAAGGGTTTGGCGGAAGGAAAGCATGTCAGGCATGGCAAATTCGCCGAAGGTGGAAGGCGGGGTTTCGAGGGGCGGTACTGCATACTGCGCACTGCGTAATTTTGGGTGGATGGGATCAAGAAGGTTTAAGTCGGCGATCTGTTTGAGCATCGCGGAGGGATTTGGTTCTTCGATGATCAAATCAAACTCATGTCGCAGGCGTTCGCCGCTCAGGTTGGCGAGTACTTTGAGCGACTCATCGTTGATTAGTTTCAGCGTTCCTGATTCGATTTCGAAACCGTAGCGCGCCGCGTACCGAACCGCGCGGAAGATGCGCGTCGGGTCATCGAGAAAGGATTTGGGGTGCAGAACGCGAATCAACTTTTTCTCGAGATCAGCTTGTCCGTGCAGAGGATCGTGCAACTCGCCGAAGTGGTCGCTGTCCACGCGGATCGCCATGGCGTTGATGGTGAAGTCGCGGCGGAGGAGATCGTCGTCAATGGTGGATTTGGTCACGGTGGGGAGCGCGCCGGGTGCTGAATAGGTCTCTTTACGGGCGGAGATCAAGTCAAGAGATTGGTGATTGGAGACTGGAGACTTGAACAACCAAGTTGCGGTTGCAAATTTTTCGTGTGCCGTCAGTTCGCCACCGTGCTTTTTGACGAGGGCGCGCCCAAGTTTGATCGCATCCCCTTCGACGGTGAGGTCAAGGTCAACGATGGGGCGAGCCAGCATCAAGTCCCGGACGGAACCGCCGACGAGGTAGATGGGGAATCCCAACGCAGAGGATTCGTCCGCGATGCGTCGGATCAGATCTAAAAGAGCGGAATCCAATGATTTTTTGAGGAGGTCGGAGAGATTCACGTGCGTATTGTAGCAGAGAAAATCGAGTATAATCGCCGCATGTTATTGAACCCGTTGCCGCGACCCACGCTCTGTAAAAACGCCTGGTCTGGATAAGGTTCGATTCAGTGTGTCTCGTGAACGGCTCCCAGACGTGGCGAGCCGTTTTCTTTTTCACCGCGAAGCACACTAAGACCGCCAAGAAAAATCT
>CAZQES010000181.1:0-6570 GCA_964591425.1 uncultured Anaerolinea sp.
TATTTTGCCAGAAGTTTTCTACTTTTCACTGGCCCTATTTTAGGGGAGGGTTACCTTACCAAGGTGATAAGTTGTATCCTTGCGCGGTGATATATACTTCGTTTTGAACACCGTTTGTTGATGACAGAAGCCCTTTCATAAGCGCAAGGAGTTTGCCATGATCATCCGTAACATCGCATGTCCCTCCTCGGCTTGTGCAAAAGAAAAATATGTCTACACTCCATAATGTCTCTTCTCTGCAGTCGCCGCTTCGACACGTCCGCTTTCCGATACGGGTTAAGATCACCTTCCCGTATTTGATCCTGTCCCTGATCCTTGCTATCGCAGTCGCGTACCTGACCACCCGGCTGGTCATCGAAAATATCGAAGAACGGTTCAACAAACAATTATTCGAAGCGGGAAAAATTTCATCCGAATTGCTCGTAAGTTATGAATCGCAATTGCTTGAAACACAAAGACTCCTGGCGAATGTGGAGGGTGTGTCTGAGGCGATCCTCGCGAACGATCCGAATACCCTGAGGTCGCTCACATTGGGCATTGTGGCGAACGACGGGCAGGAGGCGGTTGAATTTCTCGATTTGGACGGAACCTCCGTCCTTTCGATGCGGCATCGGCTTGGTGGGAATCCGGAAGACTACGATGTCTCTGCCGGCGGTCAGGCAACATTTTCAAATCTAGATCTTGTACAAAGTGTTCTCGCGCTGGAGAGCGATGAGAAAGGCGATAAATTCGCCGATTTGGTCTACACCGACTCGGGAGAATTCCTCTACGTTTCAGGACCCGTGTTCGACCGGCAGGGAAAACTGGCAGGGGTTGTGTTGGTAGGCAGGGCGCTTTCAACGCTGGCGGCAGATATGCGCGTTAGGACGTTTGCCCAGATTTCCTTGTACGACCCATCCGGACAAGTGATTTACAGTACCCTCCCATTTCCACAGAACATCCTCCCCGAAACAGCCGCTCGAACCATTTCATTGAAGGAGACCAGCAGTACGACTCGCGCGCTCGATGTGGCAAATATCCCTTTCACCGAGATCCTTGGCGCGTGGGAAGTGCGCGGCGACAATGAAGCGGGTGTGATCGGGGTTGCTTTAAGTCAAAATCCTGTGGTGCAGGCTTCGGAGAATTCGCGTGGGCGCATCTTCCTGCTGGTCGCTTCTGCAAACTTCCTGATCGTCCTGGTAGGCATCAATCTGGCAAACGTAATCACCCGCCCCTTGATTCAGTTAGTGCGCGCCTCGATTGACGTAACCAAAGGTAATCTGGACGTTCAAGTGAACACCCACACTAACGACGAGATCTCGATTCTAATCGAATCGTTCAACGCCATGGTGGCGAGTCTCAACCAATCTCAAAAGGAATTGATGAAAGCCTACGACGATACGCTTGAAGGATGGGGAAAGGCGCTTGAGTTGCGCGATCATGAAACGGAAGGACATTCGGAACGCGTTACCGGGCTGACGGTCCAATTGGCTGAAATGCTGGGAATCGAGGGGGAGGCGTTGGTGAACATCCGCAGGGGCGCGCTTCTTCACGATATCGGCAAGATGGGGATTCCGGATTCGATCTTGTATAAAAAAGGACCTTTGAGCCCGGAGGAGGCGGCGCTTGTTCGAAAGCACCCCGGGTTTGCTTACGGCATGTTGAAGGGAATAGGTTATCTGCAGAACGCGCTTGAGATTCCCTATTGCCATCACGAAAAATGGGATGGCACGGGGTATCCGCGCGGTTTGAAAAGGGAAGAGATCCCGATCTCGGCAAGAATATTTGCCATTGTGGATGTATGGGATGCGCTGATCAATGACCGTCCGTATCGACGGGCCGTGCCTCGCGAGCAAGTCATACCTTATTTGAAGGCTCAAAGCGGAAAGCATTTTGACCCGCTGGTTGTAGATACTTTCATGCGTGTCTTGGGACGAATGACCTAAAAGGTCAACATGAACGCGATAGATTCAAGAAAATCACTCTTCGTGCAACCGGCCGCTGAACGTGCGATCCAGCGAAAACTGAATATTGCGGCTACCCTTCTGGTACTATCATTCTTGATATTTCTGTTTCAGCTGATTAATGTAGGCACAACCAGCGTCAGCGCCAATGGATGGCTTAATCTGCCAGTTTCGATCAGGGCGGACTCGCGCGCCGATTACAGCCGCGATCCAAAGGGACTCTATGTTCCTCCCATCGACGAGAACATTCTTTATGAGATCATCGCAGACACGCAAGGCACTGGCAGTGTACAGGAGCGTACAGAGGCTTTGAAAGAGATCCTCGCCTCTCCCGTACTCACAGAACTCAGCGTCCTTCTACCGGCATCGTCCACCCCGGCTACCTTCCCCTCGGCAACGCCGCTGCCCGTAACTGTAACTCCGCAGGCGACTCCGACACCTCAAGCCGTTATTCTGCCAACAAATACGATGCCTGAAAATCTTCCCTCGTCGACACCGACATCCATGGAAAAAGGTAAGGGAAAGGGGAAGGGGAACGGTAAGGGCAATGGAAATGGAAATGGTAATGGAAACGGAAACGGGAACGGGAACGGAAATGGATCAACCCCGACACCGTAAAATCAAAGATTGATAATCGCGCGAAGAAATCGGTAAGCGTTCCATCTCCTGCCCCTCCAACATTGACACCGACGTACACGCCGTCGCCGGTTCCCACTCCGACATAGCCGCTAACTCAAATCCATGGAGATAGAATGCCGAAAGAAAAGATATTCATTGCCGAAGACGACCAAAGCACAGCGAAAGAGATCGCCAACAGCCTGCAAGGTGTTGGCTACGTCGTGGCGGGGCAGGCTGACCGCGGCGAAACCACCATCCAAATGGTCGAAGAGTCGCAGCCTGACCTGGTGCTTATGGAAATTCATTTACGCGGGCAAATGAACGGGCTTGAGTCGGCGAAATATATTCATACCAATCTCGATATCCCGGTAGTCTTCATCAGCGCGCACGCAGATACGCTTACCCTGCAAACAGCGATGCTTGCCCAGGCGTATGGCTTGATGATCAAACCCTTCGAAGCGCGCGAGCTGAAATCCAACATAACCATGGCGTTATACAAACATAGCATGACGCGTAAATTGCGTGAGAGCGAAGAGCGATATGCGCTAGCCGTTCGCGCCGCCAATGACGGTATTTGGGATTGGAATATAAAGACGAACGAAATCTATTGTTCGAACCGCTGGAAGGAAATGCTTGGATACAAGGAGCATGAGATCGGCACCGCCCCCAACGAATGGTTCAAGCGTATCCACCCGGATGACCGAGCGCGCGTTCAGGCGGAGCTTTTTTCTCATCTCAAAGGTATGACCGTCCAATTTGAATGCGAGTATCGGATTATGAACGCCGTTGGAAACCACCTGTGGGTGCTGTGCCGCGGGTTGGCAGTGCGCGATGCCAAGGGCGTCACGTATCGGATGGTTGGATCACAATCCGACATCACCGCCCGCAAGTTGGCGGAAGAACGTCTCGCGCACGATGCCGTCCACGATGCGTTGACCGGCTTGCCCAATCGTGTGCTCTTTTTTGATCGGTTACAAAATCGCCTCGAGCGCGCCAAACGGAATCCCAACGACCTGTTCGCAGTGATGTTCATCGACCTGGATCGGTTCAAACTCGTCAATGATAGCCTTGGTCATGCGTTGGGAGACCAATTGCTGATCACCGTCGCCAGCCGCTTGAAGCAATGTGTGAGACCCGAAGACACGATCGCCCGATTGAGCGGCGATGAGTTCGCTGTCCTTTTGGATACTGTGAACGATGTGGGCGACGCGCGGCGCGTGGCGGATCGGATCAGAGGGGAGTTGATCACCACCACCTTTCTTGGGACCGTGGAGCGTTCTCCGACCGCGAGCATTGGCATCGTCATTTCCACCAGCGCGTATGCCACGGCGGGAGAGTTGTTGCGCGACGCGGATTCAGCCATGTATCATGCAAAGGCGATGGGCGGGAATCAGCATCAGTTGTTCGACAATGAAATGCACCTTAACGCCGTCGAGTTGATTCGGCTTGAGGGAGAGCTCAAGCGGGCTGTCGAACGGAGGGAATGGCTGATTCATTATCAACCGATCATTTCACTCGCGAATGGCGCGCCGGTGGGGGCAGAAGCCTTGGTGCGCTGGTTGCATCCGCAAAAAGGTGTTCTTCTTCCAAAGGAATTCATCGAGGTGGCTGAAGATATGGGATTGATCCTCCCCATCGGGGAGTACGTGCTTCGCAAAGCCTGTGCGCAGGTGAAAATCTGGCGCGAATCCGTGAACCCGGAATTCTGGGTATCGGTGAATATCTCCGCACGCCAGTTTCAGGATTACAACCTGGTCGAGAAGATCTCCGGCATACTCGTCGAAACCGGCCTGCCAAGCGATGCATTGCGTTTGGAAATTTCAGAAAAGCTGGCGATACGTGACATGAAACATTCCATCCAGATCATGAAACGGTTCAACGAACTAGGTGTGCGCACCTCGCTGGACGATTTTGGGACCGGCTTCTCGTCCCTGAGTTATTTGAAACAGTTTCCCTTGAAAGTCCTGAAGATCGACCGTTCCTTTGTGCAGGACATACGCCTCGACCAAAAGAACGAGTCGCTGGTCAAGGCGATCATTGCCATGGCGCGTTGTTTTGATCTCGAAGTGGTTGCCGAGGGAGTCGAGCGGGATGACCAACTTGAATTCTTGCACGAAAACCTGTGCGACAACGTGCAGGGGTTTCTGATGGAGCGTCCTGTTTCCGGTGAAGAGATGACCCAATTACTGCTCAACAAAATGCCGGCGTCAGCCTTTACGACCACTCGCACATCGTAATGAGGTCCCACTCTAAAGTTTTCTTACATGGATACTCCCCGATCAAGTTACGATATTAATGACGAAGCGAAGGAGCGCGTCAGGCGCAGAACCTATTTGGTAGATGCATCGTTGTTATTGTTGTTCGTTTTGTTGCTCCTGGCGGAGTTGTTCTTATTGATTCGCCGTCGCACCGGAAGCGCAGTTGAATTTTCATCACAAGCCTCCATTCGCGCCGGTTCTGAGGCGAATTATGGATTCGATGGGAGCGGTTTATTCGTCCCGGCATTGGATGAAAAAATTTTCGAACAACTAATAGCCGATATGCCCGCAAAAATCAACCAGCAGGATCGGGTGTCGACATTGCAAGCCAGCCTCCTGACTCCGGTAGCGACCATGACGTACGGTTCTTCAACTGTGTCCGCGACCCAGACGGCGAGTCCCACACCGTCTGCTCCGCCATCTTCAACCTTGAGTTGGTCGCCGACCCCTCGTGTCACACCCTCACCGACGGTTGCTTCGGGTTCCACGATCGCTCCCACCTCCGCGGCGACGGGTACAATCCCTCCGCTCCTACCCACCCTACCTCCAATTTTTTCGACGAACCCGCCGTTGCCGACGGTTCCCATCACAGTTCCTACAATCCCACCGATCCTTCCAACGAGCGTGCCTCCGCTCACCCTGCCAACTCTTCCTCCACTTCCCTAAACCCGATACAGACAACTCAAGTAAAATTTAGGGCATAGAAAAATATGTCCAAACGGCGCATATTTTCCCGTCGAAGTGAAGCGAGTCGGTTCCGCCTCCCGGTCGGGTTGATTCTGCTCGTCCTCCTGATCGGATTGTGCCTCCTGCTTCCGGCGAATCCGCTGGACGTTTCGACGATTCGAATTTCGGAACGCGAGTTGCCCACTCCGTTGCCGACGCGTACGCCGCCTCCCCTGCCGACCAAACCAAACATCGGGCGGATCATCTTCACTTGCACGCGAGGCGACTTCAACCAGCTGTGCTGGGTCAATGCCGATGCGTCGGGGTATCAACAGATCACGGATGTTGAATCGCATAATTATTACCCGGTCTATTCGCCGAAGGGCGGATCGATCGTCTACGCCTCGAATCAAAATGGGGGAGCGTTCGACCTCTTCCTATTCGTCTTCGAAGGCTCGCGCCTCATCCGCCTGACGAATTTCATCGGCAACGTGGTCTCGCCGAGTTTTTCACCGGACGGGGAACGCATCCTGTTTGCTAACCGCGCCGGCGAGGGACCGACCTCGCTGTGGACGGTGGATAACACCGGCGAAAATGCCGACCTGTTGTACGCCGGTCCAAACACCATCGTCGCCGCGGATTGGTCACCGGATGGAGAAACGATCGCGTTCGCCATGGCGGTTGACAAGCCCGGTTCATACGAGATCTTTCTCATGGGGGCAGACGCTTCGAATGTTCGGCAGTTAACACGCGGCTTGGTTGGAATCGGTGGTAGCCTCGATTGGTCGCCCGATGGAAAGTTCCTGCTCATCCACGCGGGACCCGAAGGCGACAAGGATATTTTCCGCATCGATATCGAAGCGCAGACCGCCGCGCAACTCACCGATGGCGGTAACAACGCCTCCGCGGCGTATTCCCCGGATGGTCGGTGGATCGCTTTCAACTCGTTGCGCAATAACGATCAGGCTGATATATTTATCATGCGCCCGGATGGAACGGGCATCCGGCAGGTGACTTCGAACCCCGAACCGGACTGGCAGCCGCAATGGGAACCCTGAGATCCGCGCTGAGCGGAGCGTCCTCCG
>CAZQES010000182.1:0-6521 GCA_964591425.1 uncultured Anaerolinea sp.
CGCTGGTGAATGATAAACGCTCAATTTCTGACAGGAACAAATCCCGTCGCAGGTTCGTTCTAAAGCCGCAGACCCCCTGTCGATACAAAGAACTCGAATGACAACTATTTCGCATCCTTATCAAAAGGTACCTGTCCTTCCACAATTCGTCGCTGCGGTGGTGACCGGCGTAACGTTGTTCCTCGGCATCCTCCTCGCGTGGACGCTGGGTTACCAACTCATGTACGCCGGGCGTATCTTCCCTGGTGTGTCTGTTGCGGGTGTCGACCTCTCTGGTTTGTCTCGCGATGAAGCCGCCGTAAAATTGAGCCAGACGTTGTCATATCCGCTCACGGGGAAGATTCTCTTCCGCGATGGCGAAAAAGTTTGGGTGGCAAGCCCGGCGGAATTAGGCATGGTGTTCGATCCCTCGTCCAGCGCCGCGACAGCCTACCAGTTGGGTAGAAGCGGCGGTCTGTTCGACGCGTTGTCCGGTCAGATCCGTGCGCGAGGCGGAGGCGCGAACGTTCCGCCGGTCATCCTGTTCGATCAACGCGTTGCGTTCCAATATTTGAGTCAGATCTCCACACAGGTTAATCAGCCGGTGACCGAAGCCAGCCTCCATCTCGAAGGCGCGAATGTGGTAGCAAGCCCCGGTCAAGTGGGGCGGGAACTCAAGATCGATGCGACGCTTATTTATCTCGGCGCACAACTGCAGACCTTTGCCGACGGCGAAGTATCGCTTGTGATTCAAGAGATCCAGCCGCAAATTTTGGATGTAAGCGCGCAAGCGGAAACTGCCCGGCAAGTTTTGAGTCAACCGCTGACGTTGGCGATTCCCAACTCGACGGATGCCGATCCCGGTCCGTACGTGTATGACACGCCGATTTTGGCAAGCCTGCTCGGCGTTCAACGCGTGCAAAATGGAAATCAAACGCAAGTGCAGGTCGTGCTCAACACGGATGGCTTGCGCAGTTTGCTTGCGCCGGTCAAAACCGAAGTGGATCGCCCCGCCTCGAACGCGAAATTCATCTTCAACGATGAAACTCTGCAATTGAACTTGGTGGAAGATTCCAAAACGGGGCGCGTGGTGGATCTGGACGCGAGCATCGCGGCGATCAACGACGCGCTGTTGCGCGGCGAACACACCGTTTCTCTCGTGATCGTCGAAGATCAACCTGAGATCCCCGGTTCTGCCACCGGACAGGAACTGGGCATTACCGAATTGATCGCGTCTGAAACATCGTATTTTTATGGTTCGAGCGAGGAACGCATCCAGAATATCCAAGCCGCGGCGGCGCGTTTTCACGGCGTAATGGTCGCGCCCGGCGAAACTTTCTCGATGGGCGCGACGATGGGCGACGTGAGTCTCGAAAACGGATTCGCCGAAGCGTTGATCATCTTTGGTAACCGCACGATCAAAGGTGTGGGCGGAGGCGTTTGCCAGGTAAGCACCACGCTTTTCCGCACGGTGTTCAATGCGGGATTCCCCGTTGTCGAACGATATTCACATGCCTATCGTGTTTCGTATTACGAAATGACCGCCAGCGGCGCGGTGGATCCTCAGCTTGCCGGGTTGGATGCGACCGTGTACTTCCCGCTGGTGGATTTTAAATTCAAGAACGATTCGCCGTATTGGATTCTGATGGAAACCTACGTCAACGTCAGCGGGCGTTCGCTCACGTGGAAGTTCTACTCCACGTCCACGGGACGCAGTGTCTCGTGGGATACCACGGGTCCCGTGAATGTCGTCCCTGCACCGCCGCCTTTGTTCGAGGTGAACGAGGAACTCGGCAAGAATCAAATGAAGCAAGTCGATTATGCCGCGAATGGCGCAGATGTCACGGTGACGCGCACTGTCTATCAGAACGGCGTTGTCTTGTTACAAGACCAATTCGTCACACATTACCAACCGTGGCAGGCGATCTGTCAATACGGTCCCGATTCGCGTAATCCCGAAAAACTGGCGGCTGAGAAAAAACTGTGCCGCTCTCCGTCGTTATGAGCGGTGGTACAATTCGCCGCTGTTCGTTCCGTGTCATCCTCCCGAAGAACATCGGGACGATGTGAGTGTCAGCGAAGGGTCTCTAACTTGATAAGGTGAGCCGCTTCGGCGCCACTCCCTCAGAGTGACACGATGCCATTTAGAAATGAGGTTCCATGGTTGATGCTGTATTGAAGGAAATTTTACGTTGCCCGAATTGCGTCCGCACCACAGGCGGCGTACTCATACTGCACCGCGACGCGTGGTTCATCTGTAAGGATTGCAATCGCAAATATCCCATTGTGGATGACATCCCCGTCATGTTGATCGAAGAGGGAGATAAATGGATCGCCACTGCTGAAGCCGCGTTGCCGGTACCGCCTCCCGTCAAGTAGAGTGGATAAACTTCAATCCTTGCTGGCTGATCTCACAAGCGGCGACGAATCCCGCGCCGACCGAGCGCTACCCGCGCTGATCGAATTGGGCGAGGAAGCGATTCCCGCGTTGATGGATTTGACCCGATCCCCCGAAGCGGACTCGCGCTGGTGGGCATTGCGTGCTCTTGCACAGTCGCCTCTTGCGCAGACGGGCTGGCTGATTCCCTTCCTCGAAGATCCCGCCCCCGAAGTAAGGCAGTGCGCCGCGCTGGGGCTGGCGCTTTCAGCAAAACCCGACGAAGCCGCGACCCAGCCTCTCATCCGCGCGTTGAACGATGAAGATGCGATGGTTTGCAATCTGGCGACGAACGCGCTGATCAAAATCGGCAAGCCCGCAGTCCCCACCCTGATCGATGCAGTGAAATCCGAATCGCAGTCTGCAAGAATCCATGCCTTGCGCGCGCTTGCCGAAATCCGCGATCCGCGGGCCATCCCTGTTTTGATGCAAGTCATCGAAGAAGATTCGGCATTGCTTGGGCACTGGGCAAAGGAAGGCTTGGAACGACTCGGGCTCGATATGGTATACCTGAAACCAGTGTAAAAAATGAACTCACTCAAGAACATGAAATTTGAACGTCCATCGATTCGTACGTTCATCTTTTGGGTCGTGATGCTGGTTGTGGCAGTCGGCGCATTTGTCTTTGTGCGTAACCTCACCACCTGTTGGGTGATCACCCCGTTGCCCGGCGCGCCGCCCGCCGATTGCGGAACGGTCTCGTCCGGTTCGAATGGTCCAACCATCACGAACAGTGAAGGCACGCCTATACCCGGCGTAGAGAATTTGCCGGATCCGGTCGTCATGTCGGAGAGTGATTTACCTCCCGCGTGGGATGGTGCCAGTCGCATCACCGTCCTCGTTTTGGGGCTGGATGCGCGCGATGTAAACGAAAAAGCGCCGCGTTCGGATACGATGATCCTCCTGACCATCGACCCGCTGACTAAGACCGCGGGTATGCTGACCATTCTGCGCGACTTGTGGGTAAATATTCCCGGCTTTGGCTACAACAAAATCAACACTGCATACTCCTACGGTGAGGCGAACAACCTCCCCGGTGGCGGCGGTCCGGAACTTGCTCGAAAAACTGTGGAACAATTCATCGGGGTGCCGGTTCAATACTACGCCCAGGTCGATTTCAATACGTTCGTTCAGTTCATTGACCGCATCGGCGGAATCGAAATCTACAACGATGAGAAATTACTGCTCGACCCCATTGGACCTGGAAAAAAAATAGTCCTTACCCCTGGCGGATACCGCCCTTTGAACGGCTGGAAAGCACTCGCGTATGTGCGTTGTCGGTATGAATCGCAAGGCTGTAAGGGAGGTGATATCGGCCGCGCGAGAAGAATACAAAAAGTAATCCTTGCGATTCGCGACAAAGTGCTCGACCCGGCAATGTTCCCAACCCTGATCTCGCAGGCAGATGAGATGTACAACGAGTTCTCCTCCGGCATCCGCACGAACATGCCGCTCGATACCGCCATTCAACTGGCAGTGCTGGTGAAGGATATTCCTGTTGCAAGCATCGAACTAGGACGCATCGATGAGACCATGGTCGCTTTTGATAATGTGACCTTGGATGGGCAGGATGAAAGCGTGTTGAAGCCGTTATCTGATAAGATCCGTGAGTTAAGCCAGGAGATCTTCACTTCGGAAGGTGCGACCAGTCCGCTTGCCCAAGGTGATCTCACCGCGCTGATGCAAGCCGATGCCGCGCGCGTGCGTTTGTTGAACGGCACCTTCTCGCCAAACCTCGAAGAGAGCACCGGCAATTATTTCATCGCACAAGGCATGGCGGTGACAGAAGTTGCTTCCGCCGATCGGGCTTATGATAGCACGGTGATCGTTTTGTACTCGCCAAAGTTGTACACACTTAAATATTTGTACTCGGTTTTAGGCATAACCTCCAACACGCAAATATTAATCCAGCCCGACCCAGCCGCCACAGTGGATGTCGAAGTGAGGTTGGGGAACGATTGGGCGAATAACAACCCAATACCGTGAAAAAAAATTCCTCTTGCTCACATAATAGTTAATATGAAACTGGTGTAATGAAAATGAACTTTCTCAAAAACATGAAACTTGAACGTCCTTCGATTCGTACGATCGTATTTTGGGTCGTGATGCTGGTCGTGGCAGTCGGCGCATTTGCCTTTGTGCGTAACATCGCCACGTGCTGGGTCATCACCCCGTTGCCCGGCTCGCCGCCTGCGGATTGCGGAACAGTCTCGTCCGGTTCGGATGGTCCGACCATCACGAACAGTGAAGGCACACCTGTGCCCGGCGTGGAGGATCTGCCGGATCCGGTCGTCGTGCCGGAGAGTGATTTGCCTCCCGCGTGGGATGGCGCCAGCCGCATCACCGTCCTCATCATCGGCTTGGACGCCCGCGACGTGAACGAGAGCGCACCGCGTTCGGATACGATGATCCTCTTGACGATCGACCCGCTGACAAAAACTGCCGGAATGCTATCCATCCCGCGCGATATGTGGGTGAATATTCCGGGCTTCGGCTACAGCCGTATCAACACGGCGTATTCCTCCGGTGAAGGCAACAAACTTCCCGGCGGCGGACCGGAACTGGCGCGCAAGACGGTCGAGCAATTCATCGGCGTGCCTGTTCAATACTATGCCCAGGTCGATTTCAACACGTTCATCCAGTTCATTGACCGGATCGGTGGAATTGACATCTACAACGATGAAGAACTGAGGCTGGACCCGATTGGACCCGGACAAAAAATAATCCTAACCTGTTGTGGAATCCGACATATGAACGGAAATAAAGCTCTTGCATACGCGCGTCATCGAAAAGGCGACGAGGGCGATTTCGGCCGCGCTCGCCGACAGCAGAAAGTGATCATTGCGATCCGTGATAAAGTGCTCGACCCGGCGATCTTTCCCACGCTGATCTCACAGGCGGACGAACTCTACAACGAGTTCTCCTCCGGCATCCGCACGAACATGCCGCTCGATACCGCCATTCAACTGGCGGTGCTGGCGAAAGATATTCCTGTTTCCAGCATCGAGCAGGGGCGCATCGATACGACCATGGTTGCCTTTGATAATGTGATTCTAGGCGGGCAGGACGCCAGCGTGATGAAACCTTTACCGGATAAGATCCGCATCTTGCGTGACGAGATCTTCACCACCGCAGGCGCGACCAGTCCGCTCGCCCAGGGCGACCCGACCGCGTTGATGCAAGCCGATGCCGCGCGCGTACGCCTCTTGAACGGCACCTTCTCGCCAAACCTCGAAGTGAACACCGGCAATTATTTCATCGCACAAGGCATGGCGGTGACTGAAGTGGGTCCCGCCGATCGCGCCTACGACCGCACGGTGATCGTCTTGTACTCACCCAAACTTTACACGCTGAAGTATTTGCAGTCCGTTTTCGGAATTAGTTCGAGCACCCAGATCTTGATCCAACCCGACCCGGCTGCCACAGTGGATATCGAAGTGAGACTGGGGAACGATTGGGCGAACAATAACCCAATACCCTGATAGAAAAATTCCTGTAACTTCAGCCACTAATTATGTCTCTGCGAGGCGCTCTTGATTTTACCGAAGCAGTCTCCCAATAATAGGAGATTGCTTCGGCGGGAAGAGTAAGAGTCCTCCTTGCAACGACACATCTGCGTAGTTACAAATTCCATTTCCAAACGAAGTGGAATTTTTTTACGGTTGCTGGAAGGTGAGTTTGAATCCGCCGGTGAATGGGTCGCCGCTCGCCGATTCGCACGCCGGTGCGATCAAGCCAATGGCAGTATCGCTCCCCTGAGCCAGTTGGACGGTGTAGTTGACATTCGGCGTCATGATGAAATCCGCGTAACCGTTGCCGAGCTCGGGTTTCAAACCGGTGAAGAACTGATCTTCGCCGCCATCCCACGTGATGCGGATCTCGACGCCGGGGAGTTGCCTACGATTCGCGTTCAACACGAGCACTTGCAACAACCCGTCCGGCAGGTTCGAATCGCAAATCGATTCCTGCCCGGTCAACGCGAAAGGCGCGCCTTGTGTGGGGAGCGGCGTGCGGGTCGGGCGCGGCGTTGCTTCAAGGATGATCGCCGGTGCCCCAGCCCGCATGACCACCGTCGACGCCGCCATGCCCTAAACGAAGCCATGCT
>CAZQES010000183.1:0-6364 GCA_964591425.1 uncultured Anaerolinea sp.
GCTCGAGCGGCGCATCCAGACGATCATGCAGACCTTGGGTCTCGAAGAGCAGCGACGTAGTGCATCGGACTTTGAGGACATCGTCGAGTTTGATACCGTACGCCCGGCGGTGGATCGCATCGAGGGAGAGGTCAAAAGCACCGGCGACCAACTTTCCGCAGAGAAGAAGCGGCTCGAACTGTTGGAGAGTCAACTTCGACAGATCGAACCGATCGCGCACGTCAATGTGGAAGTCGGTGCGTTGAACAAATCGGCACACCTGCATTCCATCCTCGGCGTGATGCCTGCCGCGCAACTCAGCCGACTTGAAACGAGTCTGGCGCGCGTGCCGCATGTGTTCTTTACGTTGAAGGAAGATTCCCAGAAACCGGTGGTCTGGTTGCTGGGACCACGCGGCAACTCCGACGTTCTTGACCGCGCGGCGAAGAGCGCGTATCTCAATCCGCTGTCGTTACCCGAGGAATTCACCGGTACACCGGAGGAAATTTCCGCGAAGACACGCAAAGCCATCGAAGAAGCGAAACAGAAGATCTTCGAGTTGGAATCTCAATTGAAAAAACTTGCGGGAACGCACAACATCGAACTGCAAAAACTGTGGTGGGATGTGCACGTCAGCCGCCTGATGGCGGATGCGATCGTCCGCTTCGGTCAACTGCGTCACACGTATGTTGTTGTGGGTTGGGTTCCCACCGCAGAAATGCCGGGACTGGCGGAACGACTCAAATCGGTCTCGAAGGAAATCCTCATCGAAACAATTCCCACGGAACGCTCCGGACATCACTCGAATGTGCCGGTTGCTCTTTTGAATAACAAGTGGCTTAAACCGATCCAAAACCTAGTTACAACCTACGGACGTCCGTCTTACGGCGAACTTGACCCGACCATTCTGGTTGCGTTGACCTTTCCGATTTTGTACGGCGCGATGTTCGGCGATTTGGGTCAGGGACTCGTAATGATGCTCGTCGGCTACCTCTCGCACAAGAAGATCTTCATGAAGGGGTTGTCCAGTCTCGGTCTGCTCCTTGTGTATTGCGGTTTCTTTGCAACGATCTTTGGCGCTTTGTACGGAAGTATTTTCGGCTTCGAAGGTCATTTGATCGAGGAGTACCTCCACTTCCATTTTGAACCCCTTTGGATCAGCCCGCTGGAGAACATTCTAACCATCCTGGGGTTTGCTATTGATGCAGGTATCGTCATTCTGATGTTTAGTTACCTGCTCAGTCTATTCAACATGGTCCGCGCGCGCGATTGGGCGCATTTCTGGTTCGGACATACCGGTGTCGTAGCGATTGGTTTTTACTTCTGCTTCCTGACCGTCCTCAATGGACTTTTGGGGACGACACCGATTGCGCCAAAAATTGCTGCGGCAATCAGCCAACTTCCACTTCCGTTCAATATCTTGACCCCGGTGTTTGCCATCGGTGTGATGTTCAATAGCCTGTTCCGAAATATCTCTGAAGGTCACCGTCCATTGATCGAGGGCGGCATTGCGATGTACTTTGTTACTTCCTTCATGGACTTGTTCGAGTCCGCGATCAGCATGTTGAGCAATACGCTGTCCTTCGTTCGTGTGGGCGCGTTCGCCGTGGCACATGGCGGTTTGAGTCTGGCATTCTTCTCATTGGCAGGCGAAGAGCCGACTGTTGGATTCTGGATCACCCTGCTCATCGGTAATATTTTTATCATCGGTTTCGAAGGTCTCATCGTGTACATTCAAACGATGCGTCTGCACTACTACGAAATTTTGGGCAAGTTCTTCCACGGCGGAGGCATGCGCTTCGAGCCGTTGCGGCTGAACCCCTCACAAGAGGAGGCGTAAGCCCGAAGAAAGCAGCAATCAAAATATCATCTGGAACGTGAACGAAAATCTGATTTGTAAAAACTTTCTACACATAAGGAGATAAACAATGTTCTTAGTCTTTGCTGTATTGGTTGGTTTGATCCCGGTCATCCCGGCGGTGATCTATGTGATCCAGAACGGGAAGACCAGCCCCTCGCAAGCGGTTTCGCGCATGGTTAGTGGGTTCAATTGGTTCAACTTTCTCGTTGGCATGATGGCGGGCGGACTTGCGCTTGTCTGGCTGGCTTCGCCCTCCGGGGCTCTCGCAGCCGGCGCAGCGCAGGAAGGCGTAGTCGATCAGTATGCGACACTCGCGGCGGCTCTTTCCACGGGTCTGGCTTGCATCGGCGCAGGCATCGCGGTCGGCGGCTCCGGCGCGGCGGCGGTTGGCGCGACGGCTGAAAAGCCCGAGTCGTTCGGTCGTGCGCTCATCTTCGTGGGTCTTTCCGAAGGTATCGCGATCTACGGCTTGATCATTTCCTTCCTCGTGCTTCCGTAAGGCACAAGGGAACTTGCATGAAGGTTCTGGTAATCGGTCATCCGGACGCGGTGCTTGGGTTCTCGCTCGCGGGCGTGGGAGGCAGGGTTGCTTCCACAGCCGAGGAAGTGAATCAAGCGCTCGACGATGTCCAACGGACGAAAGACGTTGGCATCGTGCTCGTCACACAGGATGTGGCTGAATTGATCCCGGCGCGGATGGAGCATCTCAAACTGCGGAGCACGATCCCGCTGGTGGTGGAGATTCCCTCTCGCGGCGGCGTTCCCGAAGGACAAGCGTCGCTTGGCGATATCGTACTTCGTGCGATCGGAATCAAGTTATGACCTCGTCCTGCCGCGTATGGTTGCAGGAACTGGAGATTGGATTTTCAAGATATGAAATCTGAAGCAGAAGATATCGAGATGCTTGAACGGGCGATCCTCATGGAAGCCCGCGAAGAAGCCGAACAGATGCGGGCAGAAGCCAAAGAGAAGGCAGAAGCCATCCACAAGCGCGCTCAGGCACAGGCGGCGGAAGAACGGAAAGCCATCCTTGAACGCGCGCAACAAGACGCGGAACGTCTCCGCAGTCAGGCAATGGCGACCGCGCAATTGAAAGCCCGCTCCTCGCAGTTGGAACACCGCGAGAAATTACTGGATGGCGTTTTCGAAGAGGTGAAGAAACAACTCGCCGCGGTCACGAAGCGCCCGGAGTACGATGCCGTCGCGGCGTTGTTACTGCGCGAGGCGTTGACCCAGTTGCGCGTGAATAAGGCGGACATTCGAGCCGATGAAGCAACGCAGAAAGCCCTCAAGAAAGGCGCGCTGGATCAAGTGGCAAAAGACTTGAACGGCGAATTCAGTCTTGTCGGCGCGCTGGAAGAGGGGAGCGGCGTTGTCGTAGACGCCTCCGGCGGAAAGATCCATTATGACAATACACTCGAAACACGACTCAACCGCTTGCAAGGCACGCTCCGTTCCACGGTGTATAAAGTGTTGATGGGAGAGAAGGCATGAGCAACGAAGTAGGAAAAATTACCTGGATCAGCGGACCCGTCGTCCGCGCCCGCGGCTCGCGTCATGTCGGCATGTTGGAACTGGTCGAAGTCGGCGAAGAACGCTTGGTGGGCGAGGTCATCGGTCTAAAAGGAGACCAGATGACTGTGCAGGTTTACGAGGAGACGGCAGGCATGCAGACCGGCGCGCCGATCTACGGCACTGGCTTGCCCCTTTCCGTCGAACTTGGACCCGGCTTGATGCAAAGCATTTATGACGGCGTACAACGTCCTCTCCCGTTGATCGAACAATCGATGGGCTCGTTCATCAACCGCGGCGCGCGCTTCGACCCGATCAGCCGCGAGAAAAAATGGAAATACACCCCGAAAGCGAAAGTCGGCGACGAAGCAAAAGGCGGTACGATCCTCGGCGTTGCCATGGAGACCGACACCTTTGAACATCGCGTCATGCTTCACCCTGACGATGCCGGCACCGTAACGTGGGTTGCCTCCGCCGGTGAGTATACGGTCAACGATCCGATCGCCAAGATCAAGATGGGCAAGGAAGAAAAGTCCATTACCATGCTGCAGCGCTGGCCCGTTCGTCGGCCGCGACCTTTTATTCGCAGGCGTGGCGCGAACATCCCGCTTATCACCGGTCAGAGAATTCTTGATACCTTCTTCCCGGTGGCGAAGGGCGGTGCGGCTGGCATCCCTGGCCCGTTCGGCTCCGGCAAGACCGTGACGCAACACAGCATCGCCAAATGGGCGGATGCGGAAGTCATCGTCTACATTGGATGCGGCGAACGCGGAAACGAGATGACCGAAGTGTTGCAGGAATTCCCGCATCTCGTGGACCCTCGGTCTGGTCGCCCGTTGATGGAACGCACTGTCCTCATCGCGAACACCTCGAACATGCCGGTGGCGGCGCGCGAAGCGAGCATCTACACAGGCATTACCATCGCAGAGTATTACCGCGACATGGGCTACCACGTCGCGTTGATGGCGGATTCAACCTCCCGATGGGCGGAGGCGTTGCGCGAAGTTTCAGGCCGCCTCGAAGAGATGCCCGCGGAAGAAGGCTATCCCGCGTATCTCGCCGGTCGACTTGCGGAATTTTACGAGCGCGCCGGCTATGTGGACAATTTGAACGGCAGTCAGGGATCAGTCAGCGTTGTGGGTGCGGTCTCGCCTCCGGGCGGCGACTTTTCTGAGCCGGTCACACAGCACACGAAACGCTACATCCGTTGCTTCTGGGCGCTGGATAAATCGCTGGCGTCGGCACGACACTTCCCCGCCATCAACTGGTTGGATTCATACAGCGAATACATCGAAGACGTGGCGAATTGGTGGCGCGAAAAGGTTGGCAAGGATTGGCTGGAAATGCGCAACAAAGCCATGGAATTGCTGAGCGAAGAAGCGCGCCTCTCGCAGATCGTCAAACTCGTGGGTCCCGACGCTCTGCCCTACGCGGAACGCATGGTGTTGGAAACGACCCGCCTCATCCGCGAAGGCATTCTGCAACAGAACGCAACAGACACCGTGGATGCCTACTCCTCCGTGGAAAAGCAGATTCGCCTGCTTGAATTGGTGTTGTACTTCCACGAGCGCGGCATGGCGATCGTCAAGCGCGGCGCGCCGATCAACCTCATCCACGACCTTCCTGTTGTGGATACCATCATCCGCGCGAAGTCATCCGTGACCAATGAGGAAATCCACAAACTCGATGACATCCAAAAGGCAATTGACGAGCAGATGAGTCAATTAGATGCGGAGTATAGATAATGAGCGAAGCAACAGTTTTAGGCGGTCAGGAAGTCGTCGGCGTCGGTCGCATCGAAGGACCGATCATGGTCGTGGAGGGCGCGGCAAACGTTAGTTATGACGAAGTCGTAGAGATCGAAGACGCGCGCGGACAGCATCGCCGCGGCCGCGTGTTGGAAGTGGGCGAAGGATTTGCGGTTGTGCAGGTGTTCGCCGGTTCCACCGGTCTCTCCATCGACGGCACACGCGTACGATTTCTAGGCACCACACTCCACATGCCAGTCGCGGAGGAAATGCTGGGGCGCATCTTCGACGGCTTGGGTAACCCGATCGACGGCGGACCAGAACCGCTCACCGATACGTACCGCGATGTGAACGGTCAACCGATCAACCCGACCGCGCGCATTTATCCGCGCGATTACATCCAAACCGGTATTTCGACCATCGACGGCGTGAACACGCTCCTGCGCGGGCAAAAACTCCCGTTGTTCTCCGGTGCAGGCATGCCGCATGACCAGCTCGCGGCGCAGATCGTACGCCAAGCAACTCTCGGACGAGTCGCCGGTGCGCCGCAGACCGAAGGCGAAGAATTCGCCATCGTGTTTGCCGCCATGGGTGTGAAAAACGATGTGGCGGATTATTTCCGGCGCTCGTTCACTGAAAGCGGCGCGTTGACCCGCGTGGCGATGTTCCTCAACCTGGCGGACGATCCCCCGGTCGAGCGTATCGTCACCCCGCGCGCGGCGCTGACCCTTGCAGAATATCTTGCGTATGAACTCGAGAAGCACGTGCTCGTGGTGCTGACCGACATGACGAACTATGGCGAAGCCCTGCGCCAGATCTCGAACGTGCGCGGCGAGGTGCCAAGCCGAAAGGGGTACCCCGGCTACCTGTACAGCGACCTTGCGTCCCTGTATGAAAGAACCGGTCGCATCCGCACGAGCAAGGGTTCGATCACGCAAATTCCGATCCTGACCATGCCGAACGACGACATGACTCACCCGATGCCGGACCTCACGGGCTACATCACCGAAGGTCAGATCGTGCTCGGACGCGAGTTGTATTACGCGGGTGTGTATCCCCCGGTGACCGTCCTGCCGAGTCTCTCGCGTTTGATGAAAGACGGCATCGGCAAGGGACGCACGCGTGACGATCATCCGCGCTGGGGTGCGCAGTTGTATGCCGGTTATGCCAAGACGCAAGACATCCGCGCGCTGGCGTCCGTTATCGGCGAGGAAGAACTCTCCGAGGTGGATCAGAAGTACCTGAAGTTCGGACGCGCCTTCGA
>CAZQES010000184.1:0-6340 GCA_964591425.1 uncultured Anaerolinea sp.
CCACTGCCGAATTATCGAGTTCGCCCATGCCCGCGTCGATCATCTGCTGAAAGAGTTTTGCATTTTCGATCGTGGATGAAATCGGAATATCGTATTCCTGCGCGGTCTCCATGATGATTCGCAGATCCTTCAATTGCATGTGCGCCTTGAAGCCGGGGTTGCGGTTGCCCTCGAACAATCGCGGCGGCTTGACATCGAGCGTCCAGCATTGCGCCGCGCCGCCTTTGATCGCATCCACGACTTTTTTCGGATCCACGCCCGCCTTCTTCGCGAAGACGAGCAGTTCGCCCATCGCCACCATCTGCGCGGCGACCATGATCTGGTTGGCGGCTTTTGCCACCTGACCCGCGCCCGCGTCACCGACGTGTGTGACTGTCTTGCCCGTGGCAAGCAACACCGGCATGACGCGTTCCAGCGCGGACGCGTCGCCGCCGACCATGATGGTGAGCGTGCCGTTGCGCGCGCCGATGTCACCGCCCGAAACGGGCGCGTCGAGCGCGAACACATTTTGCTCTTTCAACTTTTCCGCGATCATGCGCGCGGACGCAGGCTTGATGGTCGAGTTATCCACGTAAACCAGTCCGTGATGCGCGCCTTCGATGATTCCTCTTTCGCCGAGCACAACGGATTCAACATCGGGTGTGTCGGGCAGGTTGGTGAACACTACATCCACTTGCGCGGCGACCACAGCCGGCGTGGACGCGGCAGTCGCGCCTTCCGCGACAAGTTCATCCACCGCGTCGCGCGAACGATTGTGCACGAACAGTGGAAAGCCCGCCTTGAGGATGTTCCGCGCGATGGATTTGCCCATCAATCCCAATCCGATGTATCCGACTTTGAGCATGGTTGTCTCCTGAAGGTTTTGGAGATTATAAACCCCTCTACACTCGCTAAATTAGGACAGAAATCACTGCCTGCTTAAATGGATTTCCGTGTGAATATTACTTTTGCAATACCTTATAAAAGAATTATCTTCCCCCACATTGTGTCAAGCACATTATAGAGTTTATTAGGTCACTCTCGGTATATGTTCACAGTTTTTTCTTTCGCATAATTCATCCAACACGGCTCTTAAGTTCTCCGTCAAAATCCAATCTTTCACAAAATGGATCATTTCATTGTGCTTATCCCCAGGAACACGCCTAATTCTGTCATGCCAACGTGTATCTTGTAAGTATCCTCTGCTAATACAAATTTGCACTACATCTTCTGGATTGGGCCCACCCAAATGCCTTTTTCCAGCAACAAGTGCTTTGTATGGCAAATCGTCCCGTCTTCCACTTCCATCAGGTCTGACAAATTTCAGGAAAAGCGTTCTTAGTTGAACCGCTGATGGACATGGCTCTAGAATCAACTTGCGTTGGCCAGTTTGCTTTTGTAACCATTCAGCAAATTTTGTTCTACTATCAACACGATCTTTGATGATTGCAGATTCAAAATGAACCAGATCCGCAAAATCGGCATCATCTAATGCGCCACTCTCTAATTTTTCAAATTTGGTATTCAAAATCCTCGCACCTTCGAATTTTGCACCCTTCAGGCTAGTGCGAAGGAAAACAGTATTTGTCAAATCGCAATTCCTGAATGAGAAGCCTTGAAGGTTTCTGTTCTCAAACTCAACATGGCTCAAGTCACGACCCTCTAATATGTTCTTTAGAGGCAGAAGCAAGTCACTCTCTGGGGATGCCATCAATAAAAGCTCAAGGAGATTTGTAAACGCCCTCCCGGTTGGGGGAGATAATCGGAGTGTGTCCAAAACATTCCTGATTTGCTCTGGATTCTTCGATAACTGAGCCGCTATATATTTGGCGATAAGCAAATCGGAGAAATCCACTCTATCGCTTATTGCGTTGGCAACCCGTAAAGGATCTATAAGCATCCTTGCGAACCAGAATCTCCCTGCCAGATATTCTGCAACTAACTCATGCTGAAAGGTAACATATCCTGCTTCAGCCCCGGGAGCAAAGAGGGGAAACTGGACAAGAGTAGTTATTGCATCCTGTTGCTCGCTTTGCGACAGGTCTTTCGAGAGAACTTCTTTACCGTACGCCTCGACCGTCAGTCTGTTTACTCCTTTAAAGCCTGTACCATAAAACTCTGATGCTGTAGTCTCAAGCCATTCATTAAGACCATTTTCGATGAAATCTGCGGAGTTCAACACCCCTTTGGCTTTCTCACGTTCTATAATTTCCCTAATTGCATAATCTAATAAAGAGAAAGGATCAGTAAAGTCAGATAATTTTGCTTGTTCATGCGCTTGCCTAAGTAAATCACAGTAGTATGGTAGTTGAGAAAGTTGCTTCAACGAATCTGTCTTGGATATATAAGTTAAAAACTCATTATCTCTTGGTGCATCGAAGTGTAAACGCGCAAAGGCTCTCTTCGAGTTCTGTTCCCAGCCCTCTACTTTATATATCTTGATTAATGAATTATCACCCTCGTCAATGTAATCATTTATGAATTCAACAAAAGGTTCACAGGTGGTAAGCAATGATTCTCTAGCGCAAACGAGCATGTGCGCATTACTGGATTGAGTGGGTCTGGTAAGAATATCTACTAGATTTTGGAAAAAATCCGAATCCTCTGCATAAAGTTCATCAAGGCCATCGAATAACCAGGATGTATACCCTTGAGTTACGAGCCATTCAAAAGTAGGCAATCCTACCGGTGATGCAATCTCGGTATCAACGAAACTGCGTACCAACTCACGTGTTCGAAGAATTCCTGCTTTCCTAAGATAAACAGGTATTAGTGGTACAGGTCTCGGAAACGTTTCTTGTTGATTCTTTTTATCTAAAAAGTGCTGATATAGACGGGAAAAAAGAGCCCTGAACAAGTAAGTTTTCCCAATACCGGCAGGACCAACTATAACGCGCAATCTCGGTGTGTCAGAGAATAAGAATTCATTCCAGAGGGTCTCTAAAAGATCTTCGCCCTTCTCTTCAGATTGGCCATTTTTCCAAACACTATAAGGCTGAGGAATGCGCGGAGGAGGAACACGTAAGTCTTTAATTGTTGACAAATAATTTGGAGATATCTCAACTTTAAAATCGGTATCAAAAAATTGTATGGGTACTCGGATCATCAAATTATATTGAGCAGCTTTTGCTCGAAATTCTGTCGAGACCCCACTGAGCGAATATGGAATAACCCAACCACGAGAATTTGGATATATCAGTGATTTTTCGCGGAATTCATTTAATATATGCCTTTCCAGCGATTGTATTAAGTCTATATCTTCTGTATCAGGAATTACCCAAATTAATCGTATATCTCTAGCACCACCAGTATCGATTTTGTCGGCAACTAATGAATTTGGCGACTCTTCAAGAAAGCTAAAATCTAGTGTTTCGAGATAGGCTTTTACCTGATTATGAAGGGAATTCATAGTAACCTCCCGTTGGTCAACTTGGATTATGTGCAAATATACAACAATTCTTCTAAGAAGACAAGCCGAGATTTAGAAACCGCTATTGCTATTCTTGTAAACCTTTCTTTTTGGAGCCGATCCAACAATTCATAATAGACTTTAGCCCCATCTCCACGTTGTGCCATCTTTGCTGTCTTCGATGGTCACGCCCATCTCTTTGAGTTGATCACGAATCTGATCCGAGCGCGCCCATTGTTTTTGTTTGCGCGCTTCATTGCGTTCCGCGATCAATGCAGTGACCTGCGCTTCTGCCTCGCTTGAGCCGGTCTTTTCTTTGAGTTGCAAGCCAAGCACGCCGGTCAACTCGCGTAACATTTTTTGTGCAGGTTCGAGTTGGGCATCTGTCGCGCCGTTGTCACGGGCGGTGTTGATGGCTTTGACGAGTTCATACAACGCGGCAAGCGCGAGCGGGGAGTTGAAGTCGTCGTCCATCGCGTCGGTGAAGGATTGTTTCGTGGACTCGGCTTGGGCAACGAGTTCAGCCGCGCTGCCGGGGGCGAGTCCTTTGGAGGAGGGCGAAGCAGGTCGCAGGGCGGACTTGAGGCGGTCTAACGATTTTTCCGCGGCGTCTTGAGTCTCATCGTTGAAGATGAGCGGCGCGCGGTACGATCCCATCAACACGAGCATCCGCATGACATCTGCATCGCGCGTCTTGAGAAAATCCTTGATGCTGACGATATTGCCCAGCGACTTGGACATCTTCTCGCCGCCGAGTTGCAACATGCCGTTGTGGATCCAATAACGCGAGAATTGTTTGCCCGTGTACGATTCGGTTTGCGCGATCTCGTTCTCGTGATGTGGGAAGATCAGGTCGTTGCCGCCGCCGTGAATGTCGATCTGTTCGCCGAGTTCGGCGAGGTTCATCGCCGAACATTCGATGTGCCAGCCGGGGCGGCCCTTGCCCCACGGACTGTCCCACGAAATTTCACCGGGCTTCGCGGCTTTCCACAACGCAAAATCCATCGGATGGTTTTTCGCTTCGCCCACTTCGATGCGCGCGCCTGCCTGCATGTCTTCCAGTTTGCGACCCGAAAGTTTGCCGTATTCTTTGATCCCCGTGACGCTGAAATACACATCGCCATTCGAGGCGGCGTACGCAGATTCTTTTTGGATCAAGCCCTGGATGAATTCGATGATGAGCGGCATGGTCTTGCTCACCTGAGGGTTCGACGTGGCGGGCAGGACATTTAAATTTTTGAGATCGTTGGCGTAATCTTCGATGTAGCGTTGTGACAATTTGAGCGGGTCTTCGCCGAGTTGTTTGGCGCGGTTGATGATCTTATCGTCCACGTCGGTGTAGTTCATTACGTGGCGGACGTTGTAGCCGCGATATTCGAGATAGCGGCGGATGATATCGAACACGATGGCAGACATGGCATGACCGACGTGCGCGTCGTTGTACACCGTCACCCCGCAGACGTACATCTTGACCGTGTTCGGTTCGAGGGTTTGGAATTCTTCTTTCTTACGAGTGAGGGTGTTGTAGAGCTTAATCATTTTTCACCAAGAAGGATACAAGTAGATAAGTACACAAGTAAACACGTAGACAAGTGCGGGCAAGTGTGTTTCCCTGTCTACCTGTTTACGTGTCTACGTGTTTCCGTATTCACTTCTTCCTCTTCCCGTTCTCTTCTTCCACGCGCGCGAAGATCATGCGTCCTGCGGCGGTTTGGAGAACCTTCGTAACGACCACTTCCTTGTACTCGCCGATGTAATCGTGACCGTTCTCCACCACGACCATCGTGCCGTCGTCCATGTAGCCCACACCCTGACCATGTTCCTTACCTTCCTGGAAGATGTTAAGGGTCATACGCTCGGCAGGCAGGACAACCGACTTGACCGCGTTCGCAAGTTCGTTGATGTTGAGGATGGTCACGCCTTGCAGTTCGGCGACGCGGTTCAAGTTGTAATCGTTGGTGAGGATCGGGCACTTGAGTTGTTTTGCCAGCACCACGAGTTTGTCGTCCACCTCGCGCACGCCCTCCGCGTTGATGTCGCTGATGCGTACGAGGATGTTCGGCAGTTTTTGCAGTTCAGCCAGCACTTCCATGCCGCGGCGTCCGCGCTGGCGGCGTAGACCGTCCGGCGAATCGGCGATGTATTGCAGTTCGTTCAACACAAAGCGCGGGATGAGAAGCGTGCCGGGCAGGAACCCCGTTTTGGCAATGTCTGCCACGCGCCCGTCGATGATCACGCTGGTATCCAGTAAGATGGTACGGTTGAGATTCGTCCATGACGACGACGAACCGCTTTCGCCGCCGCGTCCGCTCAGGGTGCTGAGCAACCCCATGATGTCCCCTTGTCGCATGACGAACAATGAAACGCCCAGCCACGTAAAGGCGAGCACGCCGACGAACGGCAGGATCTGACCGAACGGCTCGGGGAGCAACGACAAAGGGAACGAGAGCAACGCGGCGGTAAGCAAGCCAACGATCATGCCGATCAGCCCGGCGAACAGCGTCTCAGCCGAGAGCCGGCCCAGCCGCGAACGAATGACGCGCGCGGGACGCGTGGTCACATACGGCGTGAGCACCAATCCCGTCAACGCGCCGAGCAAACCGATGATGGCTGCCAAACGAACAGATTCTGTGAAATTCTCACCACCCAGACCAAACCCCCAAAAGCCGGCGATCGCTCCGATCAAAAGCATGCCAATAATGCGAAGAATAAATTCAACACTGACTTTCATAAAAAACTCCTTGGTAACGTGCGAATAATGACGCATGATAGCACGGCTGGGAAGGCAAGTCAAATGGATAAACGAACGCTCATACAGAATGGTTATAATGGATGCACGATTCTTTCCACGTGTATGCCTGATTCTCACCCTCGACCATGACCCTCACTGACACCTTAAACCGCCCACTGCGCGACCTGCGCATCTCCGTCACCGACCGCTGCAACTTCCGC
>CAZQES010000185.1:0-6300 GCA_964591425.1 uncultured Anaerolinea sp.
GGGTGAAAACAATCAGCGTGTCACATCTTTTCCTCCTCACCAGCAAACCATCTACCTCCACCGCGAATCGGCGGGGAGGGGCGGCAAAGCGGTGACTTTGGTGAAGAATCTCGCGCTTTCGGCGGAGGATATGAAGTCGCTGGCGAAGCGACTCAAGCAGGAGTGCGGCACCGGCGGGACGATCAAAAACGGCATGATCGAAATCCAAGGCGAGCACCGCGAGAGAATTGCGGATGTGTTGTCGAAACTGGGGTATAAGGTTAAGATCGCGGGAGGCTGAGATTTTCTAATAGTTTCGCCATTTATTCTAA
Source organism: uncultured Anaerolinea sp. (assembly GCA_964591425.1). Taxonomy (GTDB): domain Bacteria; phylum Chloroflexota; class Anaerolineae; order Anaerolineales; family Villigracilaceae; genus Defluviilinea. The sequence goes on from CAZQES010000185.1 coordinate 312, forward strand.
ATTTTCCAATCCCTTCTGTCCGCTTGTTGTTATTTTGGTTCGATGAATAACCTTTTGCATCCTTGCTTCCCCGCCGTACTTCCAGCGATGATACTCCTGTCGAATTTCCTCCAATGCGGCAAGGCGCGCAGGATAGGGTTGCGCTCTCCAATAGGCGGTGTCTGTTTTCTTGTCGCTGAGTTTTACTTTGTTGACGACTTTTGCGATTTCAAGCGTTCGTTGCATAACTTTAGTATAACCCAAATCAAAACTCGGAAATCTGCTTCGTGCGGACTTCCGAGTTTTTTTGTTTTACATTTTCCTGATAAATATCATCCCAACGAACAGCCCGAGCAAACCAAGTAGCATCACATTACCGAGAATATCTCCGAGTTTCGGGTACAGAGTGTTGACGGAGGTGATGGGCACGCTCACTTTTTGCACACTTACGAACTCGCTGGTGGTATCGTCGAAGGAGTCCATGCGGTTGAGCACTTTGCCATACGGGTCGCTGACGATGGAAACGCCCTGCCCGGTTTGGCGGAAGAGGGTCAAGCCATTTTCCACGGCGCGGAAGGTTGCCATGCCCGCGTGGATGTCACGCACGCCGAGCCAATCCTGTGAAGGGATGATGAGAAAGTCCACGTTTTGTGTGCCAGCCTGTTTTACGATGTTCGGGAAGTCAGCGTCCCAGCAGATGATGGCGCTGAGTTTGCCGTAGGGCGTATCCACGGTTTGCAGAATTTCATTTCCCTTAAGCGTGCCCTCGAACATGTTGCCGCCGTATTTGATGTGATGCAGAACTACGTCACCATTTGGGTCAACGATATAAATGGAGTTGACAGGCGGAGTTTGTTGGATGTCAAAGGTCGGCAGGACGATGTAAATGTTTTCTTCTTTGGCAAGATTGCCCGCGTTTTGAATCATCGTCTCGATCTGGTCGGTCATACCGATCACACCGCCTTCTTGAATGACGACGATGTTTGCGCCATCTTGTGCCAGCGTGCGGATCTGATTCAACTCGGCGATGTGTAGTTCATCCATTGCTTGACGAAACCCCGCTTCATCTCCGTCTTTGAATTGACTCAGCGACTTGGAGAGAGTCCCGTTTGGGAGCGAGAAGCCTGCGATGACGGCAGTCTGTTTGGGCTGGGCGGGGAGCAGAGTCCTGCCGAGGCTGAGAGAAAGGATGAGAACGAGCGCCCCAGCCATAGTCCAGGAAAGAGGCGAAGCATTTCCTTCCCAAAAATGATTGACCGTGCTGGCGAATAAACTCATCAAGAAGGTGATTCCCCAAATCCCAAAGACGGATGCGATTTGCATGGCGACGGGAAAGCCGCGTTGAGAGTAAGCGGATGCGCCGAACGAACCGAAGGGACTGCCGTTGGCTTGGAAGAAGTCGAGGGCGGTGGCGGCGATGGGGAAGATGATGAGCATCCATGCCGAGGCGGGGAAGCGGACGTGGAAGTAGCGGTCGATGGCGACGGCGATCAAGGCGATGGGGGCGACGGCGAGGAAGAAGCCGATCTCGCCGAGACCTGGGAAGAAGGTGGCGCCGTTCCATGAGACGATAAGCGGGATGGCGGTGGCAAGCCAGAGCAGGAGGAAGTCGAGCCAGGGCTTTTCGCTTTGGCGATAGAAACGTAGGACGAAGATGGGCGCGATCCACGCGGCGATGGGGACGTTCCATTTGCCGCCTGAGGCGACAAAGTTGAGGGCGAAGGCGATGAGTAGGTAGAGATAGTGGGACATGAGGGAGGCTCCTTTTTATGTTTATGCGGTGGTCGAGTAGAGCGGGTGTTCTTCCCGCTCGTATCGAGACCACCTGTTTTCAAGAGTACTTTTGTAACAATGGTTGGTTTAGTTATTGGTGGGCTCGATAAGTCCCACGAAGAGCACGCGGGACTACTCGACCACCGATGTAAGCAGTTTATTTCTTGCCCATCGTTTCCACATCGTCCATCCAGTGCAAAAGCGGACATTGTCCGTTCGGACAATATGCGTGTGTGCGGGTTGCAGTACAATGCGAGGCATGAATACTGCCAATATCAATCTCGACCGAAAAATGGTTTTCCCGTTCTATATTTTCCTGACCCTGTTAATGGGGTACATGGGTGTTGCGTCGGTGATGTCGGTTTGGGGAGCAGGGGAAAGCGGGGTGGTGATTGCGCTCGTGTTTTTGTTTCTGGCACATATCAGTTTGTATTGGTTGAATGTGTTGTGGGTGGAGCGCAACGACCGTTGGTTTCAGTTCTATTACCCTGCTCAAACGGCGGTGATGCTCGGCATCGTTTGGCTGTTGCACGGACGCTCCACGGTGGGGTTGTCCTTCTTGTTTTCAGCGACCATTGCCATTGTGGGCGAAGGATTGGGTGTGTGGGGCAACACCCGCCGCGCCTTCTTCATTGGTATTTTTTACGTTGGGTTGTTGCTGGGGTTCCTTTTCTTATTCTCTGACCAAGCCGCCATGCTAGACTCGCTGACGGGTCTGCTGGTGAACGGCGGTTCGATTATTTTGTTGATGATGATGTTCAATCAGTTGTTCGTGCAACGTGAAAAAGCGATTGAACTCGCTGAGTCGCTTGAATCAGCCAATGCCAAACTCGCTGCTTCTGCCGCCAAGATCGAATCGCTGACCTTGCAGAACGAACGTCAACGCATGGCAAGAGAACTGCACGACACGCTGGCGCAGGGTGTGGCGGGGTTGGTCTTACAGCTCGAAGCGATTAAGGCGCATCTCGCCTCCAACCGCACGGAGCGCGCTTCCACGATCGTGGAACAAGCCATCACCCGTGCGAGGCACACGCTCGCCGAATCCCGTGCGGCGATCGACGATCTGCGGGCAGGCTCCACGAACATTGCAGAGGCGGTGCGTGAAAAGGTCGAACGCTTCACGCAAGCGACAAGCATTCCCTGTGGTTTTGAAATGGCTGTCGACGAAGATCAGCTATCCCCTGAGATCGCAAATCATGCGCTTAATATTTTGAGCGAGTCGCTCACCAATATCGCTCGCCACGCACAAGCCACGCAAGTGAAAGTCGAGTTCAACATCCAAGGTCAAACGCTGGCGCTCGAAGTGCGAGACAACGGTAAAGGCTTTGACCCGGCACAAAACGTCAGCGGTCACTATGGCTTGGTGGGTATGCGCGAGCGCGCGCGCCTCGCAGGCGGGAGGCTTTCGATTGAGTCTGATGCAAATGGGACTTGCGTTCAATTTGTGGTGGGGAGGTCATGATGATTCGTGTGCTCCTAACCGACGACCATCTCATCGTCCGTGAAGGCTTGCGGCTGATCCTTGAAACTGACGACGATATCGAAATCGTTGGCGAAGCGGTGGATGGTGCAGAGTGTCTGGAACTTGTATCGAAATTAAATCCGCATGTCGTTCTCATGGATTTGCAAATGCCTCGCATGGATGGCATCACTGCCATCGGTCACCTCCGCAAAGATTACCCCGAGATCGCCATCGTCATCCTCACCACCTACAACGAAGATGATTTGATGGTGCGTGGTCTGCAAGCGGGCGCGCGGGGATATTTGCTCAAAGACTCCAGCCGTGAAAGTTTGCTGGATACCATCCACGCCGCCGCCAAAGGTGAGACGTTGCTCAAGCCAGAGATCCTCGCCCGCGTGCTTGCGCCTCAGACGCAGGGTAAGCCTGTTTCGCCCACCCAAACCGACTCCACGCTGACGGAGCGTGAACTCGAAGTCCTTCAACTTGCCGCAAAAGGCGAGCGCAACAAAGAGATGGCATACAAATTGGGAATTACCGAAAGAACCGTGAAAGCCCACCTGCAAAGCATCTATCAAAAATTCGGGGTCGATTCCCGCGCGGCGGCGGTCGCGGTGGCGGCGGGGAAGGGGATGCTGGAATCCTAAATTGCGAATAAGGAACGACTTGCTACGGCAGTTTCAACATGACGTTAATCTATCGCAACATCATCTTCGCGGCTCGTCTCCCGATCTCCACGGCGAAGTTCGTGCCGCGATCCCACGGGTAGACCTGACTCATCGAAGCGAAATACAATCCTTCCATGGGCGTTTGAATCGCGGGGATATTCTTTGAGTGGTTCACCAGCGGTACGGGTTGGGCGTAATTCGTTTTATTCACCCAAACTTTCTTCACCCAATCTCTTTCAAATTCTGGATTCAATTTTTTGAAGGCGGGAATAAATCGTTCCAACAATTCTTCGTCGCTCAACGAAAAATATTCGTGATCTGCCTCCAAGTAATCACCCGCGTACACGATGTGATCGCCGCCGAAATGCTCGGATGACACAAAATTCGTATGCTCCACGATCGCGAGCATCGGAAAGCCCGCCTCCTTGGGCAAATTGAACCAGTAATAGCCCTGCTTCGATACCTGATGTTTGAGCGATAGCACCATCACCACCGCGCCCATGGATTTCAACGCAAGCAGACCTTTCAAATAATTTTCAGGCAGACTCGGGCATATCTTCGCCATCAGCGAAGGGGAGGTCGTTACCAAGACTTTATCGAAGGACTCAACATCCACGTTCAGCCTCCCTCCAGCCTGATTCTGTTCAATGGACCTCACCTGCGTCCCAAGCCGAAACTCCACTCCCATCACGCGCAATTTCTGTGCAAACAGATCGGCGAATTTTTGAAAGCCCCCCTCGAACGTTCCCAGCCGCGTCGTCCGCGCTTTGATGCGCGCCCACATCCACGCCATGTTGACATCTTTGTAATATGGACCGAACTTCCCGATCAGTAGCGGCTTCCACATCTGCTCATAGACTTGCTTGCCCGCCCATTTCAACATCCACGCGTCGGCAGTGACCTTCTCCAGCGCGCGCCAGTTGTTCGTGAGGCGCAGAAACAGCCCGACGAAGCCGAAGCGGATCTTGTTGAGACCAAACCCAAGACCCGGAAAGCGAAGCGCATTCAGGATCGAGTCGAAGGGATAGAACCTTCCGTCGTAGTACATCACCGTCAATGGGCGCGGAAAGATGACCTTGTCCTGCAAGCCCAATTCTCGAATCAACTCCATCATCGAAGCATCCGATTGGAACCAGTGGTGATAGAACTTCTCGACGGACCAATCCCAATGCGGCTCTTTGAATCCCGAAGCCAGCCCGCCGACATAATTCGCCGATTCAAAAATAATTACTTCGTGCCCTGCTTTTCTCAGGTCATATGCGGCGGCAAGCCCGCCAAACCCCGCGCCGATGATCGCGATCTTCATGGGCTTCCAGCCAAAATCCAGTGGAAAATAATTGAATAAAAGAACATCGCTAGACCAATCCCAAATTGCTTTGTCAAAATCAAGAATCCCTTCAACGATGGACTCAGACTTTGTTCCTCTTTCGAAAGTCCAATTAAAACCTCATCGGTAGCTGACTCTATTAAGCGGGTATTGAGTTTGGGACGGTCGAATGACATGCTTCTCATGGAGTACTTAGGTTCGAGATCGATCCCCTCCGGTCGAAACCAGGACGAGCCAAAAAATAGTAATATGAAAGCAGATATGAATAGAATATTGGATAATTGTGCGACGTCTCTGTAGCCGCTGAGCCAGCTAGCTACCAAGATGGCTGTGCCAATTACAAAACCCCAAAATATTTGAATGCTGATAGTTCTGATAAGATAATTCATTTCTTGGTAAGTGTTTATTTTGTGGTTTTCTTGTCCAACTTGTCAGCAAGGACTTTGAGTCTGTCCCATTTGTTACGCACCACATAGATCATGGCGAGGGTCTGCAGCCAGCGCGGGTCGCATTGCGGATTCGCCGCCAATTGCTCGAACACTTCCATTGCCTGATCGTCTGTGCGTCTTGTTTTCGAATATTCCGTGGCGAGTTGAACAAGATATGCTTCGCGTTGTTTGCGGACTTGCGTGTCTTGCAAGATTCGTTTTTGAGCCTCTTCCACGCGCACGCGCACTTTGCCGATGGCTTCCTCGAGTTCATCACCGGTGAACGGCTTGACGAGATATTCCTGCACGCCGACCGAGATCGCGTTGCGGAACGTCTCCGCGTCTTTTTCAGCCG
>CAZQES010000186.1:0-6227 GCA_964591425.1 uncultured Anaerolinea sp.
GATGTGTTCAACAGCGCGCGACCCGTCCTTCTCACCTATCTCGGCTTAAGCGAAACGAACATCGCCATCATCTCGACAATTTACATTTGGGTATCTGCGCTCACGCAACCATTTTTCGGCTGGATGTCCGACCGCGTCGGTCCGCGCTGGCTGGCGGCAGGCGGCGTGTTGTGGATGACGATTTTTTTCACAGGCGCGGTCTATGTGACGGGAACAGGCGGACTCATTTGCCTCATCATCGCCGCGCTCGGTTCTTCCGCCTTTCATCCTGTTGCCACCGTGCAAGCCACTCTACAGGGACGGAGTCACCTCGCAGGACGCGAGACCACCGCGGCAGGACTCTTTTTCACAGCGGGACAGATCGGCCACTTCATCGGACCGATTCTCACAGGTTTGATCCTCGCGCAATTGGGTTTGCACTGGCTCGTGATCCTTTCTGTCGTTTCGATTCCAATCGGTATTTCGCTCGCATATCAACTGCGACATAATCATCCGCACCCCAGACCCATCCAAGATGATGGCAAGATTCGTTTACAAGCAGGAATCGGATTTATCCTGTTGCTCGCGGCGGTTGCGACTCTGCAATCATGGGCACAATCGAACATGATCGCCTTCGTGCCGAAATACATCAAGGATTTGGGTCAAGGCGCGATCACGTACGGCAACATCGCGGGCTTGTTCATGGGCGGCTCCGCGCTGGGAAACGTCATCGGCGGACATCTGGGCGATCGATTCACAAAACGAAAGGTCGCGGCGACGGCGTTGTTCCTCGCCGCATTTCCTATTTTCATCATCAGCAGAATCGGATGGTCACCGTGGCTGTACGTGTTGATTCCGCTGGCAGGGGCTTGCACAGGTTCAGTGCATAGCATCATGGTTGTCCTTGCCCAGCGAGTTATTTCAGGCGGTATGGCTCTCGCATCGGGACTTATCCTCGGCTTCATCTTTTCCGCAGGCGCGCTGGGGCTCTTGCTCACAGGTCCGCTGGCGGAGAATTACGGCTTCCCCACCGTGTTGATGATGACGACAGGCTTGGTCTTGCTGGCAAGTCCGCTGGCGTGGATGCTGAGGGAATAATTATCGTTGTATAATCAGGTTGCGAGGTGAAACATGACAATCGCAGAGATTTTGGAAACCGTACGATTCGTAGTCAACCCCAGCGGACAAAAATCTGCTGTAGTGGTGGATTTGGATGTTTGGGAGGAAATCGTCTCAATGCTCGAAGACCTTGAAGATGCCGAAGAGATGAAGCAGGCAAAGATGGTTCGCGAAGAGACTGTTCCGTGGCACGCGGCAAAGAAGGATTTGAACTTAGGGGAATAACATGTACAAAATCGAACTTCGCCGTCAGGCTATCAAGGACTTCCAAGATATTCCATCCGAGTATGCCCGCCTGATTTCCAAACACATTGACTTGCTCGAACAAAACCCGCGACCTACCGATTCGAAGAAATTGAAAGGCGACGCGGGTTATTCGTTGCGGGTTGGAACGTATCGTGTTTTGTATGATATTGACGACAAAATACAACTGGTCATGGTTTATCGGGTCAAACATCGCCGCGAGGCGTATCGGTAGCTCGGCAAGCGCCTCGCTGTGGTGGTGAGGGAGAAATTCCATCTAGTTGAGCGCCGATAATTCTGTAACCTCGGCCTCCCAAACCTTCCTGTACACAAAATTATATATAATTTATAATCTGCCCACCCACTACCTGAAGGAGGCAGATGGCTAGCCGTTCCACAAGCGTTGAAGAAAACGAGTTCATTCAGAAACGTCCGCTCAAGGATGATATCTTCGACGTTCTGCACGACAAGATCGTCTCGGGCAAGTACAAGCCCGGCGAATGGCTGAGGCAGGACGAGATCGCCACGCAGCTGGGCGTGAGCATGACTCCCGTTCGGGAGGGACTCGATCTGCTTGTCGCCTCGGGATTGGCGGAACGCGTGCCGTATCGCGGCGTCCGCGTGCGCGAGATCGTGATGAAGAATGTGGTCGAGGCGTACGGTCTGCGGCTCGTTCTCGAAGTGGTTATTGCTCAGGAGGCGGCGAAGAACATCACGCCGGAGCAGGTCGCGGGTCTGGAACGAACGATCGTCGAGATGAAGAAACATGACTCGTTGAAGGAAATGTCCATGGCGCGGAAGTTGAGCCGCGAATTCCACTCCGCGATCGCAGACATCACGAAGAATGAGTTGTTGATCAAGCTGTACGGCATCGTCTCGAACGCCTTCCCCGATTGGATCCTGTACGAGGCGATCTTCCGCAAGCCTGAGATCCTTGCGGGCAGTATGAGTGACATGCACGATGAACACGTGTTGATCGTGAACGCGCTCAAAAAACGCGACGGATTGATAGCCGCACTGCATTCGGTAGAGCATGTGATGGAATCAGGCAAGTGGCTGGAGAAATACTTGGACCCGCCCGTTCCTGCGGAGTTGTTGCGCGAAAAAGAGGAACAAGTGTTGTCGTTGTTGAGGAAATAAATATCTTTATGAGGTAACGGTGGTTGAGTAAGCCCTGCGTGTTAGTCGCAGGGCAGTATCGAAACCACCAGTTAACAAAGAAATCTTGTTACAAGATTACTTTTGAACATCGTTGGTCTCGATACGGGCGGGACAATCATCCGCCCTACTCGATCAACGTTGTTTGAATGAAAGAAATCATACAAGGAGTTTATTCATGTCGGAAGAACTGTACAAACAAATGGCACAGAGCATCATCGAAGGCGAAAAGGAAATCGCCATCGAGCTGGCAAAAAAGTCCATTGAGCTGAACATGCATCCGCTGGACACGATCACAAAAGGATTCGTGGTCGGCGTCAATTACATCGGCGACCAGTTCGGCAAAGGTGAGGCATTTTTACCCGAATTGGTGATGGCAGGCGAAGCGATGAAAGCCGCCGTCGCTGTGCTTGAACCTGAATTATTGAAACTCGGCGAAGCGCGCGAGATGATGGGACGCGTGGTGCTCGCCACCGTCGAAGGCGACATTCACGAGATCGGCAAAACGCTCGTCGGCACGATGCTATCCGCCTCTGGGTTTGAAGTGACCGACCTCGGTGTTGACCAACCCGCCGAAAAGATCATCGGTAAAGCGCTCGAAATTGACGCGCAACTCATCGGCATGAGCGCGTTGTTGACCACAACGATGATTCGCCAGCGTGAGGTTATCGAAGAACTGGATAAAGAAGGTCTGCGACCTCGTATCAAAGTGATGGTCGGCGGCGCGCCCATCACCAAGGACTGGGCGGAGAAGATCAAAGCCGATGGTACTTCTGAGGATGCCGTCGGCGCCGTGCAATTGGCGAAAAGATTGCTAGGTAAGGAATAATTTTTTCACCGCGAAGAAAGACGAAAGAAGAAAGATTAGAGAATCTTCGCGGCTTTAGCGAACTTCGCGGTTCAAAGAGAAGAGGTAGAAATGCAACCCAAACTCATCCTCCTCACCGACGACATCATCGAACGCATTCTGGACGAAGCGCATCAACTCCTGCTAAAACCTGGCGTTAAAGTCAACAATGACGAAGCGCGGGAACTTCTTGCCGCGGCTGGCGCACAGGTAGATGCAGAAACGAACGTAGTCCACATCCCTGAACAAATCGTTCGCAAGGCACTGGAATCGGTTCCGCGCGAGTTTTACCTCTTCGATTACGATGGTAATCCCACAGTCAAATACGGAGGCGATGCCGTCCACTTCGACCCGGGTTCTTCAGGGATTGCCATGCTCAACCCCGAAACACTGGAACACGAAACGACAGAAACACAACATCTGCTCAAACTGATCAAAGTCGCGGAACAACTTCCGCAGTATGATGCGCAGTCCACTGCGGTAGTTTGCCATGATGTGCCGCAGTCCATTCAGGATTCGTATCGCCTGTATCTCGCGTTGCTCTTTTCCAGGAAGCCGATCGTCACAGGCGCGTTCACCAACAAAACCGTGACCGAGATGATTGACATGCTCGCCATCCTCACAGGCGGACACGATGCCTCACGCGAAAAACCGCGCGCCATTTTCGACGTGTGTCCCGCTCCGCCTCTCATTTGGAGTAACTTCGCTTCGGGCAACCTCATCGCGCTTGCACGCGCGGGCGTTCCTGCGGAAATCGTTTCGGTTCCACTTTCGGGTGCGGCGGCACCTGTCACAATGCTTGGCACGGTCACACAACACACAGCGGAATGTCTCGCGGGCATCACGATTCATCAACTTGCGAAAGCAGGGTCGCCCATCGTTTGGGGTGGCGCGGCGTGCATCTTCGACATGAAAAAAGGCGCAACGCCCATGGGCGCGGTGGAAACCGCCATGCTCGATTGTTCGTACGCGCAGGTCGCAAAATCGTTGAACATGCCAACGCACACCTACCTCGGCGCGACCGATTCAAAACTCGTCGACGCGCAAGCGGGTCTCGAAAGCGGCATCACTGCGATGATCGGCGCGCTCAGCGGAATCAACATGATCTCTGGTTCGGGCATGTTGGATTTTCTCTCGTGTCACTCCGCGGAAAAACTTGTCATTGACGCGGAAGGCATCGCGATGGCAAAGCGCATGATCGAAGGCGTACAACTCCACACTGAAACGCTCGCTACTGGTTTTTATGATGACAACATCAACTTCAAAGGCGGCGACTTTCTCAAACAACGCATCACGATGCAACTCTTCCGCAAAGAGCAACATTTGCCCAGCAACGTCATTGACCGCGACTCAATGCGCAACTGGAAAGAGGCGGGGTCGCTGGACACCTTTGGGCGCGCGAAAGTGATCGTGAACCAACTGCTCGCTTCATACACCAAGCCGACGCTTGATGAGGCTAAAGAGAAAGCGCTCCACGCCTTCATGCTCGACCTCGCCCAAAAAGCAGGCATGGAGACATTACCTTCGCTGGAGGAAGTAGACAAGGAAACAAGTACACATGTAAACATGTGATCGCGTTCTCGCTTGTCTACGTGTATACCTGTCTACCTGTTTACCTGTCCCCGTGTCTACCCCCAACCCATGCTCAATCTCGTCGACCTCCTCCGCGTTCCTCACGTAGATTCCCTTTTCGACATTTCCCCGAGCAACAAGATAGCCTTCGCGTGGAATAAAACAGGCGAATGGCAAATTTATGAAATGGACGCGTCTCCCTCTCCCGCTGGGAGAGGGGCTAGGGGTGAGGGAGAAGTCGCGCCTCTAACCTCAGGCATCGGCGGAAAATTCAACCCGCGTTATTCACCCAACGGAAAAAAACTTGCGTATGTTCTTGATGTAGATGGAAGCGAAAGTTATCACCTCGTCGTCTACGACTTTGAATCAAAACAACACACCGACCTCACCCCAAACATCTCTCACGCCCTGCAACCCGACTTCTGCTGGTCACCAGATGGAAAGCAACTCGCATTCCTCAGCAACGAGCAGGGACATTTCAGCGCGTATGTGATTTCAATCAGCGGTGGTAGTCCAAAATTAATTCTGGACACTGGTCACCCCGCCTGGCAGGCGGAATGGTCACCTGACGGGAAACACATCGCCGTCTCGTGCGAAATGCACGGACAGGATTATGGGATCTTCATCGTTGACTTAGAAACCAAAGAAGTCACTCAATTATGTCATTCTCCCAAAAAACATCGGGACGATGTGAGCCGAAGCGAAGAATCTTTACCAAGCGAGGAGAGATCCTTCGCTAGCGCTCAGGGTGACACGCCGCTGAACGCCCACGCTCCGAAATGGTCGCCCGATGGAAAAAAACTTGCATTTCATTCTGATGTAAATGATTGGTTTGATATTGGAGTTTACGATCTAGATTCAAAAGAAATCACACTGCTGACCGACAACGAGGGAGATTCGCAAACGCCAATCGTTGCTTCAAGCAAAGTATATGACTCTCTCCTCGAATACCAAGTTGCCTACGCGCAGAGCAAAGGCGCGGTCAATTGGATTGAAATGCTAGGGAGCGACGAATGTGTGAAAAAATTCAAGGTGGGAAAAGGCATCCACGGCGGGATCAAGTCCACCTCCGATATGAAGCGAATGGCGACCACATTCAGCAGCCCCAGTCAGCCATCAGATTTATGGATGATAGATGTCGAGTCAGGCGAATCAATCCAGCTGACAAAATCCATGCCAGATGGATTATCAAGCGAAGAGTTCATCATGCCCGAGGAAATTTTTTATGAAGGTATGGACGGTGTGCAAATCCCCGCATTGTTGCTTCGCCCAAAGCAGTTGCCCGCGCCTGCGGTGGTGATGATCCACG
>CAZQES010000187.1:0-6035 GCA_964591425.1 uncultured Anaerolinea sp.
GCCGGTCCTCAGCACCCACAAAATACCATTCAGGAGTTGCCGATGTTCTTGCGCAGGTCGTCCACGGTTCGTTTTTGCTTTCGGGAGCAACGGCTCAATTCGCTCCCATTGTTCGTTGGTTAGGTCGCCACGGTTTCTCATGGCAACCAGTTTATCCACTATTTTGTATTTTGCATACAGACCCTAGTGAGAATCTGTCATTGCGAGCGAAGCGAAGCAATCTCCGTCAAAGTGTTGGAGATTGTGACGCCATTTCGTGCCTCCTCGCAATGACATCAAAACGCTGTCACGCGATACCAGATCTCCACATTCACATGAACGATCTTACTGTGCTGGATGTCCATGCCGAGGCTGGGCTCGGGTGTGATGCCCACCGCTCGTTTCGGCGCCGCCTGCATCGCGGCAAATTGTGGATACGGCATCTCTTCATCGTAAATATTTTCGACCAGATCGTACACGCCCAGTAATTTCACGCCTAACGATTTCATTACTTTATCTGATTTGCTTTTTGCTTTTTCCAACGCCGCCAGCAACCCGCGTTCGCGCGCTTCGTCTTCGTTGTAATTCCACGCGATGCGTTCCAGCGACGCGTTCTTTTGCGACGAGATGGCGTCGAGCAGTTCGGCGAGTTGATCCAATTTTTCGCACTGGATTTTCAACCGATACGTTGCGCTGGATGATTTCAAAAGCGCGCCGCTCGACGTCTCGATGTGGACTCCCTGCAATTGGATCGCTTCGGGACTCAGCCCGAGGCTGGTCACCGCTTCGACGAGTTGGTTCACCTCTTTGGCTTTTTTCATCGCCGCGTCCCCGCTGACGAGCGACGTCCCCTTGACAGTCACGTACAAGTCCGCACGGTTGGCGCGGATTTCCTCTTTGTGTGAAGCGGATACTTTGATGGTGTCGGGTTTGGTGGTCATGAAAATTTCCTTTTTGAAGAAGCCAGCCAGCGGAGCGACAGCCAATGATGAGAGTCGGGTCGCGCCCATGGGTGATGTGTGCGGACGCGGGCAAGGGCGGCTTCGGCGCTCACTCCCTCCGAAAGAATCAGAACGGCACAGCAAATTGTAACCGAGCGGTTCATCCCTGCCACACAGTGGACAAGAACACGTTGGTCGTTCTTTAATCGCTCAAGTACCCAGCCCGCCTCTTCATGGATCTGTTCCACCGTCATTCCCTGCGAACCCTCCCCGTGCTCGATTACCCGGTCGTTTGGATGCAAATTTTTTCCCGGCTTTACCCACCGGCTGGGTTTTTCTCCTAGGTTGAGCACCGCATCTCATGCGAGCGCGACTTGGGCTGTAGATGCACGCCGCCGACGAACAGCCTGTGATGTGTTTCAACGCCTTTTCGTTTGATGCTGACCGGGTCGCCACCGTATTTTTTGTTGATCGACTTAAATTCGGGAACCAATCTATTCGTCATTGGCGGCGCGGGTGACCAATCGCGCTCAATGGTAAAAGGCTTTTGTGCAGTGGGGCTGATCGTACAATTCACCTTTGACGCCAGAAATGACATATCTGCGCCCACAGGGAGGCGCAAACCAAACATGTAGAACACATCCCGCTTATTCGGCTGACGCCACGAATACATGTAGGCAATGGTTCGTGAGGAATCATCCATTCCGTATTGATCGAGGCCGGTGAAAAACACATCTCGTTTCAGTTTGGAAATTTTCGAGAAGGTCAGGTCCAACGGGATAAATTTTGCCCTGACGCGCTCGATGATTTTCCCATCCTTGCGAATCAATTTGGATGATAGCGGCTGGAAGCCTTGAACACTCAATATGACCGTGTTTTTGGTCTCCTCGTAGGAGTCCAGTCGTCCACCTTGCAGGAGTGCCGTAAAAGGATGCTCGATGATTCGTGTGCGGATTTTGCTCGTAGACATCAAGTGACCATCAACTTCTGAATCGGATATTTCTCATATCGTTTTTCTTCGATCACGCGTTTGATTCTATCAAAGCCTTGCCAGATCTCGGTGAAGGAGGTGTAGAGCGGCGCAAATCCCAAACGGATGTTATCGGGTTCGCGGAAGTCGGGGATGACGTTCATCTCTTGGATGAGGGCGCGGTTGATGCGATAACCGTCCGCGTGGCGGATGGAGATGTGTGAGCCGCGCTTGGCAGGGTCACGCGGGGAGCCGAGGGAAAAGCCGAGAGGGGCGAGCCAGCTGTCCGTCAGGAATGACGCGTAGTCTGTCATCAAAATGGATTTCGCGCGGATGGCGTCCATGCCTGCGTTGAGGGTCGGTTCGAGCGCGGCTTCCATCGCAAGCAGGGAGATCATCGGTTGTGTACCGACTAAAAATTTTTGCGCGCCTGCGGCGGGTTCGTAATCGAGACCGAAGTCGAAGGGATTTTTTTGCCCCCACCAACCCCAAATGGGCGATGATAATTTTTCTTGCATGGATTTGTTGACGTAGAGAAACGCGGGCGCGCCTGGACCGCCGTTGAGATATTTGTAGGTGCATCCGATGGCGAGGTCGGCGTTGCAGTTGTCGAGTTCGATGGGAACAGCACCGACGGAATGACTGAGGTCCCACAACACGAGCGCGCCTTTGTTGTGCGCGAGTTCGGTGATGTGTTGCATGTCGTAGAGGTAGCCGCTTTTGAAAACGACATGCGAGAGTGTGACGAGGGCGGTGTTTTCGTTGATGGCCGATTCGAGCGCGGCGATGTCGGGTGTGATATCGTCGTCCATTGCGCCGATGCGGATAATTTCGTATTGACCCTCACCCCAACCCTTTCTCTGATAGGGAGAGGGGGACAAAAGATGTTGAATCCCTTGAAGAATGTATAAATCGGATGGAAAATTAAACGCGTCGGTAATGATTCGCTTTTTGTTGGGTTGAAATGTCAGTGCGGCGGTGGCGAGTTTGAACAGGTTGATGGAGGTTGTGTCGCTGACGAGGACTTGTCCCGGTGCCGCGCCAATGAGTTGACCGATCTTATCGCCAACGCGCGCGGGTGCTTCCCACCAGCCTTTGTTCCAACCGCGGATGAGATGGCGTCCCCATTCTTCATCCACAACCTGTTTGGCGCGCTCCGCCCCGGACTTGGGCATGCGTCCAAGTGAGTTGCCGTCGAGGTAGATCAGGTCGGGGTCGGTGATGACGAATTGCTCACGGTACGAAGCGAGGGGGTCTTGGGCGTCGAGCTGTTGTGCGAAGTCGAGGGAAAGGGAGAAGTTTGCCATAGTTACTTTTTACCACAAAGGACACGAAGGGCACAAAGGAAAAGAAAGAAGAAAGAGGAAAGATGTGAGTTGCGCGATACGAGTTACGTATTTCCCTGTTTACTTGTCTACGTGTCTACCTGTTTCCTTTGTATCTTACTCATCGCATACTCTGCCAATGCTGTGATGGTCAACGAGGGGTTGACGCCGGGGTTGCCGGGCATGACGGAGCCATCAACAACATACAAGCCAGGATAGTTAAAGACTTGAAAATCCAGATCAATGACGCCGTCGGTTTCGCTTTTGCCAAACGGTACTCCGCCCATGAGGTGCGCAGTAGTGGGGAAGTTGAAGAGGCTATCGGTGAAGGAGGTGGCGGAAACGCCGTCCACTTTATCGGCGAAGGCGCGGGTGATGGTATGCGCAAGCGGAAGTGATTCGGCGCTGTGTTCTTTTTCATGTTGAACGACCAAGCCCTTGCGACCAAAGGTGAAGAAACTGCGTCCGAGTCGGATGCGGGTGAGATTCTCTTCCGTTTGCATGACGAGTAATATTGTTGTGGAGCGCGCCCAGCGTGAGAAGAATTTGGCATAGAGAAAATCCCAAGGATGGGAAAGGATCTCCCACAGTGTTTTGACGAAGCGCATGAGCATGTTTTTTGTACCTTCGATGATGGGCGCTGATAGAACACGGATGAAGGATGAGCCGTCATTGAAACGCACGGGTTCGACGCGGGTGACTTCGTCGGCGTTGAAGATGGAGGATATGGCGATGCCTTTCGAGTAGTCCACGCCGGAATTGCGGGCAGTGACGCCGAGGATGTTTTCGCTGTTTGTCCGCACGCGGTTGCCGAGTTGTCTTGAAATTTTATCGAGCGATTTTGTTTCGTCGCGGCAATGGAATAAAAGTTCGAGCGTACCGATTGTCCCTGCGGAGACGATGACATTCTTTGCATATACCGTTTGCTTGCGTTTGGTGAGCGAAGTGGAGGATCGGTAGACAACTGAATAACGCGCCTCGTTGACCATAGACGATCGACCATTGACCATGTTTTGCGATTGATCGTCCATTGTCAGCGGTCGAATGTCAACAACTTTGACTTCGGTGATAATCATCGCCCCATTTTTCTCCGCAAAGAAAAGGTAATTTTTCATCAACGTGTTCTTTGCGCCAAACCGACAGCCGACCATGCATCCACCGCAGAAATTGCAGCCGACGCGCTCGGGTCCTGCGCCGCCGAAAAATGGGTCAGCAACTTTGACATTTTCCTCCCCGAAAAAGACCCCTACTGGAAGCGACTCAAACGTGCGACCATAGCCCAGCGATTCGGCGATTTGTCTGCCGACCTCATCAGCGTAGGTGAGACGGGGGTTGCGAGTCACACCGAGCATTTTGCGGGCGGACTCGTAATGCGGCTGGAGTTCAGTCTTCCAATTGTTGAGATGACTCCAAGAGGGCGAGGCAAAGAGCCGGTCATCGGGTTCGATGAGCACGTTGCCATAGCCGAGGCTCCCGCCGCCGACGCCACTCCCGTGCATGGCTAGCAACCCGTTCATGAAGGTCATCTCGAAGAAGCCGTGAAAGCGCAACGCAGGAAGCCAGAGATACTTGGGGAGATTCCAATTTGTTTTGGGAAAGTCTTTATCTTCAAAGCGTTTACCGCGCTCGAGAACGAGCACGGAATATCCCTTCTCCGTGAGCCGCATGGCAGAGACACTTCCCCCGAAGCCTGAGCCGATGATAACGAAATCATAGGTTTTGTCCATCAATGAAACCTATGACAATTCAAAAAATTCGATTTTCAAGTCTTTGAGGTTGATTAGTGCGCCAGCCGTAATCAGAAAGTCCATACCCAGAATTCCTTGAATATCGAAACCATAATCCATTCCGCCAACCTCAACTTCAAAATGACGGATGGTATAAGTTCCCACACTCAACATTTCTATTCGACGCGTAAAAACGACTTCGCTTCCGCCTACACCGAATATCGTGTGCAAGGTATCCTCAGCTTCTGGAACAACGCCGACGGCGGACATTACGTCCGCCGCAAGAATTGTGCCACCCGAACCGGTATCTACCAGTACGTTGGGAATTTCTATGGATTTTCCGCTGTGCGTGATGGATACCCTGACATACGGCAGATCATCCCTGAGTTGTAACTGCATGCCCTCTCCGTATGCCCAACCACTGGCGTTCACGAATATCTACTTCTTCACGGCTGGTGTGGACGAAGTAATATTCTCGTTCTGGATACAGCCGATGTAATTTCTGATAACTTTGCAAAGCCGCACTGCCATCGAGGCACACTTCCACAACGGCGATTTCATCGAGCAGGCGATGATGTTCCTCGTTGCTGTGTGCTTGCAAGGCTTCGATCACCAGCCATTGATTCGGATGGGTTTTGCGAATATCTGTCCAGCGCATGAGATACTCCTTAGCTCATGAAAATTATACACCCGATGAATCCAAGATACCAATTATTCTCTCCTCCCCTTTGTCACAATTCGTATCGGTGTTCCAAGAAAGCCATACTCTTCCCTGATTTGATTCTCCAAATATCTCAAATACGTAAAGTGCATCAATTTGGGATCGTTCACGTAGATCATAAACGTCGGCGGATCGCTTCTCACTTGCGTCCCGTAGAACATTTTCAAAGCCCGCCCCGCGTGTGTAGGGTGTGGATGAGCATCCTGCGCTTTGTGGATCACTGCGTTGATCTTGGATGTCGTCAATCGCGCGAGTCGTTCTTCCTGCACGCGCAACGCCATCGGCAACACTTGCTCCACGCGTTGACCTGTTTTCGCAGAGATGAACAACAGCGGGACATAATCCATGAAGTTCAAATCGCCGCGAATCCGT
>CAZQES010000188.1:0-5983 GCA_964591425.1 uncultured Anaerolinea sp.
TTGGGTGAATGTGGCCATTCCCCAATCTTACCCGACTACTTTTAAAACGCTCTCTGAGCGATTGCCACCCGGGAGGCGGTGCCCGACTCACCTGCTTCCATCGTGCCGTTTGAGTTCGCGTCAATAAAAACGATTACTTCGATCTGCCCCGGTGTGCCGGTGTCGGTAAACGGTGGTTCGTTTTCGCCGCAGGCAGTGAGCAACACTAGCATCAATCCCAAAATTAATAGGCGTTTCATCGGCGGCTCCTTATGATTGGTTTTGCCGATTTTACTTCAAAATTTTCACTACATTCCTACCCGCCGCGCCGCTGACTCCCCCTCCGCCATGGACGCCGCTTCCGCAGAGATACAAATTGTCGATCGGCGTTTTGTGATTCGACCAGCCCGGTATCGGGCGCATGAACATGAACTGGTCGAGCATGAGTTGACCGTGGTTGAGGTCGCCTTCTGTGAGACCGTAGGTTTGTTCCAGGTCGAGAGGCGTCAGTGATTTACGATTTACGATTGACGATTTTAGATTGGGGAAATACTCTGCGAGCGTGTTGATTGCCAGGTTTTCAACCGTTCCACGCTCCGCGTCCCATGTTCCATGTTTCAAGTTGTACGGCGCAAATTGGAAATGGATAGAAACGACGTTACCCGATGTTGTAACTTCTAAATATGGTTTCTCTGAGATCTGATGATACTTCGCCGCGTCGTAGGCTTTCTCCAAATATTTGATCGAGGGAGCGACAACAAGAGTCCCATCGGGAATACCATGATTACCATCCGTCAGCAAATGCACCTTCGCCACCGATCCGCGCATTTTGATGGATTGGACGTTCCACACGAATTCAGGCGGGAGGTTGACCGCGCCTACCAAATTCAAGAATGTGCGCTTCGGGTCAACTGCGGAAATGATATTCTTCGCTGAAATCTCTTCGCCATTCTTCAACACGACTCCCGTACATGTGTACGTGTCTACCTGTATACGTTCCACTTCTGCGCCTGTGCGGATTTCACCGCCAAAGGATTTGACTGCATTCGCAAGCGCTTCGGTGATTTGACCTATCCCCCTCACCCCTAACCCCTCTCCCGCGGGGAGAGGGGAAACGTGCGCCATCCCTCCTCGATTTGCCCAATTGTGCATGAGGGTATAACCTGTCCCTGCGCCCATGGGACCGAGCGTGAATCCGTGAATGCCAAGCGATGCCACCGCCGCCTTGACCACATCTGCCTCGAACCATTCGTCCACAAATTCTTCGGCTGTCATCGGAATACCGCGGACGATACGCATCATATCCTTGCCGCCCATCAGGCGCAGGTCGAGGCCGAGTTCGGCGAGTCCGTATCCTTCGGCGAGACTGAAGTTCTTCGGCAGACGGGGCATGATGGTCTCATTGGCGAGATGGACGAAGCGCGAGGCTTTATCCATGAAATCGAGGAACGCTTTCCAATTCGCCGCGTCTTTGGAAGAGAACTGTTTAATAGATTCGGCGGCTTTGTTGGGATCGGGGTCGAGAATTAGAGAATTGGAGTCGGATAGAAGAGAAATAAATGGCTTTCTCTCACTGGCGACGGGAAGCGAGAGTTTCAAGTCTTTGATGATATCGGGACGCAAAGTCCCGCCCGCGTGGAGCGAGTCAACGGTGAAGCCGTCGCCAAAGGATTCGGTCACAACCTGACCGCCGACAATGGCGCGGCGTTCGAGGACCAGAACCCTTTTGCCTTGTTTGGCGAGATACCCCGCGGCGACCAGTCCATTGTGCCCCGCGCCGATGATGATGGTGTCGTAGTGATTTTGTGTCATAAATGATTCCTTCTTTTATGCCGTTGTATAATTGCAGAAATATCCTACTTTTCGATAGGTGCGGTTATGTCAGATCTTTCTCCATTACTCTGCTTTGGGTCAATTGGTTTGGCAATTTTCATTCCTGGTTTATTAATTGGTCTTACACTTGGATTCACACTCAAAAGCTCTTATCGTTCAAGATTACTGTTGAATCAAAATCGAGGTGAAGGGGCAGTACGAAAATTAATTGTTTCAAATTTCAAAGCACCTAATTTCCATTTACTAAACAATGTCACAATTCCTTTTCAAGATGGAACGACCCAAGTCGATCAAATTCTGGTTTCCACTAAAGGTATCTTTGTCATCGAGGTAAAACACTACTCTGGCTGGATTTTTGGAAATGAAAAATCAAATCAATGGACACAATCTATCTATCGTGTAAAAAACACATTTCAAAATCCAATTCACCAAAACTTTCGGCATATCAAAGCAATTCAGCAAATACTCGACTTTCTACCAAAAGAACATATACATTCAATCGTTGTTTTTAGCGGAAGTGCAGAGTTCAAAACTCCTATACCAAAAGGTGTCTTTAATTTACATACATTAATCAGTCATCTAAATTCATTTCAAGAAGATGTAATTACGCTAAATCGTCTTGAGTTTTGCGTTGGGCGACTTGAATGTAAACGTTATGAATTGACAAGAGCAACTGACATTCAGCATCGTGCATACCTAGCTAAGAAATATGGTGATTAACTCAAAGTGTAGACTAAACTTTCTCGGACGGAACCAACCGTCCCTTAAGAACGAAGCGGGGTTTTATCATCCACTCACCACTCTCCACTTTCTACACTCCATCCTTCAACGCGATCTCCGCCGCCAACTTACCAGGCGCGCCCATGATGCCGCCGCCAGGATGCGCGCCCGAGCCAGCGAGATAATATCCGTTGATGGGCGTGCGGAAACTCGACCACTTCGTCGCGGGGCGCATGAAGAAGAGTTGATGCAACAGCAGTTCGCCGTGGAAGATGTTGCCGCCCGTGATGCCCGCGATGCGTTCGATATCAACAGGCGTGATGACCTGTTTGCCGATGATGGCGCGGCGAATGTTCGGCGCGTAGCGTTCGATGGTCGAGATGACCGTTTCGCCGAAGGCTTCGCGCTTGGCATCGTCCCAGCCGCCTTCGAGATCATACGGCGCGTATTGCACGAAACAAGACATCACGTGTTTGCCGGGCGGCGCCATATCGGGGTCGATCTTGGATGGCACGATCATGTCAATGTACGGCTCTTTCGCAATGCGCCCATACTTCGCGTCGTCGTAGGCGCGCTCGATGTAATCAATGCTCGGGCTGATCGAGATCGCGCCGTTGTGCAACGCGTTCTCGCCGGGCAGTGCGGTGAAGTTCGGCAGTTCGCTCAACGCGATGTTGACCTTGCCCGATGAACCGCGCGTGCGGAATTTCTTGATCGAATGGATGAGATCATCGGGCAGATATTTTTGCTCGACGAGTTTCAAAAATGTGACGAACGGATCGGCAGATGAAAGGACTGCCTTCGCATGAATCTCATCGCCGTTTTCCAACGCGACGCCAACAGCGCGTCCATTCTTGACGATGACCTGTTTCACCGTTGCGTTGAGTCTGATCTCAGCCCCGAACGCGCGCGCCGAACTGGCGATGGATTCGGCAATTCCGCCTGTGCCGCCTTTGGCGAATCCCCACGCACGGAACGCGCCGTCGATTTCGCCCATGTAGTGATGCAACAACACATACGCTGTGCTCGGCGAACGCGGACCGAGGAACGTGCCGATGATCCCGCTCGCGGATTTGGTGCCAAGCAATGCCGGAGTCTCGAACCACTCTTCGAGCATGTCCGCCGCGGATTGGGTCATGATCTTCGCGAGACCATACAATTCTTTTTCGGTCAGCGATGCGGCGAATTGACCAAGTTTCATCAAACCTATCAAATCTTTTGGATGTAACGACGTTGGGTCAGGAGGCAAAATGCTCAATATCGGCTTGATCGCTTTCGCCAGCCGCGCCATGCGGCGGGCATATTCGTCATACGCTTCGGCATCCTTCGGTGAATGGCGATAGATCTCGCGGCGGGTCGTATCGTGATCGTCCCAGCCCGCGATGTAATCGCCGTTATCGGTCGGGGTGAAGGTACTCGGCAGGGGCAGGATTCTTAGTCCGTGTTGCGGAAGTTTCAAATCTCGTATGATCTCCGGTCGCAGTAAACTGACCACATACGAGAACTCCGTGAACTTGAAGCCGGGGATAATTTCTTCGGTGATGGTAGCGCCACCGACCAGTTCCCTGCGCTCAAGCACGACGACTTTCCTGCCTGCACGAGCGAGATACGCGGCGGCAACTAAACCGTTGTGTCCTCCGCCTATCACAATCGCATCATAATAGTTTGTCATAGATAAATCCTTTTATCTTTTGTTCGTCGGACTAAAGTCCTGCCTCAGAGCGTGGAAGTCGGCTGAAGCCGACTCGCTCTACAGCCCGCAGGCGTTGCATTGAGCCTGTCGAAATGGCTTTCATGCATTGAGCAGGCGGCTTTAGCCCCGCTCGTTCCCCACCGCCGATGACGATTGCATCGTAATTGTTTGTCATAGATGATTCCTTTTTGAACCGCGAAGCACGCTAAGATCGCCAAGAAAACCTTTTAAAAATCTTCGCGCACTTTGCGCTCTTAGCGGTTAATTCTTTTGTTCTTCATACTGCTGGTTTCGATACGCCCTTCGCAACGAACGCTCAAGGTTACTCAACCAGCGACTGATCACTGATTACTGTTCACTCTCTTACTTCCTCTTCCATTCAGGCTCATAAAACGGAAGTTTCACCACCTTCGCAGGCGCGTGTTGACGATGATGTTCGGCGGGATAAATCCCTGCCTCAGGTCGCGGAAGTTCGCTCCAGCGAACTGAGTGCCTCATCATAAAACACCATCTTGACCAACAGCTTTCGACAACGG
Organism: uncultured Anaerolinea sp.; assembly: GCA_964591425.1. Lineage (GTDB taxonomy): Bacteria > Chloroflexota > Anaerolineae > Anaerolineales > Villigracilaceae > Defluviilinea. The sequence goes on from CAZQES010000188.1 coordinate 4,762, forward strand.
CAAAACATTAATTCCTTCGGCAAGCGAATAAAGTTGCGAGCCAGGATAAATCACCAACAATCTATCCAACTCTAAATCCACCATTGCGGTTCGCATGGATGGGGTCAACTTGGGCGCGTCCATGCGTTTGCATTCGATGCCAATGCGTTTGGTGTCTTTGATGAGAAGCAAATCCAACTCCGCGCCTGAATGGGTCGCCCAGAAATAGACTTCATCGGGTCGTGTGGATTTGATGATCTCTTCGATAACGTATCCTTCCCACGACGCACCCATTCGGGGATGCAAAGCAAGTTCGTTTTCGGATTTAATCCCAAGCAGATAATGCAACAAACCCGTATCGCGGAAATAGATTTTCGGTGACTTCACCTGCCGTTTGCCAAGATTTGCGAACCAGGGACGCAATTGTCTGATCATAAAAAGATCTTGCAGTAAATCCATATAACTGCGTGCTGTGTTCTCGCTGATGTTCAAAGTCCGCGCCGCTTCCGCCGCGTTCCAAATCTGTCCATGATAATGAGCCGCGACGCTCCAAAACCGAAACAGACTTGTGGATGGAATCTTGATACCAAATTGCGGTATATCGCGCTCAAGGAAGGTGGATACAAAATCTTTGCGCCACTCCAGGCTTTCCTTGTCTGTCTTCGCTAAAAACGAAAGTGGAAAACCGCCGCGTCCCCAATGCTTGTTTTGAGACGATTGTCCAACTTCTTCCAAGCCAAATCCGCTCATAGGGATAATCGTAATTCGTCCTGCTAATGACTCGGATGATTGACGCAGAAGAGCAGGTGATGCGCTTCCTAAAATCAAAAAACGCGCGGGCAATGGGTCGCGGTCAGATAAAACGCGCAAGATTGGGAAGAGATCAGGTCTGCGTTGTATTTCGTCAATCACAATTGTGCCATGCAATTCTTGCAGAGCGGTCATTGGCTCATCCAACCGCGCGAGACTGATGGGATTCTCCAAATCAAAATAATTGGACGAATCAGATGAAACGAGTTCACGCGCCAAAGTTGTTTTTCCACACTGACGCGGGCCAATCAACGCAACTACTCGGCTTCGTTGAAGAGCGCCTTGTACTTCTTTGAGTAAGCTGGTTCGATCTATCATGGCTGAATTTTACCTTGAAAATCCGCAGGCAGGCTGAGGAATTTCAGGGTGTTTTTATATTAGACCTCTTGCAAAAGTCAATTTGAGATGAGTTCGAGGTTGTAAATTGCGGCGA
>CAZQES010000189.1:0-5031 GCA_964591425.1 uncultured Anaerolinea sp.
GGTCAAGCCCGAAGGAGATCGTCGCTTCACCATCTAATGGATTATCTATAACATCCTCGAAATGAAATTCATCTAAGGCAGAAAGGTACGCGAAGAGGCTGGCAGGCTGGCGATGTCTGAAGCCGACCTTTATCGCAAACAGCGCGTTGCCGTCGAAGCCGTCGCGCGTGCCATCCTCGAGATGGAACACACGGAAGAGGTCGGGTAACTCACGCAATGCAACGAAGACCTCAATCACAACCCCCGCCCGAACCGGAGCCGCGCAATACTTGGCTGGATCGCCTCGCGCTCTTCGACGAACATTTTGGCAGGTACCTGCGCGATGCGTTCGGTCTGTTCATGCTCGCCGCCGCGCTGATGACTTTTCTCGCCCTCGGAAAATACACGCAAGGATTGATCCTCACCCCGTGGGCAGATGTGCTTTCGCTCTGGCTGGGCTGGGGTGCGTACCTTGTTGTTATCGCGTTTGGATATATTGGGGTCACCACCTTGCGCCGCGGTGGGAATCGTCTCGGCTGGGGAAGACTCTTCGCGCTCGAGCTCGCTTCGCTTCTGACGTTAGGTCTGCTCGCCGCCATCGGAGGCGGATCGCTCACCCGCGCAGAGGCAGGCGCAGACGGAGGCCGGATCGGCTGGGGACTCGTCACGTTGTTTTGGCGGTTGGATCGGTTATGGGGAACCTTGCTCTTGTTGGTTTTGTGGTTACTAATGTTGATGACCGGTTTTGGAATTTGGGCGATGCTCGAACGCTGGCTGTTGAAGATCGCGGGAGAGGAAACGCCGGTCGAAATCCCGATCCAGCCTGAATTGGTGAACGAAGCGAAAGCAGAAAAGCCGGCGCGTCAGCCGCGTAAAAAACAGTCACCGGCGTTGCCGCCGGAATTCAGAAAATCTCTGCGCATCTCTGAACAGCAGGATAAGAAACCAGCCACGCCGCGCAATCGCGATGAACGGCTCCCATCTTTGAATATTTTGCTCGCCGATCAAAATACGCGTCCCGACGAACGCACGATCAATCAGACGGCCGGCATGGTCGAAAAAACGCTTGCCGAGTTCGGCATCGCCGCAACGGTGATCGGTTTTCGCGTAGGTCCGACCGTGACGCAGTTTGCGGTGCAACCAGGATTCATGAAAAAGCCCGGCGCAACCGAAGAAGAAGCTCAGCAGATTAAGGTGCGCGTCGCGCAGATCGCCTCATTGCAAAAAGACCTTGCGCTGGCGCTTTCCGCAGAACGGTTGCGGATCGAAGCGCCAGTGCCGGGCAAACCGTACGTGGGAATCGAAGTGCCCAACACGCACACTTCGGTCGTGCGCCTGAGGTCGATTCTCGAAACCGACGCATTCCACAAGATCGGCGCGCCGCTTGCGATGGCGTTGGGGCGTGATGTGTCGGGTCAGCCGGTGGTTGCCGATCTTGCGCGCATGCCGCATCTCTTGATCGCCGGTGCGACGGGTTCCGGTAAATCCGTCTGCATCGCCGCCCTTGCGGCGTGCCTTGCCATGAACAATCCGCCGGAAGACCTGCGGATGGTGATGATCGATTCGAAGATGGTGGAGTTACTCCGTTTCAATGGACTGCCGCATTTATACGGAAAGGTCGAGACGAACGTGGAGCGCATTCTCGGCGTTTTACGCTGGGTGGTGGTCGAGATGGAACACCGCTATCGGTTGTTGGAGGCGGCAAACGTCCGTGACCTTGAAGCGTATAACCGCCGCGTCTCGCGCAAAAAAGACGGCGTAACTCTCCCGCGCATTGTGGTGCTGATCGACGAACTCGCGGATTTGATGATGTCCGCGCCCGATCAGACGGAACACAATTTGGTTCGGCTGGCGCAAATGGCGCGCGCTACCGGGATTCACCTCATTGTTGCCACGCAACGTCCCTCGACCGATGTGGTGACTGGCTTGATCAAGGCGAACTTCCCTTCGCGGCTCGCGTTTGCCGTCGCTTCGGGTGTGGATAGCCGCGTCATTCTCGATACGACTGGCGCAGAGACTTTGCTCGGCCGCGGCGACATGTTGTTCTTGAACCCGGAGGTTGGTGCGCCCACGCGCGCCCAGGGCGTGATGATCACCGACATGGAGATCGAACGTCTCATCGCGCATTGGCAAAAGACAGTGGAGGATGCGGATGACTCTGCCCCTTGGGAAAAGTTGCTTACCGAACCTGACGAAAACGAGGATGAAGGCTTGATCGAGCAGGCGGTCGTCATTGTACGGCAGGGACAGCGCGCCTCCGCATCATTACTGCAACGCCGACTGCGGATCGGATATCCGCGGGCGGCGCGTTTGCTGGATCAACTCGAAGAGATGGGAGTCGTCGGTCCTTCGCAGGGCGGCGGCAAGGAGCGCGATGTACTGGTCGCTCCGATGGATGAGGATGAATTAGGCGGAGAGAAACCATAATTCCTGATATGATTGCGGAATTGGTTGCGATATAGGAATCACATGGAAAAATCAGCCGCCGAGTCTCCCACGCGCAAAACCTTCACCGACTATTTACGCCTCTGGTTCAAGTGGGTGCTGGATCCGCTGGGGAATTTCTTCAACCGAATCGGTCTCACGCCGAACATGATGACGGTGATCGGGATGATCGGGAATTGTGTCGGCGCGTATTATCTCGCGCGCGGCGAATTCTTCACCGGCGGTTTGTTCGTGCTGATCATGACTCCCATCGACGCGTTGGATGGAACGATGGCGCGCCTGCGCGGTGAACCGAGTGACTTCGGCGCGTTCGTCGATTCGGTCAGCGACAGGTATTCCGAATTGATCATCTATGGCGGCTTGATTTATCATTTTCTCTCCATCGGCGAACCGTTGGGAGGCATGTTGACCTTCGTGGCGGCGGCAGGCTCAGTGCTTGTATCATACGTAAAGGCTCGTGCAGAGGGGCTCGGCTATGGCGCAAAAGTGGGATTACTGACGCGCGTGGAAAGATATTTGGTTCTCGCTCCATCGCTGGTATTCGGTCAATTGTATATCGGGCTTGGCGTCATTGCCGTGTTCGCGAATATTACAGCATTGCAACGCATCTGGCACGTCCGCGCGCAGGCGCATGAAAAGATGCAAACGATGAAGAAGAAAGGTACTGCCTGATGCAATTCTTCCAATTCGATGGAATGCATTTCATTTTGTTCGGCGACGAACGCATCATCCGTTGGTATGGGATCATCCTGATGACAGGCGCGGTGGCTGGGGCTTGGCTCGCAACAAAATCTGCGCGTCAGCGAGGTCACGATGCGGAAACGGTTTGGGATTTGCTAACCTACCTGTTGATCGGCGGGATCATCGGCGCACGGTTGTGGCATATTTTTACGCCGATGCCATCGCAACTCGTGCTCGATCCTTCCACGGGCGAGTTGGTTAACCCGTATTTTGCCGGCGGCACCATTCATATTCTGGATATTTTATCAGTTTGGAAGGGCGGCTTGGGGATTCCCGGTGCGGTGATCGCAGGAGCTGTTGTTCTGTATTTTTATTCACGAAAGCGCGGACTCCGGTTTGCGGAATGGGCAGACATCGCCGCGCCGAGTCTTCCGCTGGGGCAGGCGATCGGTCGTTGGGGCAATTTCTTCAATCAGGAATTGTACGGCGCGCCGACGAACCTCCCTTGGGCGATACGGATCGATGAAACCCATCGTGTGGCGGGCTATGAACAGTTCGAATACTATCATCCGCTTTTTTTGTACGAATCGATCCTCAACCTCGCGAATATGTTCTTCCTCCTCTGGCTTTCACGCCGCCATGCGGACCGACTAAAGACTGGCGACCTCTTCCTCACATATCTGGTCACGTATCCTCTGATCCGCTTCTTTCTCGACTTTTTGCGTCTCGACGCTTCGCTCGTCGGTGGGATCAACATCAACCAGACCGTGATGGCTGTGGTTGCGGTGTGTGCCGGCGCGGCGTTGTTCCTGCGTCATCGAAAACCGACCGTTGAAAATTGATCTTACGGCTTATCAATTTTGCAGGGGGACTGTTGTCTTATTGACTGTAAAATTGGCACTGGCTATGCTGGAAAACGGTTTCAAGAAGAAGGAAATTCATGATCGAAACGAACGATTTGAGCAAACAATTCAATAATAATTTTTGGGCAGTGGAAGGCGTGACCCTCAAAGTACAGCCCGGGCAGATCCTCGCATTGCTTGGGCAGAACGGCGCGGGTAAAACAACCACCGTTCGCATGTTGACCGCACTGCTGGCTCCGTCGCGCGGCTGGGCGCGCGTAGCGGGTTATGACGTAACGAAACATCCGCAGGAAGTCCGCTCGAATGTGGGTGTATTGACCGAACAACACGGTTTGTACATGCGCATGACGGGGGATGAGTATCTCGATTATTTCGGCAGGGTCTACGGGTTAAGCGCTGAGCAGAGAAAAACGCGCGCCGAATATCTGTTGGATTATTTTGGTCTTGCCGAGGCGGCACAGCGACGTTCCGGAGAATATTCAAAAGGGATGAAGCAAAAGCTGGCGTTGGCGCGCGCGTTGATGCACGACCCGTCTGTGTTGTTGTTGGACGAGCCGACCTCTGCCATGGACCCCGAGTCGTCGCGGCTGGTAAGGGATGAAATTTCTCGGTTGCGCTCCTCCAAACGGACGATCATCATTTGTTCACATAACCTTGCCGAAGCCGAAGCGCTGGCAGACCATATCGCGATCATCTATCGCGGAAGAATTTTGTTGAATGGAACACTGGATGAATTGAAACGTCAAGTGCTGGGACCGGTGGAATTCGAAGCGAAATTTGCTGAAGCGTATGATGCCGGGGAGTTCGAACTACCTGCCGGTGTGGAAGTCACCTCGCGCAGCGCGACCAGTTTGAAGTTCCGGGTGGAAGCGCCTCAATCGGCGAATCCAAAACTCGTCCACATGCTCACATCCAGAAATGCGCCCCTGGTCTCGTTCCATGAAGTTCCAAGAAAGTTGGAGCAAGTGTATTTGAAGACCATGGCAGATGCGCAAGGACTGGCGTATGCGGCGTAATTGGGATTCGATCGGCTCGGTGGCGCTCGCGGAATGGGGCTGGTTCC
>CAZQES010000189.1:5041-5933 GCA_964591425.1 uncultured Anaerolinea sp.
GCGAAACTCGAAGACGAGCTGCTGCTCGGTGCAGTCGACGAGCTCGACGCGTGAGCGCGGGGTGGTGTATGGTGGCGCGGCGCGAGTTCATTGACCAAATCCGCGACTGGCGCATCGTCGTGCCGATGGTGTTGCTGGTGAGTTTGTTCCCGTTCATCGCGGACGACACGACGCGCCAGGCAATTGATTTTATGAATCGCTATGGCGGCGACCTGATCCTCGAACGGTTGGTGCCGTTCGTGGTTTTGGTGATCGGGTTCTTCCCGCTGTCGTTCACGTTGGTGGTCGCGCTCGAATCGTTCGTCGGTGAAAAAGAACGCGGCACCATCGAACCGTTATTGAGTTCGCCGCTCGAAGATGTGCACCTGTATCTGGGAAAATTACTGGTGGGCATTACAACCCCGCTGGTGTTTAGCTACGTTTCCATTGGAATTTATCTCCTGCTCGTCTCACGCAGGGACGTTGCATTGCCCAGCGCCTACATTCTCACGCTCGTGCTGTTGTTGACGTTCGCGCATGCCGTTCTGATGGTCAGTTCGGCGATCATTATTTCAGTTCAGGCAACGACGATTCGCGCGGCAAACTTGCTAGCCTCGTTCGTGGTCGTGCCGGTCGCGTTCCTTTTGCAGGGCGAAACCGTGCTCATCTTTTGGGGCGATGAAGAGGTGTTGTGGTACGCCATCGTGGCTGTGACCTTGCTGGCAGGCTTGATCGTCCGCCTTGGGCTTTCACATTTCCGGCGTGAATACCTGCTGGGGCGCGAGATCGACACGCTAAATTTCAAGCACATGCTCCACGTCTTTTCGGAACGATTCACAGGCGGTGCAAACAGCGTCGCCGACTGGTATCGGCGGGAATTGCCCCAAACCCTGCGGCAATTGAAACAGCCATT
>CAZQES010000190.1:0-5905 GCA_964591425.1 uncultured Anaerolinea sp.
CGGAAAGCGCGCGCTGAATGGCGCTCGAATCGGTCCCGCCTCCACCGGGCTGGCGCAGTTGACACGGAATCCCTGCCGAGGAGGCGGTCTCTTGAAGAAAGCGGACCAGCCGCATGTCGTGAAGAGTCGAACCATCCGCAATGTAAATAGCGGGACCGAATCCGAGTTTCGTATTGTACGTCGCGTTTTCGTTCCCGTCAAAATCGGGCAGGTCGTTCGCGGGCGTCGAGTCGACTGCAATCGCAAGGTCGGGATCGAAATATTGCGCCGCCACTTTCGCGCCGCGCAGACCGATCTCCTCTTGCACCGTGAACGCCGCGCACAGATCGACGTTCGATGGCGCGTGTTTGAATAATTCAATAACAGTTGCAACGCCGATGCGATCATCGATCGCTTTTGCCATGACCGAAGGTCCCACACGACGAAACTTTGTTGCAAAACCCGCGCGATCTCCGAGGTTTGCCTTGCCCGCGAGACCGAGATCGATGCGAAGCGAATCGATCGACGCCTTGCGCGTGCGTTCACTCGACTCCATCAAATGGATCGGCTTTCCCCCGATCACACCGGGCGTTCGTTCTTTTCCGACATACACTTGCTTACCCACAAGATGACGGGGGTCGATACTGCCGACTGTTTCAAAACGATACATGCCTTCGCCCTCGTCGGCGACGATCATGAAGCCGACCTCGTCCATGTGCGCGTCGAGCATGACGCGCGTTCTTTTTTTGCCACGTCCGCGCCTTTTTGCCAGCACACTGCCGAGCGCGTCCACTTTGACTTCGTCTGCATACTCTTTGACCTCATCGAGGACGATTCTTCGCACTTCGCCTTCACCGCCAGAGACCGCGATGGCATTGCAAAGTTTTTCGAGCAGTTTGAGTGGAGGGGTTCTGAAGGTCGGCATAATTGGTAAGTGTTTGCGGGAGCAGTTGAACTGCTCCCGCAACATGAAATTACGTTTCTCTATTCATCCCACGAAATCGTTTCGACAAATTTTTCATCAAGAGAGGCAATGAATTCCGCAAGCAATCTTCCCGCACGCTGAATATCTTTGACCGCAACGGATTCAACGGGCGTGTGCATGTAACGGATCGGGAATTCCACCAATGCCGTGGGAATCCCCTCCGCCGTCACTTGCATCGGGTCGGCATCGGTGCTGGAGTGCGCGGTCGTCACATCTAAAAACCATGGGATTTCGAGCCGCTCCGCGAGTTCCTGAAGGTTCTTGTGCAGGAACGGGTGGATGTTGGGTCCCATGCACAGCCCCACGCCTTTTCCCATCGCATGAGTCTGCCAACCGTTTGCGCCGGGTCCCTTGGCGAACGTTCCATCCACCGCGATCGCAATATCAGGGCGGATCTCAAACGCCGATGTGTACCCGCCGAGAAAACTTGTCTCCTCTTGCACGGTGGCGACCGCCCACACATCCCACACATGCGGCTTGGATTGCAATTCTTCCAAACAGACGGTCAGCGCGGCGACGGATGCCCGGTTGTCAATCGTGTGCCCTGAAAGGATGTCACCCGCCAACTCCATCGGTTCATTCGCAAAGGAAATCAGGTCGCCCACCTTCACTTTTTTCTCCACTTCCCGCGCGGTCAATCCCGTGTCCGCCAGCAGATAGCCGATCTCGAGCGCGCCATCGCCTGCGGATTCGGGGAGCAACTTCGAAGGCGGCATCGCGATCACCGCAGGCAGATCAACCCCACCCGACGCGTGAACCGTCACTTCCTCGCCCGGAAGGACACGCACATCGATCCCGCCGACATTTGTGAAACGGAGAAATCCGTCCACAACTTGAGTCACCCTCATGCCGATCGCATCCATGTGCGCGGCGATCAAAATCGAGGGACGTTTACCCTTCGACTTGCTCAACGCGCCGCCTTTGCGTGAGCCTTTTTTCAATCCATGCAATGAACCGACGCGGCTGAGGCGTGTTTCATCCACCAACGGACGCCACTTCTCCTCGATCAGATTCGCAACAGGAGTCTCATTGCCTGAGACTCCTGAAGCAGAGATCAACGATTTTAGAAATGGCACGATGTCGGTCATGGCGATGGGAACGGCGTCAATGATGGCGTTGATGTATTCGGAGGCGGAGCAGACGTATTCGTCGGCGGAGGCGTGAAGGAGGAAGTAGCAGTAAAGGTAGTGGTGGGGATGAATGTGGAGGTGAACGTAGCCGACGGTGTAACGGTGGGTGTGCGCGATGGTGTGAATGTGAGACTCGGCGTGTTCGTCGCAGGTTGGAACGATGTTGGCGAGACAGTCACCGTAGGTGTTGAAGTCGGCGTTACGGTGGAGGTCGGGGTGCTTGTTACGGTTTGTGTAAGAACCACCGGCGTAAGGCTTTGCGTTGAAATTTGCAGTGTGCCTGTGATCGTTGGTCCGACAGTTGGCGTGACAAGTGTTGGTGTGGGCGTGGCGGTACTCGAATCGGGCGCGAGCGCCAACGCCAGCCAACCGATGCAATAGCACGGAAGTGTTGCCAGCGTGATGACGATCAAGGTGAGGCGGCGTCGCGCAATTGCATCGGATGCTTCGAGCATGATGGTTCGATTATAATCCATACACTTCATTCACATGATTCCCCTTCACCTTTATATTTCAGGCTTTCTCTCGTATCGCGATCCCGTTGAATTGGATTTCAACGCGTTCGATCTTGCGTGCATTTCAGGACACAACGGCGCGGGAAAATCGTCACTGCTGGATGCGATCACGTGGAGTCTGTTCGGCGAAGCGCGCGGCAAAAGTACAGACGTGATCAACCTGCACGCGAACGTGAAAGCCGCAGAGGTGATTCTCACGTTCAAGCATGAAGAAAACGTCTATCGCGTACAACGGTCACTGCCGCGCAACAAAAGCACGGTGCTGGAGTTTCAGATTCTGGACCGCAGAACGCAGCCCGCAGATCACGAGACAGTCGCGGTCCGCGGTCACTCGTCCGCGGTCTATGGAACGTGGCGACCGCTCACAGAAAAAACAACGCGCGACACGCAAGCGCGCATCGAACAGCAATTGCGGCTGGATTACGAAACCTTCGTCAACGCCTCCTTCTTTTTGCAGGGCAAGGCAGACCAGTTCACACAACAGAACGCGTCCAAGCGCAAGGATGTGTTGAGCAACATCCTCGGACTCGAAGCGTGGGAGGAATACAAGAACAGAACCGCCGAAAAACGGAAGAAGATCGAAGCGGAGGTCGAAACCATTGATGGGCGCGTCGCTGAGATCGATGCGGAACTCGCCGAAGAGGAAGCGAGAAAAATTCGGCTGGGGGAACTTCAAACGTCGCTGAATCAACTTTCCACGGCACGTGAGGCGCAGGAATCGAACCTACAAAATCTAAAGCGGAACGCGGCATTGGTGGAGGAGCAACGCAAAATGACATCCACCCTCGCGGCGGGACTCGAACGTTCGCGCTCGGCTCTCGCGGCTTTGGAGAGTCGCCTCGCCGAAAGGGAAGCGGATCGCGCCTCCTACGCCGATCTCGTGAATCGCGCGAAGGAGATCGAGTCGGCGTACAAGGCATGGCAAAACGCCCGTAAAGAGTTGGAGGGATTGGACAAGCTCGCCGCGGAATTTCACGAACATCAAAAAGAACGCCCGCCGTTGCAGGAAAAGATCGCCGTGGAAAAGGCGAAACTGGAAGAGGAGAGGCGTTCGTTGTTGGCTGAGGCAGAGGAGATCGGAAATCAGTTATCGGTAAACAGCGAAGTGAAAACTGGGATCGAGAAGACCCAGAAGCTTCTACGCGAAGCAGAGGCGAAGGTCAACGAGCGCATCAAAGTTGAAAACGAACGGAATGCCGCACGTGAACGCCAAGCCGCTTTGAAAGTGGAAAACGATACGCTTAAATCAGAAATGAATGTGTTGAAGGAGCGAATCGAAACGCTCAAATCAGCGGATGGGGCGACCTGTCCATTGTGCGGGCAGGAGTTGAGCAAGGAACATCGCAAATCTACGCTCAAGCAGTTGGAAGAGGAAGGTAAACAAAAAGGCGACCTCTTCCGCGGCAACCAAAAAGAAACTGCTGAACTCGTCCAACAAATTACCAATTTCGAAGGACAAATTACGAAGTTGTTTTCCGCCGAAAACGACCGTGTGACATACGCCAGCGAGGTCTCGCAACTCACCGAACGCTCGGAACGATTGCAGGCGCTGGCAAAAGAATGGGAAACGACAGGCAAAAAACGTTTGAAGGAAGTCGAAAAGTTGCTGGAAGGCGGTACATATGCCGTTGATGAACAAAAGCAACTCGCCAAGTTAGACAAGGAATTGGCAAAACTCGGCTACGACGCGTCTGCGCACGACGAGGCGCGCGAGAAAGAAAGCGAATTGCGCAGCGCAGAAGAGGAGTATGCCAACCTGAAGTCCGCGAAGGAAGTGAGTAAACAGATCGAGGGTGAGATTGCGAACATCGAAGACGAAAGACGAAAGAGGAAAGAGGAAGAAGATGAATTACGACAACAATTCGAGTCTGCATCTGCTACGTTGAAAGAAGCGGAAGCCAGCGCGCCCGACCTCGATGAAGCAGAACGCGAATTATTCCGCCTGCGCGAGGAGGAGAACCGCGCCCGCGGCGAACTCGGCGGCGCACAACAACGCGTGGATGTGTTGAAGACCCAGCGAATCCGTAAAGCCGATTACGAAAAAGAACGCGAAGCCCTGCAAAAGAAAATCGCACAGCACAGAACGCTCGAACAAGCCTTCGGAAAGAACGGCGTGCCTGCGTTGTTGATCGAGCAGGCTCTGCCGCAGATCGAGGAAAAGGCAAACGAACTGTTGGATCGCCTGTCGGACGGCAGTATGTCCATTCGGTTCGTGACCCAAGCGGGGTACAAGGACAAAAAGCGCGACGATTTGAAGGAAACGCTCGATATACAGATCAGCGACACCGCAGGTATTAGAAATTACGAAATGTATTCGGGCGGCGAGGCGTTCCGCGTCAACTTTGCGATACGGCTCGCGCTGTCCGAGATCCTTGCCCAACGCAAAGGCGCGCGCCTACAGACGCTGGTCATCGACGAGGGCTTCGGCTCGCAGGATGTGCAGGGACGCCAACGACTCATCGAAGCGATCAATCTCGTGAAGAACGACTTTGCGAAGATCCTTGTGATCACACACCTTGATGAATTGAAGGATGCATTCCCGAGTCGTATTGAAGTGGAAAAGGGCGAACGCGGGTCGGTCATACACGTTGTCTAATGTCACAAGCCGAACGTCTTGGTTGGGTGTTTGACCTTCACCCATTCGTCCAATGACATATTTTATTCTCTCCACCGCTCTCTTCCTCGGGGGTATTGTCATCGTTTTCTGGCTTCACAACCAATATCATCTTGATATCGTCGTCGAACCAACACCTCCCTCATCGAATCCGCCGCTCATTTCCGTTTGTGTCCCCGCACGCAATGAGGAGCGAAACATCCGCAGGTGTGTGCAAGGGATCCTGAATCAGACCCACCCAAATCTCGAGGTCATTGTTCTGGATGACCGCTCGACCGATTCAACTCCATCCATTTTGACGGATATCGCGTCCCAAGACTCACGCCTCCGCTCCATCAGCGGATCGGACCTACCCGAAGGCTGGGCTGGCAAACCCCACGCCTTGTTTCAAGCCTTCGCCTCTGCCCGTGGCGAATGGATTTGCTTCATTGATGCAGACACTTTCCTCGAACCATCGGCTGTTTCTTCGACATACGCCAAAGCCGTCGAAACCCGGGCAGACATGTTCACGATCATGACCTTCCAGATCCTTGGCTCGTTCTGGGAGAGAACTGTCATGCCGCTGGTGATGACCGCCCTCTCGGTGGGATTCTCGCCGCGCAAGGTCAATGACCCGACGACCAAAGATGCCATCGCTAATGGACAGTTCATTCTCATCAAACGCTCCGTGTATAGCGCCGTC
>CAZQES010000191.1:0-5901 GCA_964591425.1 uncultured Anaerolinea sp.
TTGTGCTCGCCTGCTCCATCAACTTCCTTTGGTAGGTCGCAACTTGGGTTATTTAAAAGCCCTAACATATATTCACGATTGAAGTCGGGAGATACTAAAATGCCATAGCCACCCGCTGCGCCACCTGTAAAATAGGATTCGCCTGATAAGTCAATAGAGAAGGAAGATTGAGCAGCAATATCTGGGGTAAAGATTTTCGGAAGAGAAATCACATCGAAATTTTTAGGGTAAATATAAGCATACCATTTTGAGCCTTTCATTTTTCCGTCTTCACGATTTTCGAGATATGCTTTGTTTTTCAAAAGATATTCCCAAGTTAAAGAATAATTTGTCTTCATCACAGATTCTGACACCAAAGTTGTGCCTTTATCACTTTGCTTGGCGTAGGGAAACAATAAAAGGCGATTGGTTTTTTGTAAAGAATATCTTTTGCTGTCCCCGCCCTTAACTAACGGGTGTAGCAATTCCGAATCAAGCCAATGCTCTGATTCAGTCTGTCTGGAAAAAATCTTTACCTTATTGTCTTTTCTCTCTAATTCTTCAACAATATAAATTTTATCGGCACTGGTTTTTATCCCTTGAAATATTCTTAAAGTAGCATTCTCTAATTTGATTGGCATTTGACTTAATTTTTCAAACAACTCCGCATCTTTGCCAACTGAAAAATTCCATTCATTTGCGGTCACGCGGTTGGCATTGATTTTGCCTATCAAGACTTCTGAAGTCGGAGCCACACGCCAATCATCCAAACTCTTTACTTTCTCAAGTTCAAATTCGTCATGTCCTGCTTTATCGAGGAACATTAAACAAGTGTACGTTGTGGCGTTTTCAAAGATTTGTTGATCTCCAAAATGCACAACCTTAGCAAGATGGTTCCCGTTTGCAATCACGCCACGCAAAGGTTCCCCATACTGAGCGTTGAAGAACTTATGCGGAAGAATGAAACCTAAACGTCCTTTTTGGTTGAGAACGCTCAAACCTTTTTCAACGAAGACCACGTAAATATCATAATTGCCTTTGCTGGCGGCTTTATATTTCTTTTTGAAAAAGTCAACATCAATAGGCGATGTCTCTTGTAAAGTTTGAATACGAATGTATGGTGGATTTCCAATCACCGCGTCAAACCCGCCTTGAATAAACACTTGCGAGAATTCAGCTTTCCAATCAAAGGCGTTGACTCGATAGCGTTCTTCTTCATCGGCAAAGCCCATTGTCAATTGATGTCCTTCATAGTAATCGGGTCCGATCAGCGAGTTGCCGCACTTGATGTTATTTCCCAAATCAGGCAAGGCGCGTTCTTGAATCAGTGAAAGTTGCGAACCGATCGTTTGCTCGCTTTCCCCTTCCAACACCTTCAAGAGCAAACTTAACTTCGTCACTTCCACGGCTTGCGGGTCAATGTCCACGCCGTAGATGTTGTTCAACAAAATGCGTTTCTTCTCGGCGGTGGTCAGCCTCCAGCCTTTATCGCTTTGGAAAATGGCAGGCAATTTTCCTTTGGCGTGTTTCTCAGGATCATTCTCGCTATACCATTTCAAATGCCAGTCCAACAGATATTGATACGCGCCGAGCGGGAACGTCCCTGAACCACAGGCAGGGTCAAGAATTTTCAAAGACGAAACTTCACGCGGCGCTTTCCCTTCAAGCAGTTTTCCTACGGTGTTCTTGACGATGTACTCTACGATATACGTGGGCGTGTAATACACTCCGCCCGCTTTCCGCACTTCGGGCTTTTCCTCCACCTTGGCTTGATGCCCCGACGTGAGCCGAATCACCTTGCCGAGAAAACGCTCGTACACCTGTCCCAAAATATCGGATGGGATTTCAGAAAACACATACGGGCATTCGGGATAATACAAACTGCCGAGAATATCGCGCAGGACTTTATCGTCCACGTTCAAACTCAGGGTCAGGCTGTCTGCCGCGCTGGACGCGTTTTTCTCCTCCTTGAAATGGAACAACCCCGAGTTATAGCGCGCATCGGCTTGTCGAAAAATCTGCGCGAGTCCTTTATAAATTTCGCCTTGCTCAGCCGCTTCTTTCAATTTGCCGTAACGCTCGATGCCGCGATCCTCGCAAATCCGCAAAAAGATAATGCGGTCAATCGTCATTTGCACAGCATAATTTAATTCACGAACGTTCAAACTTGGGTTGCGTAACGCGATATTCTTTGCTAGCAATTCGCGCCAGCGTTCGATCTCCGCCAGAAACGCATCGTCAACTTCGGCTGTGCCCTTTTTACCTTTCACGCCTTCCGCGTACTTGTCGAACGAACCTTTCAGGATCGCATCACGCGAGAATATATCCGCGATCTCATCCCATTTTTCAACGTAATCACGATACGAATAGAACGCCACGCGCCCCGTCGAAGCCTTGTCTTTTTTATCGGGCTTGCTTCGGCAATCGTACACGGCGAACTCTTCAAAATCGGAAAGCACGCCTAAAGGCAGTTTCGCTGACCACGAATAACGCCTCAACTGAAACGCGGGATAAATATCCGATTCGATTTTGACCGATGGCTTTTTTGCCTCTACGAAAAACTTGCGTTGTCCCCCGATACGAAAGGCATAATCGGGCGCTTTCGTCGCCCCTTCCACTTCGAGCGAATCTTCGTGAACTACTTCTTTGTAGGCTTCGGCATGTCCCTGCTTGTTGACCACATCCCAGCCCAGCGCCTCGAAAAGCGGGTCTAAAAACTCGCGCCGCAATTGCGTCTCGTTGTACTTGCCCGAACGATACGAACTGAGGTTCTCTTCAAAACGTTTGACGAGTTGACGAATGGTTTCAGGAGCTGGCATTTGGTATCCCGTAACGAGGTTGTCTTTATTTTACAACGATTCATGGCTAACGGAACTCGTTAGACCATTTTGCTTTGTTCGGCTAAAATAGCGCTATCACGGAGGCTTCATGCCCACCATCGAATCCATCATCCGGCAGATCAACAAGGACTTGGTGCCTCAATTCGAGGAGAATTTGCGCACATATCTGGCGAATCAGGACAAGGAATGGCTCATCGAGCAGATCGTCCGCCTGACGCTGGACGCTCACAGCCTCGAAGAAATGGATCGCAAACACTTCAAAGAGGAGGAAACCCTGCGCCGCGCCGAACGAGCCAAACGCGTGAAAGCGCTGAAACTCGACCGCGCGAAGCTCAACAAATTCCTCCGCCAATACAAGGGATTCGACCGCTTCCGCCTCATCCGTGAAGGTTACTTGAAGAAAAACGCGCCGCCCAAAGGTAGGGATTTGATCACCGAAAAATTCCGCACCGAGCAAGGCAATGAATTGCTGGCTCTCGCAAAAGATATGCTCTATGGCTTGCTGTTCGGCGATGAAAACACCAATACTTCCTTCGACCGGATTCAACGTGAACTACTCACCCTCACCGTGCCGCGCATGAAATCGGACGCGTTGGATTTCATGAAAGCCACGACCGAACTCAGCGCGGCAGGCACGTGGCAAGACCCAAAGGGTGCGGCGAACGACCTGCGCGCCGATAATCTGATCCTTGAGATCGAATTCGGCGAAGTGGAAGGCGAGATCATCGGCGACGGCATCATCCTCGCCTTGAGCCTGATCAACAGTCTTGAGATCAATGAAGAAATCCTGTACGGACGAATGGAAAACATCGAGCAAAGCACACTGATTACGTGATTCAGCAATTCTGCCGCAGAGTCGCTGAGACACAGAGACTTTAAGATGATTTTTCTCAGCGTCTCTGTGTCTCTGTGGCAAATCAAAGTGATAAAACTTCATCATGGCTAACTACCGCGTCACTGCAACTTCATTATGGCTTCGCTCCGGACCCGGAACAAACTTCCCGGCGGTTGGCGCATTGTATCGAGACAATATCGTGGAGGGCGGCGAGATCCAAAACGATTGGATACGCGTCACGACCGGCGACAACAAAATGGGATGGTGTCATCGCGGCTACCTCGAACTCATCGAAGCCGCGCCTCCGAACCCGGTTGAGGCGCGGTACCGCGTCAACACCGGGACGTTGAACGTCCGCGACGGACCCGGGCTGGGCTACGCAGTCGTCGGCTGGATGAACCGAGGCGATTCGGTCGAAGGGCTGGCTGTTTCGCCCGATGGTGGGTGGGCGCAGATCCGCAAACCGAACGCGTTCAGTGGCTGGGCATCGCTCAAATATCTCGTGAAGCTTCCCTCTCCGCCGCCAGTCAACACGACGGACGTCTTGATGATCGTGACGACCGAACTGTTGAACATCCGTGCAGGACCGGGCACCACATTTCCGATAAATGGCAGGCTTAGCCGAGGCGAGATGGTCGCTTACCTCAGCGCCACACCGGATTGGAAATGGGTGAAGATAAAAACGGATCAGAATGAAGTCGGGTGGTGCTCTTCCAGATACCTGCTCGAACGCCCTGAAGCGGTCGCAGGACCGGAACATCATCCGCTCAAAGGATTCCACCGCGCGTTGAGCGATTTGATCCCCATGCGCGCAGGTCCCGGCGACGAACATCCACCGGTGGCTGATTTGAAGTTCAACAAAGTGGTTTACGTGGACGATATTTCAGACGACGGCAAATGGAAGCATTGCAACAACTCCTACGGCGAAGCAGGCTGGTACCCGGTGGAACGACTCGCTTCGCTGGGTGCGATCGCGATGCCCCAGCCGAACGAGGAATTTCCGTGGCTCCCCATCGCGTTCGAAGAGTTCGGCGTGAAGGAAATCCGCGGCTCGAAAAATAATCCGCGCATTGTGGAGTATCACAAAAGCACCGACCTCGCGCAAAAATACAACTACCTGCCCGATGAAACGGATTGGTGCGCGTCGTTCGTGAATTGGTGCATCGAGAAGGCGAAAGTGCCATCCACCAATTCCGCGCTTGTCCATCCGTGGACGAAATGGGGAGTCGCCGCGCCTGCTCCGCGCCGGGGATGCGTGATCACCTTCCTGTGGGACGATGGCTTCGCCCACGTTTCGTTTTTCCTCGGGGAAGTTGGCAACTACGTGGTCTGCCTCGGCGGCAACCAAAGCGACGCGGTGTGGACGTCGGTGTATCACAAGAAATACATCACGAGTTATCGGGTAAGATAAAAATATCCACAACCGTCATTGCTTCGCTTCGCTCGCAATGACGAGACCTCTTATTTGAGAGAATCATGTCCTCCCACCCCATTGCACCAAAACGACCGCACACAATTACCCAACACGGCGATACACGCGTAGATGATTATTTCTGGCTTCGTCAGCGTGAAGACCCCGAAGTGATGAAGTTCCTCACCGCGCACATGGATTATCTCGAAGAGGTGATGGGTCACACAAAACCATTACAAGAAACACTCTTCGCCGAAATGACGGGAAGGATTCAGGAAACTGATTCAACCGTCCCTGAGAAGAGAGGCGGGTATTGGTATTACAGTCGCACTGAGGCAGGCAAACAATATCCCATCTATTGCCGCAAAAAAGAGACGCTGGAAAATCCCGAGGAAATCCTGCTCGACCAGAACGCGCTAGGCGAAGGCAAACCGTTTTGCAGTGTCGGCGCGGTGAGCGTAAGCCCGGATGGAAACAAACTCGCATACACGTTCGATTTCGAGGGGAATGAGGTGTACACGATTCGCATCCGCGACCTGACCACCGGGAAACAGTACGACGAATCGATTCCCAACACGTCGGGCAGTGTGTACGAACTCGGCGGCGTGGAATGGGCGAACGACAACGAACATATTTTTTACGTCACGCTCGACGCGGCGCTACGCCCGGATAAACTGTACCGCCACAAAATTGGCACCGACCCCGCCGTTGATGTGATGGTCTTTCACGAAACTGATGAAACCTATTTCCTGTGGATGCACAAAACGCGCGACGAAAAATTCATCATGACGTATCACTACAGCACAACCACGCGCGAGATGCGCTTCCTCGACGCC
>CAZQES010000192.1:0-5889 GCA_964591425.1 uncultured Anaerolinea sp.
TCGGTCCGCAGATGGGGGTCAAGGCGTCTGGAGGGGTTCGCACGTTTGAAGATGCGGAGAGTATGATCCGCGCGGGAGCCACGCGCATCGGCGCCTCTGCCGGGGTGAAGATCATTCAGGGTCCGAGCGATCCAGCCTCCTCGAAGAATGAAGCGGGCGCTTCAAAATATTAATGACCGTCCCGCAGGTTTGTTAGATCAAAACTGTCATTGGATTAAACCTGCGGGACGTTGAATGAGGAAATCATGTTCATCGCAAAAGTGATCGGCACAACGGTATCCACCATCAAAGACGAAAAATTGCACGGACGCAAATTGCTCATCCTGCGGCAGTCCGATGAAACAGGCGCGGTGTCTGGCAAGCCGTATGTTGCCGTTGATACTGTCGACGCGGGCGTTGGCGATTTGGTGCTCACCGCGTCCGGCTCGTCGGCGCGGCAAACGAACATCACAAAAGATACGCCTGTGGACGCGGTCATCATGGCGGTCATCGATTCGCTCGAAGTGGATGGGAAAGTTGTCTTTCGCAAATCATGAGCAAAAAATTTTATACCGATAAAGATATCGAAGAACTTTTTCACAGCGGAGTCAAGTCGTTGCAAATGGACGACGATGTTGTGCTGACCGATCTGGCGTTCGAAAAAGCGCGGACGTTGGGATTACTTGCGGATGATTCTCCACCTGCCGCGCCCCTGCGACCGTATCTTTCGGATGTGAAGCCGCGTCATTCCGCAGGGAAAGTTGATTCTGTTTCTTTGGCATCTTCTCAGCCGCAGCCCGCCCTCACCCCTAACCCCTCTCCCGAAGGGAGAGGGGAATCGTTGCTCGAAAATCGTATCCGTGAAAAGGTCGCGGCAAAACTTGGGAATCAAGTGGACGCGACTCTGCTCGACGCGATCATCAAGCGCACTCTCAAAGTGACAGGGATGAAATAATCATGCTGTTCGGACGTGTCAAAGGCAACGCGGTCTGCACGATCAAATACCCCGATATTGAGGGAGTGAAATTACTTGTCGTCCAGCCGTTGAATAAAAGGCTCGAACCTATCGGCGTCCTGCAAGTCGCAGCGGATGTTGTCCATGCGGGTGTGGGTGATCTGTGTGTAATGGTGCGCTCGCGCGAAGCCGCGCTGGCAATGAAGGATGAAAAGTTCGTGCCGATCGATCTCGCCTTGATCGGCATCGTGGATGAATTGGAAGTAAAGCCCGATGGTGAGTTTGAGTACACGTTGAAGGCTGGAGACAATAAGTTTACATAATCGGTGGTTGAGTAAGGGCGGGGTTTTCCCGTCCCGTATCGAAACCACCAGTGCGAAAAGCACCTTTGTTACAAGAATTTTCTTGAACATCGTTGGTCTCGATACGCCCTCGGCTGTCGCCTCGGGCTACTCGACCAACGGAGCACAGATGAAATCATGATCCTCGGAAAAGTCATCGGAACGGTCGTCACGACCATCAGCCACGCGCATTATAAGAATCGCAGACTACTCGTTGTCCAGCCATTGCTGGTGGACGGAGAAAAGCCTGACGAGGATTTCATCGCGCTGGATAACTCGCAGGCGGGAATCGGCGATACCGTGCTGGTCAACCGCGAAGGGAATGGCGCGCGTCAGGCATTGGGAATCCCTGATGGATGCGTAATCTCGGTCATTGTGGGGATCGTGGATAGCGTGAACGTGGAAGGGTAAAGAAATTCACTCGCCACACTTCGTCCCGATGAAATTCGGGAGAGAACACAGAAAAAAGTTTTTCTCAAGAGTCTCTGTGGACTCTGTGGCTAGGCAGAAGAATCTCTCTAAAAAGGTCAAACTCTGGAAATGACAACAGAACAAACTTTACCCAAAGAACTCGAAAGCGAAGTCGTCGCGCGGTTTCAGGATTGCGACCCGTTTGGGCATCTCAACAACGCCCGCTACATGGACTACTTCATCAACGCGCGTGAAGACCATTTGATCCATTTTTACAACCTCAACATTTACGAACACGTGGAACAGGCAAGGGCGGCTTGGGTGATCTCAAAGACGCAGATCGCCTACCTGCGACCTGTGCCGGTTATGGAAAAAGTCCGCATCCGCACACGTGTGATGCATTATTCAGAGAATTCAATTATTGTTGAAGGATTGATGCTCGATAGCGAAGGAATGCGGCTGAAGTCCATGCTGTGGATGGAGTTTGCCTACGTCAGTCTCACTTCAGGCAGACCGATGAAACACCCGCCCGAGTTGATGGATCTGTTGCAGAATATTGTTTTCAGCGATTCGTATAACCCCGATGGATTCAACCAACGCGTGGAAGCCGTTCGCGCGGAGGTGAGGGGAAAAGCCTAAAAATGCTTCTCGATCCCCCCGAAACCAAACATCTTATTCTTCTCCGTCATCTCGATAAAATGTCGCAGACGCTTCTTGAATTCCTCGGGGCGGTGGCGTGCTCCGTGGATGAACGCCACGCGAATCCGCTTGTATGGCTCTGAAAACTTTTGGAAGTTCTTCCACGCTTCCTTGTTCGCTTTGATGGCTTTCAAAATATCAGGCGGGATAACGAATTCCTGATTTAAAATATCTCCCAACGTCTCAGCCACTTCTTTCACTACTTTCTTTTTTGCGACCAAACTTCGCAACCGCTCGATGTTGGCTTGCGAATATTTTGCTTTTGGCTTCCTCGGTGAGAAGCGTTGTACCGTGCTTTCCTCGTCCAATTTCTTGACGATGGAGTCGATCCAACCGAAGCACAGGGCTTCCTCCACCGCATCGTTGTACTCGATGCGCGGCTTGCCGGTCGCTTTCCGCGGGTAGATCAGCCAAATCTCTTTTTCGGTCCTGTAATTCTTCCTTAGCCAATTCCGCCAGTCTTTGCGGTTTGTGACGTGAAGCGTTTTAGTGATTTCCATGGAGGTTATTTCAAAACTTGTTCAAAGAAATCACCGATGATCACAGCCATATCCGCGGTCGTGTGCGGACCCGATAGCGCGTACTGGCAGTGATTGGCTCCCTCCGCCTGCAAGTATGTGGCTGAGATGCCCTTTGCGGTGAGCGCATCTGCCAGTCTGTGCGCCTCGCTTTGGAAATGTTCATCTTTGGATGCGATCAAAAGAAATGGCGGATCATCGGACGTGACAAAAGTGATCGGGCTTAGTTGGGCGATCAGTGGATCGTCGAGCGACGTGATGCCATGGATTTCATCCAGCTCGCTAAGCGCGTCTGCATAGTTGGTGCCGAAGTCGGCAATGCCATCGAACATGACGACAGCCTGCACGCGGCTCGATTGATCCGGGAAACCCATATCTCCCTCCATACCTGCGCTTGCGTCGGTCACACCGATCATCGCCGCCATATGTGCCCCGCGGCTACAGCCGAAGGCACCGATTTGAACCGGGTCAATCTTGAATTGTGTTGCGTTGGCACGCAAGTAGCGGATGGCGCATTTTACTTCCTCGATCCCTTTTGGTAGTTTGAAGTCGGGCGGCTCGCGCCAGTCCACGCTCGCGACGGCGAATCCGCGCTCCACCAAGGGGCGAATCAAGTCTGAAGAAATTTTCGTGTGGACAAGAACCGGCGTCGGTGTGCGTAAAGGTTTTGTGGGAAGCGTGACGGTCATCGTGAGGGGCAGATCGCCGTCCGTGCAGTAGTGAACATCAAAATAGGATGTCGCCCAGTCCACAACACGCGGCTCGGGCAATGGTGTCAGAAACGGTGGCGACCCTGAGTTTGTGCAGGAGGTCAGGATGATCATGCCGAGTACGAAAAAGTAAAGGGTTCTCATGCTTGCCTTCAGTCTTTGAATCCAGATTTGGATAAGTGGTATTCTGGTCGCTTTTCCGTAATATCTATCGCGGTAATTATATTCGGGTTCATGTATAAAAACCGAGGGAGCCTCTGGCTTCTTTCAGAGGCTCCCTATGAATTTCCCCACTTCTTTGGAGTATGGCATCAACGAACTGCCAAAGCCAGATAAAACACTGCCAAAACGTGCCGCTTTTCCAATAAAAATGCCGAGGCAGAAAGCCTCGGCATTTTTCGCGGATTGTGCGCTTGGTTTAGTTGGGGTGGATCAGCATCACCGGGATGTGTGTGTGACGTACGATCTTATCCGCCACACTACCCATCAGCCAGCGTTTCACACCTGTCCGACCGTGCGTGGACATGGCGATCATATCGGCGTGAGTTTCCTCCGCCACCTCGAGTATCGTATCCGGGACCGGTCCTTCCTTCGTGAGCCCAGTCGCCTTGATATGATCCTTTTTCAGCGTATCCACCTTTTGGTTCACATATTTCGCGGCTTCATCCCGAATATCCTTGCGGATGGTGGAAGCGACTATGGGATCGATAGCAATGTACTCCCCGGCAGGGATATTCGGGACGCGCAGGATCACAAGTTCTGCGTTTTCCGATTTTGCCAACGCTTCAGCATGAGGGAGGACGGCTTCCGCCAATTCCGAGCCATCCAACGGGACGAGGATCTTCTTGTACATAGGACATCTCCTTTGTCTGATATGCAACCGACTGTAACCGCACCGTTACAACCATACCGCCTTGGGAGTGCGAATTCAAGTGACGATATTCATGTCCTTCCGGTGAGAATAGAAACTGCGCGGGGTCTCACGTCACGCCTTTCTCGCCGTAACCAAATTGGTCAAAAATGACCATCTCATAAGTGCACCAAATCCTGTATTCAGTCCGATTTTCGTCAGATACAATCTGCTCTCATCGAGTTCCCTCCGGTTCGAGATACCGTCGGTTGAATTATGACTCGTGTAGGAGAGGCAAGTTGAAGTCGTTCAGACAGGATTTCGACCGCAATTCAAAAGGGAAGATCGGTATTGATTTCAGTTTCGCATTCCAGCCCATCGTGGACGCGAAGAAAAAGGAGATCAATTCCTTCGAAGCGCTGATTCGCGGTCCGCGCGGAGAACCGGCGGCATCCGTCCTTTCGCAAGTAATTCACGAAGACATCTCCGCTTTCGACGATGTGTGCAGGCAGCGGATCATCGAACTTGCGAGCCGGTTGAACGTTTCTGGCAGTATCAACATCAACCTCTTCACCACAGCGTTGTATCAAGTAGACTTGAACATCACCGGAACCTTCAAAGCCTCGTTGAAGAGCGGCTTCCCGGTGGAGAAGATCATTTTCGAGGTGACCGAATCCGAAAACCTGACAGATCACAGTGTCCTCTTGCGAAACCTGAAATTGCTGAGAGATTTCGGTTTCCGGACCGCCATAGACGATTTCGGCATGGGTCACTCAGGCTTGAAGTTGTTGATGGAATACCAGCCGAATTACATCAAACTCGACCGTAACCTGATCTCGAACATTCAAAAGGATAGGGTCAAACAGATCGTCTTCGGCGGGGTACAGCAAATGTGCGAAAAACTTTCCATTGACATCGTGGCGGAAGGGGTGGAGAACGAGGAGGAATATACCTGGCTCGATAAGGCTGGCGTGGCTTTGTTCCAAGGTTTTTATTTTGCGAGACCTGCGTTCGAAGCCCTGCCCGGGTTATCGCCGCGGGGATTCTCGCTCGGTGGTGCGATCGGCAATTGATTTGGTTTCACAGCGGGGTATGAAAGAATTTATAATGCTCGTGTGAATCTTTTTGTCGGTTGTCCGGTCTGGTCGTTCAAGGGATGGGTGGGTAACTTTTACCCGAAAGGCACAAAGCCCGGCGATTTCTTGCGCGAATATGCAAAGCGCCTGACGACCATCGAAGGCAATACCACGTTTTATGCTGTCCCTGCGGCGAAGACGATTCAGCAATGGGTGGAACAAACTCCCGAATCGTTCCGCTTCTGCCCGAAGATTCCGAAAGTTATCAGCCACGAGGGCAAGTTGATGGATCACTCGGATCATGCCCGCGCGTTCGTGGACGTGATGGCTTCACTCGGTTCACGCCTCGG
>CAZQES010000193.1:0-5793 GCA_964591425.1 uncultured Anaerolinea sp.
GCCTCCTGGTGATCAACGAGGCGCGCAAGCAATAAGCGCACAAGGAATTATGAGATGAAAGTAGATGTTTTGATCCTCGAAGGCAAGAAGGTGCGCGATGTGGAACTCCCCGCCGCGATCTTCGAAGCCCCGATCAATGTTGACCTGATGCATCAGGCATACGTCCGCCAGATGGCGAATGCGCGTCTCGGCACGCACGATACCAAAGTGCGTGGCGAGGTGGCTGGCGGCGGCGCCAAGCCGTGGAAGCAAAAAGGGACCGGTCGCGCCCGACAAGGGTCGCGCCGAGCCGCCCAGTGGGTGGGAGGCGGACGCATCCACACCCCGCATCCGCGCAGTTACGAACAGCGCATGCCGAAGAAGATGCGACAAGCGGCGCTTCGTTCCGCCTTGTCGGCGAAAGCCGCCGAGTTGGGCGTGATCGTCGTCGACGATTTGACTCTCGATGAACCGAAGACCAAGTTGATGGCAAAGGCATTGACCAACCTGGTCGGCAAGTCGACTGCTTTGGTCGTGCTTCCCCAGAAAGATCAATCGTACGATCTCGCGATGCGCTCGATGGATAATCTTGAGGATGCCAAGGTACTGCTTGCCGGATACCTCAACATCCGCGACCTGTTCGCGTACGACAAACTGGTGCTTCCCGTGAAAACGCTCGATGCCCTGACGGCGAATTTGGGATAGGAGATAACGATGACCACGATTTATGATGTTCTTCGCCGCCCTCTCGTGACTGAAAAGACCAA
The DNA here is from genome assembly GCA_964591425.1 of uncultured Anaerolinea sp. Taxonomy (GTDB): domain Bacteria; phylum Chloroflexota; class Anaerolineae; order Anaerolineales; family Villigracilaceae; genus Defluviilinea. Next base: position 747 of record CAZQES010000193.1, read on the forward strand.
TTACCAGTCCAACAAACTCAACCAATACTCGTTCGAAGTTGCCGACTCTGCCACGCGCACGTCCGTGAAGGACGCGGTGGAAACCTTGTACGATGTGAAGGTGGAACGCGTCAACATTATCAATACCGCCGCCAAGCGCGGCCGCCGAATGCGAAGCCGCCGATTGCTTGTCCGCAAAGCCGGCGTCAAAAAGGCGATCGTCACCCTGGTCGAGGGTCAGACACTTCAAATCTTTGAAGGGGTGCAGTAATGGCAGTCAAAAAATATAAACCCGTAACGCCGGGCACGCGCGGCATGACCGGCTACACGTTTGAAGAGATCACCAAGTCCACCCCGGAACGCTCGCTTCTTCTGCCGCTGCGCAAGAGCGGCGGGCGTAACGGATACGGACGCGTGACCGTCCGCCATCGCGGCGGCGGACACCGGCGCTTCATCCGCATCGTGGATTTTAAACGCGACAAGCGCGGCATTCCCGCCAAGGTGGCGGCGATCGAATACGACCCGAACCGCACCGCGCGCCTCGCACTACTTTTCTACACGGATGGCGAGAAACGCTACATCGTTGCACCGACCGATCTCAAAGTTGGCGATACGGTCATGGCAGGCGCGGGAGCCGAAATCCGTTCCGGGAATGCTTTACCGATCTCGAACATCCCGGTCGGTACACTGATCCACAACATCGAGGTTAAAGATGGGCGCGGCGGACAGTTGGTCCGTTCTGCGGGCGGCACCGCGCAACTGCTCGCGAAAGAAGGCGACTTCGCACAGGTGCGTATGCCGTCCGGCGAAGTGAGACTCATCCGCCAGACATGTTACGCGACCATTGGTCAGGTTGGAAATCTTGACCACGGAAATATCAAACTCGGCAAAGCCGGGCGCAAACGCCACAAGGGCATCCGCCCGACCGTCCGCGGTTCCGCAATGACGCCGCGCGATCATCCGCACGGCGGTGGTGAAGGACGCCAGCCCATTGGTTTGCCGGGACCGAAAAGCCCGTGGGGCAAACCGACCCTCGGTTACAAGACCCGCCGCAACAAGAAGACCGATCAATACATTGTGCGTCGTAGAAGCAAGACGAATCGCTAATTGGATATGAGGTAAGCATGTCACGATCATTGAAAAAGGGTCCCTTCGTGGAACCCAAACTCTTGAAAAGAATCGAAACCATGAACCAGAAGGGCGAGAAGAAAGTGTTGCGCACGTGGAGTCGCGCCAGCGTGATCTTCCCCCAGATGGTCGGTCACACCATCGCCGTTCACGACGGACGCCGTCACGTGCCGATCTACATTACCGAGAACATGGTCGGTCATCGCCTCGGCGAATTCGCACCGACGCGCACGTTCCGCGGTCACACGATCGGCGAGAAAGCCGTGCCGGCGGCCGCTCCCGCGGCGCCCGCGGCATCGTAAGGAATTTGAGCCATGCAAGATATTCAGGCACATTTGAAATTTCTCCCGATGTCCGCGCAGAAGGTGCGTCTCGTCGTTGACCTCGTACGCGGCAAGGGAGCCAACGAGGCGCTTGAAATGCTGCGCTTCGTGAATAAAGCCGCGGCATTGCCGGTGCGAAAACTGGTCGCATCTGCGGTTGCCAACGCCGAGGAAAACTACGGCGTGAGCCGCGATGACCTGGTCGTTGCAAAAATTTTTGCGGACGAAGCGCCAACCCGCAAGTGGAGACGTTTCGGCGCGCGCGGTCGTTTCAAGCCGATATTGCGCCGAAACTCGCACGTGACCGTCGTTCTGCGCGAACGTGGATCGTAGGAGATCAAGGAGAAATCATGGGTCGTAAAGTTCATCCGATTGGAATGCGGCTTGGAATCAATCAAGGCTGGCAGGGGCGCTGGTTTGCCGAAGGTTCCGAATACCGCCAGCACCTGCATCAGGATCTAGCCATCCGCAGTCTTTTGATGGGTATTGATTCGAAAGGCGGCGCGGCAAAGAGCGCCGAGGTGCGTCAGTTGCGCAAGGACCTGCCGGAGACCATTTTGAAACGCAAAGCGGGCATTTCCCGCGTGGATGTCGAACGGTATCCCGGCAAGATCAAGATTTCGATTCACACCGCCAAGCCCGGTATTTTGATCGGCAGAAAAGGCGAAGGCGTTAAGAAGATCCGCGTGAACCTCGAAAAACTGGTCGGGCGAAAAGTGGATCTCGATATCAAGGAGATCAGTTCTCCAGATACCGATGCCATGCTGGTCGCGTTGAACGTTGCCGACCAGCTCGAGCGCCGCATTGCCTATCGCCGTGCGATGAAACGCGCGATCCAACAGGCGATGAAGCAAGGCGCAGGCGGCATCAAGATCATGGTGGGCGGACGGTTGGGCGGCGCGGAAATGTCGCGCGACGTGTGGTTGCGCGAAGGACGCGTGCCCCTGCAAACCCTGCGCTCGAACGTGGACTTTGCCCGCGCCGAAGCGGCGACCACCTACGGTCAGATCGGCGTGAAAGTGTGGATCTACAAAGGTCAAGCTGTTCCCGAAGTGGAAGAAAAAGTTGAGTCGACCGAAGGCGTGTACGTCAGTCAATAACTCGCTTTACGCGGTGTCATTCTGAGCGAAGCGATGAATCTCGAATGCGTCGTAGAAACCCTTCGTGGTGCAAGGCTCCACTCAGGGTGACACGCTTGAAAAGCTGTAATTTAAAGAGGTAGTGATTATGTTGATGCCAAAACGTGTAAAGTGGCGCAAGCAAATGCGCGGACGAATGCGAGGCAAAGCCCTGCGCGGTGCAGAGATCAGCTTTGGTGATTTCGGCTTGCAAGCGCTCGAACCCGGCTGGGTAACCGCGCGTCAGATCGAAGCGGCGCGCCGCACCATCGTGCGCGAGATGAAACGCCGCGGCAAGGTCTGGATTCGAATCTTCCCCGCCAAGCCGTTCACCCACAAACCGCCTGAAACCCGCATGGGTTCCGGCAAGGGCAACGTGGAGTATTACGTCGCGGTGGTCAAGCCGGGACGCATCATGTTCGAAGTGGGCGGGTTGGATTCCGCCACCGCGGTGCAGGCGCTGAAGAATGCGCAGTACAAGTTCTCGATCAAAACAAAGGTCGTTGCGCGGCATGAAGCCGGGGAGCAGGCATGAAAGCCACGAAACCCACCGATCTGAGAAACTTGAAAGCCGGCGAGATCGAAACAAAGATCGCCGATGCCCGTGATGAATTGATGAAGTTGCGTTTCCAGCAGGTGACCGGTCAATTGACCGACACCAGCCGCTTGCGAATCCTCAGGCGTGATATCGCGCGCATGTTGACCATTTTGCGCGAACAGAAGATGACCGAACAACCGGAAGGTGAAGCATGAACAATCGTCGTCGCATGACTGGTGTCGTCACCAGCAACAAGATGACCAAAACAGTCGTGGTCGAGGTGACGCGTGTCTTCCGTCATCCGCTGTACCGCAAGGTCGTCCACTCGAGCAAGCGCTTCAAGGCGCACGATGAGATCGGATGCCAGGTGGGCGACGAGGTGCAACTCGTCGAATCCAAACCGTTGTCGCGCGAGAAGCGCTGGGTGGTCGAATCCATCGTCAAGCGCGAGACGCGCACCGCTGATACCGGCGTCGCGGACTTGAAGGTGGAGGAGTAAGCCATGATCCAGCACGAGTCTCGATTGAAAGTTGCGGATAACTCCGGCGCGCGCGAATTGCTGGTGATCCACGTGCTCGGCGGCTCGACGCGGCGCTACGGTTCCATCGGCGACGTGGTGGTTGCCTCGGTCAAGTCGGCGTCTCCGCAGGGCGGCATCAAGAAGAGCGAAAAGGTGCGCGCCGTCATTGTCCGTTGCTCGAAAGAGTGGCGCCGCGAGGACGGTTCGTACATCCGCTTCGACGATAACGCCGCCGTCATTTTGGACGCGGACGGCGTGAACCCCAAAGGCACGCGCATTTTCGGGCCCGTGGCGAGGGAACTTCGTGAAAAAGGTTTCATGAAGATCGTCTCGCTGGCTCCGGAAGTGCTGTAGGCGAAGGAGATTTACAGTCATGCATGTGAAGATTCGCAAAGGCGATACCGTGGAAGTGATCAGCGGACGCCTTGAAGATAAAGGAAAACGCGGTGAGGTGATCAACGTAATGTTGAAGACGCGTCGCGTGGTGGTGCAGGGTGTGAACATCCGCACCAAACACCAGAAGCAGGTGCAAACACAAGCCGGACGCAACATCAACCCCGGTCGTATCCAGTTCGAGGGACCGCTGGATATTTCCAACGTGATGCTGGTCTGCCCGACCTGCAAGGAAGCCACCCGCGTGGGTGTGCAACGCGACGAAGACGGTGCGCGCCGCGTGTGCAAAAATTGCCAGGCTTTGATCGATTAGCCGCGGAGTACATGAACGATGAATAGATTGCAGGATAAATATAATAAAGAAGTCATCCCGGCTCTGCAGAAGGCGTTCGAGTTCAAGAACATCATGCAGGTGCCGCGCGTCGAGAAGGTCGTGGTCAACATCGGCTTGGGCGAAGCAATGGACAACCCCAAAGCGCTCGAAGCCGCGGTCAACGACCTGACCATCATTACCGGTCAGAAACCCATCATGACCAAAGCGCGCAAGAGCATCGCCAACTTCAAGTTGCGCGAGGGCCGCCTCATCGGAACCAAGGTCACCCTGCGCGGCGAACGCATGTGGGCGTTCCTCGACCGCCTGATGACGACCGCGCTCCCGCGTGTGCGCGATTTTCGCGGCGTCTCTGCCAACGCCTTCGACGGCAGAGGCAATTACACGCTCGGCTTGAAAGACCAGTTGATCTTTCCGGAGATCGAGTACGACAAAATCGACAAATTGCGCGGGATGGAAGTCACGATCGTGACTACCGCGAAAAACGACAATCAGGCGCGTGCCATGTTGCAATTGCTCGGCATGCCGTTCAGCAAGAAGGATGCGTAACTTATGGCGAAGAAATGTATGCAGTATCGAGAAGCTCGTCGGGCTCATCCCAGCCAGGTGCGGAACCGTTGCGTTCGCTGTGGCCGCCCGCGCGGGTTTATCCGCCGGTTCGGCTTGTGCCGAATCTGTTTCCGCGAAATGGCATTGCAGGGGATGATCCCCGGCGTT
>CAZQES010000194.1:0-5776 GCA_964591425.1 uncultured Anaerolinea sp.
CGCCTCTATTTTGCTCATCTCCCAAGTCCCGTCGAAGAACTCCCGCGTCTTTCGGACCATTTGGGCGGACCGCGCCTCCTCGTCAAGCGCGACGACCAGACGGGACTCGCCTTCGGCGGCAACAAAACCCGCAAGCTGGAATTCCTCGTCGCCGAAGCGCAGGAACAAGGCGCAGGTACTTTAATTTCTGGTGGCGCGCTGCAATCGAATCACTGTCGTCAGACAGCGGCAGCCGCGGCAAAATATGGCTTTGATTGCATTCTCGTGTTGAACGGCGAAATGCCAGATAAACCTTCTGCGAATTTGTTGTTGGATCAATTGTTTGGTACGGAAATTGTCACGATAGCAGATCGCAACGCGCGCGACCGCGTTTTGCAGGAAACATTCGAAAAAGCCGTGACGGATGGACGCAAGCCTTACCTCGTCCCGTATGGCGGATCGAGTCCCACGGGCGCGTTGGGGTATGCCTTTGCGATGGAAGAGTTGATGAAGCAAATAGAAGACTTCCGAAGTCTCGGAGACTTCGGAAGTCTGGACTGGATTGTCTTTGGCACATCCTCGGGCGGAACGCACGCGGGATTGGTGTTAGGTCAACGCGTATTTGGTTTCAAAGGCAAGGTGTTGGGAATCAGCATTGATGAGTCGGAAGAATGGTTGAAGAGCCACGTTTCTAAACTGGCATCCGACGCGGGTGAAAAGCTGGGGGAGCGGATTGAGTTCACTCCCGCCGACGTGTCCGCAAACGCTGACTACTGCCGAGCAGGCTACGGCGTCCTGACCGACGCGGAGCGCGAAGCGGTCAAATTGTTTGCGAAATACGAGGGCCTTTTGCTTGATCCCGTCTATACGGGACGCGCTGCGGCGGGGATGATCGATCTCATCCGGAAAGGCTATTTCAAGAAGGAGGAGACTGTGCTATTCTGGCACACTGGCGGAGGACCTGCCCTGTTTGCTGAGAAGTACGCGAACGAGATTTAGTTGACACGAGCGTTCAGCAGTTCACCTGCTGGAGGAACTGGTATCGAAAGGAATGAATATGAAACCAAAAATCAGCTTCATCACATTGGTCATCATTGCCATCCTCATTGTATCCGCCTGTAGTTCTCCCGCGACCTCGGCAACCCAAGCGATGCCTCCAACAGATACGACCGTGCCAACTGAAACGCTGACGCAGACGGCAACCGCCACTCCTGAACCTTCGCTCACCCCAACGCCAGCCTTGCTCGATCTGGAAATCCTCGAATGGTCTGAGTGGCCCTATACCAACCTTTCTGATCCCTCGAATACCGATACTCACGTGGAAGTACTGATCCACAATCCGAATGTTGTGCCGGTGAGGGTGAAGGGCGATGAGCGTGAATTGAGGTTTATCAACGCGGCTGGCGAAGTGGTGTACGCGAATAACGCTGGGTTCTGGTATATCTGGCAAGGTGAGTGGATGCTGCCCGGCGAAACCGCCGCGCTCTCGGTGTGCGTGTGCTTTGACACGCAAGGATTGGAAAAGCAGGAGTGGGAATCGCTCGAACTATTCGCGCCACTTGAGATCGCCACCGATATTGCCTACACTCTCGACGTCGAGGTGAAGTTGGGTCAAATTGTCGACATCGCTGGGGCACACCTTGGTGGAGGTGGATTTGCCCTGGAGACTACCTTCACCAATACCAGCGATCAGGCGTTGGAAAGTGTCCCTCACCGCGTGCTCGCCAGGGATGCCAGCGGACGTTACATTGGCGTAGCATTCGCCGGAAATGCTGTTGTAAGCTGGACTGAAAACCTGGCTATTCAACCCGGTGATACCGCTTCGGGTCTCAATGTGATTGAGATCGACTATATTGATGAGAGTTCTCTTCCGATGCTCACCTATGAGGTTGCGGCGATCGGCATCCTTTACCAGCCGACGGAGGCAACTGCCGAAGCCGCCTTACCCTCAGGAACCCCACTCGCTGACTGGAACGGCATCCCGATCATGCCGGGTGCGCTTGCCGGTGAATCGGTTGAGGGCGTTTATCAGTTTACAATCGCGGCGGACTTTGATGCGATAAAAAGCTTCTACGAGACCGAACTCTCCAAACTCGACTACGAACTGGCAGTGGAGGTAAACGAAATAGGAGGGAGCGCGAACTTGAACTTTCAAAAAGAGGGGACGTCTGGCATGGTCATCATCATACCGATTGGCGGCGGGATTTATGGAGTGGCTATCGTCATAAATCCATGATGTCAGCTATGCTACCTTTACTTTGAAATCCTAAAAACCCCAGAGTTTTATCCGGGTTTCTCGTTACTTATCCCCTGTTGTTGTTAAAAATTCTGTTCCAATCCAGCAACTTTTTCAGGTGCCCAACGGGAACCTCGCCTTCGGGGATGTATCCCACGAACGAGCGATTATAGGTATCTTCATCTCCGTCAGACAGATGCCATTCCAATGGCATACTAACCATGCCAACCGTGGATGTGGCGTCATCGTCGTCAGGCAAGGCGGTTTCGAATGTAAGGACCTTCATGCCGTCGGCGGTTTCGGCTACCTCAGCCACTGTCGCTTCATGGATCCAGCGCAGCCATTGTTCTTCTCTCTTTAACTGATTATCTGACGTGGTGACCGTTCGCGAACGCGTAACCGGTTCGCCGAGTATGTAATTCCATTGACCGTTGGTAACGTCGGGCAGGATGCCGACGCCGTTCTTTGTTTCGATCTGTCTTGCGGTCTGCCACGGGTCCGGGCTGTCTGTTGAAAAATCGGCAAATCTCAGCCATAGGATACTTGCGCCCTGTGTGTACTCCTCCGCTTTGGTGGGTCTGACGAAATATGCGCCGGGCAACGTGCCTTCCGCATCCAAATACCATTGCGGTTTATCCGCCAACCCGCCGGGCGGGAGTTGCCCGCGGATGTGCTGGCAATGCTCGGCGGCTTCGTTGCACACCACGCGTGTGACGAACACCTCGTGCGTGCGTCCATGTTCACCGCGCCATGCGGTTACATCGTTGTTTTCCCACGCGTCTATCACTGTGCGGATGTCGTAGCTTTGTTGAGCGTTGCGGGCTTCCTCTTCCTGCGAGGTGAGTTTTTCCCAACCCAAGTCAACGACTTCGGTCACGCGTAACGGTGTATACCTGACGATCTCCTTCCATGCCCATGGAGCGAACGAGCTCTTTATTTTCATCAGACTGGCTACTATATCCTCTGTAGATAAAACCGTGAGCGCGTATTCATCCTCTAACTTGCGCAAATCGATCAATCCTCGGCGACGAGTATCGGGGCTGTTGACCTTGAGTCTCGGCAGGAACCAGCCGATCTTTTCCTGCCACTCTTTTTCCTTGGCTCCCGCCAGCGCGGGTTTCGCACCACCACTGCCGGTTGATTCATAGACTGCGATCTTTTCTTTGCACAGGACTTCCACCATCGAATCGGTCTGACGTTGAATTTCCTCCTCGATCTTTGGAGCGCGCAGACGCATCAGCAGGTTTTTGGGGTCAGCCCAGGAACCGTGTGCGCTGGCGTAGCGCATCCCTGAAAAATGCACGACCATGTATTGCAGCCATGCAGGGTATCTCTCCGGTTCACGGTCGAATCGCTGTTTGATCAAATCCAATAACTCATACCGGTTTTTATCGGCGAGGGACTTTGCGTACTCTTCCAACCTCCAACGAGCAAGGTCTTGAAGTGTGATTTCCAGCTCAGGCGGAAACTTCGTAAGGAACTCCGCTTCGGGTATTTTGAAATTCGGATCGCTTGCGGAAAGGTCAAACCACTCACGCTTGCGCTTTTCGATTTTTTCGTACGTTTTTAGGAACGCACGCAACTGAGCCAACTCCTGCTCAGCCATCGGTAATGTGATGCTTTTTTTACGAACCAATTCTTTACCTTCAGCAACATACTGGGGGTTGGAGGGACTCATGTTCTGTTGCCTGCTCTCGAGCAATGCGATCTGGTCGAGAAGTTGGTCTCGGTGCGACACCCACGATTGGATCATGGTCTCGACGGTACTGCGTTCGTTACGGATATCCTTGGGCCAACTATCCACAAATGAAACATGGAAATTAAAGATCTCGGTCAGTTCCGCTTCATCGATGGGCCAGAAGTTGGAATAATCCGAACGAACATTTTCTTTGAAAAAGTAATCGCGCAAAGAGGAGTATTGTTTGAGAGCCGCGCTCGCGTTGAGTTCCCAGGAACTTTTGTATGCGAACACATCGCTTTTTAGGGAAACGATATCCCTATCCTTGTATTTCGACCAGACATCCACTTCCTCGTAATAGAGGAGAAAGTGGCGCAGTTTTACCTCGCGCATCGGGTAGACGGTCTTGCAAACAAATTCATTTTGCCATTGGAAGTAAAGTTTGCGGTCGCTAGCGGCGGGTTCCGCTGACGTGAGCGTTTGTTCGATCAACCTTGCGTAGCCAGGCGGTAACGCCAAAACCCCCATCGTCAACGAACAAAGTTTTAGGAAGTCACGCCGTGATAGCCCTTGATCGCCCGCCGCTTTTTGCTCCCTAGTGTCTCGCATAGTTTCTCCTTGCTGTTCCGATCTCATTATACACCTGACAACTCTGCTCATACTTTGGTTACAGCTATAACGATGTTGAGCTCAGAGAATGAAACTTATCCAGAGTTGCCGAATGGCTTGCGGCAGGGATGATCGAGCGCGTCCGCGAGGGATTTTTCAAACAAACCTGACAGGTCTCGTCTGCGCCTTCGCCACCAAAACCCGCGCGTTGACAATTTTCATTGGCAGGCACGTACTCGCGGAGACCTGTCAGGTTTGCAATCGAAAAGATGAAACCGTGCTATCGTGGATGGCACACGGGCGGACAGCCCGCGCTGTTTGCGGATAAGTATGTGAATAAGCTTTAATAACGCTACGCACTAAGTTTGTCGATTTTTGTTAGGAATACATTTTCAACCCTTGGAATCTATAGAAATGTCTCCTTCATCTTTGAGCCAATTGCGGCTTTCAAATGCCTTATACACCGCTTTGCTCAAAAAAACAAACATATACCCATAAATGAAAATTCCGACCATAGCCATAAAAGCGTAAAATATTGAACCGAAAAAACCTCCCGCTAACTCTAGGAGCTCTACTTGATGTCCCAGTTCCAGGGTCAACGCATTTGAAATACCGAATAATACAAGAATCAAATATGCAAGAATGAATTCAGCTAATGTAATCCATGCTAACAAAATTGGAGATCGAGATAAGACATCATAAAGTTCTTGTGCTGATTTACCTCTGCTCCAGAATAATATTCCTATAACTAGAGTTGTGTACGGTATTCCCCAAAAGACGATGCCGAATGCATAAACAATCGAAAGGCCTGCAACAAGAGTATAAAGAATGGAATCGAAAGGCAATCCCATAAACAGGATTGCCACGAGCCAAATCAAATATGGGAGGAAAAGTAACAAGGTCAAAAGAGTTTTAGGTCTCATTCTCAATGATTGAAACAGAGATTGCTAAGCTGTTTTCAAACTACCCAATTTTTGTTTAGACCGTCAATTCCATATAATCGTCTATGTCCTCAGCGCATCCCATCCCGCATACTTGGCGGTGTCACCCAATTCCGCTTCGATGCGGAGCAGTTGATTGTATTTCGCCACGCGGTCGGAGCGTGCGGGCGCGCCTGTTTTGATCTGACCTGTGTTCAACGCAACCGCCAGATCAGCAATCGTCGCGTCTTCCGTTTCGCCGGAGCGGTGACTGGTCACTGCTCGCCATCCCGCGCGGTGACAAGTTTCCACGGCTTCGATGGTTTCGGTCAGCGAGCCGATCTGGTTTACTTT
>CAZQES010000195.1:0-5776 GCA_964591425.1 uncultured Anaerolinea sp.
GTCGCCAAGCCGCCCTTCGTGAATGATCTTCGCCGCCAATGCGGAGAGGATGTGCGTCTTCCCCGCGCCAGGCACCGCGGCAATGCCAAGCCGCCCGCCTGTATAGCGGAGGATTTCTTGTTGGGAGGGACGAGGGGTGAAGTTATACATTCTTTTTGAACCGCTAAGACCGCAAAGGTCGCTAAGTTTTTAATTGGTACTCTTGGTGTACTTCGCGGGCATAGCGGTAAAAATTGCCTGTCAAGGTTTTTTGATAAACCCGGCGCGGGCAGGTGGTTCTGCGAGACCGTTTACAACTCTTTGAATTCCGTTTTTAATCAACTTTACATTCCAGTTTATCAGAAAGCCAAGTTTGATCTTTTTGAGTCTCATGTAAGTGAGAAGTTGCGCCATATGAATCGGATGCACTTCGTCTACAGCTTTGTTTTCCACAATAACCAGATCATCGATCAATTCATCGATTCGATATCCCTTGTCGAACTGTTGACCATCATATTCAATCGGTAAAATCAATTCTGCTTGTACAATCCTTCCGCGTTTTCGGATTTCATACACATGACATTCCTGATATGCAGACTCCAGCAAACCAGGACCAAACTGCTTGTGAATTTGATAAGCGGCGTCAACAATGTCTTTCCCGATCGCCTCAATATCTATACCCATCTTTAGCTCCTTTTGGTTTTTCTTTACGTTCTTAGAAGTAACAGCTTTTCTGAACCGCGAAGCACACTAAAGGCGCGAAGACTTTACAAAGGATTTCTTTGCGCTCTTCGCGGTCTTAGCGGTTAATATTATTTCGATTCACCTGAATCCACGTCCACCATCAACACGGAAGTATCCACTGCTTCGAAATCGTTTCCTGTCAGCACATCAAGCAGATGAAGCATGTCGTTGTCCCAGCGTTCATCAGGCGCGCCGTTCACATACCAGTTCGAGCCATTATCTGCGAGAACAATGCCGTAGGTTTTGAAGGCTTGCAACAAAATTTGCATTTCGGGTGGAAAGCCTGAGATGTCGTAATCCGCTTTCAACCGGAAGCGCGCGCCGAGCGGAGGAATTCCATCTTGCGGATCAGATGTCAGATGTCGTGCGGGCCAGACGTAGCCTGCGGTCTCTTCAACGGTAAATCGCAAGGCATGATTGATTTCACCCGCAACGATCTCATCATAACGAACCAAACCTGGCAAGATCGGCAAGCCTGCCGCGTCGGCAGAGGTCCAAGTGTCGGGGCGCAGGGTGTTTGAACTCAGGTCAAATATTGCGCCACCGCCGCCAAACCATTGTCCATTGTCAAAGCTGGCGTCAAAGATTTCATATAACGTACAAGTATCAGTATCAACCACAATGATGTGGTGATCACTACCGAATTCAATACTTGGATTATCGGGAATCGGATAAGGTCCCGCGTCGGACTCCTCTGGATAGTAGAACTCAGGCGAATATTTGGTTACCGTTGAACCTGAAACCACATCGAACGGAATCCCGATCGGACCACCATCATATTCACCAGACCCGAAGTCCATGTGAAAGTTTTGGTCACGGCCAATGTTGTCGATCCACGAATCAGATTGTGGGTGGATAGGAAGCAAGTCCACCGGGGCGTTCCAGTAATTGTTCGCAGGAAACATCGGGCAGTTGGCAATCGTCGGTCCGCCCGTTGATGGAGGTGGTGCGGAAGTTGAATCAACAGGAGGGATAATCGAGGTCGCGCTTGGCACGACAGGAGGAACAATTGTTGGAGTTCCAATCGCAGTGCAAGCCAACAAAAGTATTGAAATTACAACAAGCAAATATTTATTGTTCATCTATTTTCCTTATGTAAAACGTCCCGTAGGTTTGGTTGAATGAGTTGAGGCTTGCGTATCAACCTGCGGGACGGTTATTGACCTCATTCATAAAACCTTCTGGAACGCGCGCAGTAATTCGCCGCGTCCTTCGAGTCCGCTTTCACCTAATTCCGCAATTCCCAAATAGACTCGTCCGCGGCATCTGCGAAGCAAACCCGACACCAGCCGCGCCAACGCCTCTTTGCTGAATTGGACATCGTCTGTATCTGTCCACTGGCGTCCCTCCTGCCATTCGCGGCTCAACACGTATGGATGCGTGAGCGGTTGTGACAATCTCTCGTACCATCCGCTGGAACCTGCATCGAGCCAGAATTGGATTGTCACGGGGCGGTTCATCATCAAGAATGTATGTGCTGGCGCGACGAGAACCGCGTTCTTATCTTCGTTCTGCCAGCCTTCCAAATAAGACGCGGCGATCACGCCTTCGCCGAGCATCGCAATGTATTCTTTGCCGAAATCAAACGCGGGCGAATCTTTGCCGACATTTGACGGCTCCATTGCCAAACGGAATTTCTTCACCGACTCGACCAAACTAGCCGCCACGCGGATCGAGTCGAACTTGCGGTGGTACCCAAACCCCGTCTGCGACAGAACTTCACCAAACAATTTGCGAAAGAAGTGATCGAGCGGAAGAAGATTCGATGCACGATATTCTTCGATCCAATTTCGAATCGTCGAATAGCGGTTTCCAACCGAGAACGTGATTCGCTCCTGCACATCAGGCTTGATCTGGTCAAAGGTCGAAAGTTGCAGGTCGCGCTGGTGGTAAACAATATCCGTTAGCAACTGCGCACGGACGAGGTCGAGTCCGTCAATGGATTGCATCAAGGCGTACGCCGCGTCAAATTTTGGCGGGTGGATGTTCCAATGCGGATGCGCCAGCGCGCCAAGCGTGATCAACGCGTGGGAGGCAGGCTCATCCTTGAGAGAACGCGACGGTCTGTGTGAGCGCCAGGGGATGATTTTAGTTTCAAGCCTGTGTGTGATGGAAAAGCGCAAGGCATCCGAGAGATACGGAGCGAGAATAACAATCTCAGATGGCGGAATTCCAGATGAAATCAATTGCTCAATTTCACCAACAACAACATCAAGCAATTCGGGATAAAAACGGGATTGGACAATCGAGATGGCAGATTCACCACCTCTTTCCTCGCTTGCCCTGAGCTCAGTCGAAGGGTTCTGCTTTCCTTCGCTGGTTGGCATAATCGCTTCAACCAACCCTTCGCTCAGCCTCGCCACCCCCTCCGACATCACAAAACTTTCCTGCAAGTGAATCTGCTCATCGCATCGTTCGCGCATTGCCCAGCCTGTTTGAGCGTCCGCGCCGAGAAAATAGCGGAAGCCTGCGCCTTCATCATAAATCAATAAAGCGGACTGGAAGTCCGCGCTCCACTCGGCAACGATTTCATGCGCACGCGGACCGTCCTCCTCGACGTTATCGTAAATGAGATGGCGATAATTCTTTGTGAGATAGTCACGGACGATTTTTTGCTTCCACAAAGTATTTGCAAAGACTTCAAGTTGCAGGGAAAAATCAAGCAGATTATGGTCGAGACAATATTGACGGAAACGATTCGCGCAATCTTGTGCATCCTGATACACACGTCGTTGTGCTGGGTCGCCGAAATAGGATGCATCCAACCGCGAGCCGATTTCGGTATGCGGGAAACCGATCACTGCGGCTTTGTTGAGGTTGTCGATAATTTGGGAATACAAACGGTTGCGGTCAATTGTCACCGATTCAAAATACCCTTCGTCCAACAATGGGCGGACAAGGTGCGCCATGTAATATTGTGCGGTTTCGAGCGTGAGGAAAACAGGCGGCTGGTCTGGGCGAGCAAAGCCTGCCGCTTCACCCGCGAGGGGCCAGAACAAATCGCACATACGCCGCGCGAGACCGCCGATCGTGGCGGGAGTCACCTCGCCGCCGGCGCGCCGTTCGGGACTGTAGAGCAGATCGAGATACGGTTCTTGCAATGTCCGCTGGGGGGTAAGCATCAAGATCGATTCGCCGGGCACACCCTGTGCGAGCAGGTGACGCATCCGTTCGACGCCGGCGGTAGTCTTTCCAGTCCCAGCGGGACCGTGAACAAAGAGTTTTGATTCGAGGGGCGAATCAACTATCCGCTGTTGAAGCAAGCTAAGGCTTGACATGAAGCGAGGGTACAGTAGTCAGCAGTGTTTGTCAATGTGTTGTGTTCAAATCCAAACTAAAGTATAGTTGCGAAAATTCAATCCACAGGAGATAAAAGATGCCCACCCCGATCAAAACCACAGCACGCGCAGGCGCTGCCCCAGCCAAGCCGGTTTCGTACGTGAAATTTTCAGATAAACTCACAGGCTCGCTCAACGAGATCGAGAAAATGATCCAAGACCACAAGACCATGATCGACTCGATCCAGGAGATCGCGCTCGAACTGACCAACTCCATCGGTTCGCTTCACACACTCACGGTGAAATATGCGGGCATCGCCAACAACATCCTCGACGGCTTGCTCCCCATCGCAAAAGGTCTGCCGATCATCCCGAAAAATATTTTACAATTGCTCATCAACCTCGAAAGCATGACGCAAAAGATCATCGACAATCAAGTATCAACGTCGAAGACCATCACCGAGGTGCAATCGGGGTTGAAGACGGGCGACGTGAACAAGATCAAGGGACACGCCGGAGCACTGCAGAACGTGACGCGGACGCTGACGTCCATTTTGCCGAAGGGATGAACGCTTCGCGCGTCGGGATGGTTGGTTCTGTTTAACAGGCATCCGTCATTGCGAGGGCGGTGATCGTCCGCCCGAAGCAATCCCCTCACCTTATTGGAGACATCGTCCTCGTAGGGGATTGCTTCGTCGCGAAGAGCAAGAGCGCTCCTCGCAATGACGGGCTATCACCCGTTGACACATCCCCGCCCCGCATGTATAATCTGCCCGCTTCTGCCTCAGCAGTAGGAATCGCTGGGGCAGTCGTATGTAAACCAGCTTCCCCGTTCGCAGGCGACGATTGATAGTCATCCGCAGGCACACGGCGAAGTGAATGACTGGAGAAAAAAATGAGATTTGCAATCGTTGAAAGCGGCGGCAAGCAATACCGCGCCGTCGAAGGGCGAACCATCGAAGTGGATCGCCTGCCCGTGGAAGCGGGCAAGAAATTCGACCTTGAACGCGTCTTGCTCATGGCAGACGGCGACGAGGTACTGGTCGGAACCCCCACCCTGAGCGACATCAACATCAAGGTCACGGTCATGGATCATCTCCGTGGTCCGAAGATCGACCGCTTCAAGTACCGACCGAAGAAACGCATCCGCGTGCGCGGCGGGCATCGTCAGCAGTACACCTTGTTGATGGTTGATTTCATCGGCAAGCCCGGTGAAAAGCGCAAGGTGGAAGAGCCAAAGGTCGAGAAGAAGGCTGAGACTGAGGTTGTGGTCGAGGCGGAGGCAAAACCGAAAGCGGAGAAGCAAGCCAAAACGGAGAAGGAACCGAAAGCGGCATCCACCAAAAAGTCTCCCGCGAAGAAAGAGTCCACCGCCAAGAAGTCAACCGCTTCCAAGAAAACGGACTCAAAGAAAAAGTAAGAGGTAACCATGGCACATAAAACAGGCGCGGGCTCAACCCGCAACGGACGCGATTCAAATGCACAGCGGCTCGGCGTGAAGCGTTACGCCGGTCAGTTCGTGCTTTCGGGCAACATCCTTGTGCGCCAACGCGGCACGAAGATCAAGCCTGGTTTGAACGTGGACGCAGGCAAGGACGATACGTTGTTCGCCACCGCGAACGGGGTCGTGATGTTCGATATTGTCCGCGGACAAAAACGCGTGAACGTCATCCCTCAGGTGGAGGCGTAGCATGAAGGCTGATATTCATCCCACCTATTACACGGACGCAAAAGTAACATGCGCTTCGTGCGGCCGCACGTGGACAACGGGTTCT
>CAZQES010000196.1:0-5723 GCA_964591425.1 uncultured Anaerolinea sp.
GATACCGCCAAGCCAGACGATGTCACTGCGGTGCGAGAATCACTGCGAAGTTTGAACCCGAACGCCGTGCAGATCGAAGCCGCGTCGCCATTGTTCGTGGATGATGCAGAATCGATTCGCGGCAAGCGCGTACTGGTTGTGGAGGATGGTCCCAGCCTAACGCATGGTGAGATGGCATACGGCGCGGGTTTCGTAGCCGCGCGACGCTTCGGCGCCAAAGAGATCGTTGACCCGCGTCCGTTCGCGGTCAGGTCAATCAAAGCCACGTATGAAAAATACCCGAAGACAGGACCCATCCTCCCTGCCATGGGCTACGGCGAAGCGCAACGGAAGGACTTGGAGGAGACCATCAACAACTCCGATGTTGACCTTGTCATTGTCGGCACACCGATTGATTTGAAACGCGTGATCAACATCAAGAAGCCAAACCAGCGCGTGCGATATGAATTGCAGGAGATCGGTCAACCTACTTTGAAGGATTTGTTGATGAAGAAGTTTGGGATGAAGAAATAGCCCACTCGCTTTTCAAGGGGGCAATGATTCTAACGATATAATCAACTCATGTTCACCGATCAAGTTGAAATCCACATCCGCTCGGGCAAGGGCGGCGACGGCATGGTGCATTTCCATCGCGAAAAATTCATCCCGCGCGGCGGACCCGATGGCGGCGATGGCGGCAGGGGCGGCGACGTGATCTTCGAAGTCGAATCCACGCTCAACACGCTTTCGTCGTTCCGCCAGAATCAAAAATTCAAAGCGGAGGACGGCGCGAAGGGCGGACCCTCTCAACAATCGGGGCGCGCGGGCAAAGACCTTGTGATCTACGTTCCGCCCGGCACGATCCTTTTCGATGCAGAGACAAACGAGATCATCGGCGACCTGACCCAGCCCAATCAACGACTCGTGATCTGCAAAGGCGGGCGCGGCGGACGCGGGAATCAACACTTTGCGACGTCGCGCAATCAAGCGCCGCGCACAGCGGAGAAAGGCGCGCCGCACGAAGAGAAACGCCTCCGCCTCGAATTGAAGTTGATCGCCGACATCGGCTTGATCGGCGTCCCGAACGCGGGGAAGTCCACGTTGCTATCCGTGTTGACGAACGCGAAGCCAAAAATCGCCGCGTATCCGTTCACCACATTGGAACCGAATCTCGGGGTCGCTGAAATTGACGTGAACGCGTCCGTTGTGCTGGCAGACATCCCCGGCCTGATCGAAGGCGCAAGTCAAGGCGCGGGGCTGGGACACGACTTCCTGCGCCATGTCCAACGGACGCGTGTACTCATCCATCTGCTCGACGGTTTATCCGAAGACCCCATTGCGGATTACAGCCAGATCAACACGGAGTTGTCGTTGTTCGACCCGAACCTCGCGAAGAAGCCGCAGATCGTGGCGTTGAACAAGATCGACCAGCCCGAAGTGCAGGAAAGACTCGCAGACATCCAGAAAAAATTCAAGAAACTGAAAGTGGAGTTGACGACCATCTCCGCGCTGGCGCGCACGAACACGCGCGAATTGCTTGTGAAGGCGCATCAGGTCTTGCAGGAAACTCCCGCCGTTGAATCGTTCGAAGCGCCGATGCCAGTGTACAAACCGAAGGAAGATCCGCGCGAGTTTACCGTCCAGCGTGAAGGCGCGCACGAGTGGAGGATCACCGGTTCCGCCATCGAACGCGCCGCAAACATGACCTACTGGGAACACGACGGCTCCGTGCGGCGATTTCAGAAGATCATGGAAACGCTCGGCGCGGATGAGGCTTTGCGTAATGCCGGTGTACAGGAGGGCGATACGGTCGCCATCGGTGATTTCGAGCTGGAATGGCAGGAATAGCAAAGAAAGAAGAAAGAGGGCGGAAAAGAGAATTGGAAAATTGATCGACCTCGACGAAGGATAAATCGAGGTCGTTTATTGTTTTATCAACCAGTTTTCCAATTCATCGCCTTGGCGATGCGCTCGCCGAGCGGCGGATGCGAGTAGAACATGAACACCACCCATTTTTCAGGATCGACATCGCCGAGGTTTTGATTCGCCAGGCGCGTAAAAGCGGACGCGAACGCTTCATTCTTCCCAGTGGAGTTGAGCGCGTAATCGTCAGCCATATTCTCCCGCCAGCGCGAGACGGCGTTGTTAAGAGGCATAGTCAGTAAATCGTACGCACCGAAGATCAATGCCAGCGCAGGTAACGCGGCAACATCGGCGGGAGAGAGAAAACCGAATTGGTCAATCGCCCAGTTCAACCCCAGCGACGCGAGATATAAGCCGAGCGTGGTGCTCAAAATTCCAAACGTGACCAGCACAGGAATATCGCGATTCACATGATGTCCTAGTTCGTGGGCAAGCACGGTCTCCACTTCGTCGGGTGAAAATTCATTGATGAGCGTATCGCCCATGATGATGCGGCGCGTGTTGCCGATGCCCGTCAGCGCGGCGTTGGCGGACTTGGTCCGCTTCGACATATCGAACTTGAACACCCCGCGGACTTTCGTATTCGCCCGTTCAGCCAGTTTCAACAAACGGTCTGCCAGATCCTTGTGCTCCTCGCCAAGCGGAACATATTTGTTGAACAACGGCATGATGAGGATCGGCGCAAGGTTGATGAGCAACACATTGAAGACGAGCAATCCGCCCGCCGCCCATAGCCACCACAATTCACCAGCGGTGCGCAGGGCGAGATACATCAACTCGATGACGATCAAGCCCAGCGGAAGCCCGATAGCCAATCCTTTGACTTGATCTGTAACCCAGCCTTTGAGCGTCTGGTTCGATTGCCCGAAGCGATGCGGCAGGACGAATCCACTATAGTAACTGAGAGGGAGATTTAGGACAAAGAGGATACCGCCAAATATCGCGACAAATAATGGCACCAGCAACCATTGATTTGTTGTAAGGTTCGACAATGCTTCACGAAGTGAAATTGCCCAGCCGAAGAAAATCCACGCGAGGAAATACAGCGCGCTGAAGACCGTATCCACCAGCCACAATCGGCGGCGGATGCGGGCATATTGTTTGGCTTGCTTTTGTTTTTCGGGGTCAAGTGTTGTCATTGAATTCTCCAAGTGTCATTGCGAGGAGCGAAGCGACGACATTGTATTCTTTAGAGTAAGCAATCCCGCAAGAGGATAATATCTCAGGTAACATCCAATCAATTGTTGGGCTGTGAGTCGAGATTGCTTCGTCACGCCTTCGGCGTTCCTCGCAATGACACATCATCCACCTCACTCGCCAGCAATGCCATGACCTCGTCCGTCTTCATCACCTTGCCGTATGACTTCAACGCTGCGAGAAAGGACTTATGCACCAGATCGGCAGGAATAGTCGTGTCTCTATGAATCAGATCGCGCGTGGCGCACGCATCCTCCGCGACAATCACCTGAAAACCAAAATCGGCGGCGGCGCGGACGGTGGCGTCCACGCACATGTGAGTCATCATACCGGTAGTAACCACGCGTTCGATTCCCCAACTCTTCAACATCTCAAGCAAATTCGTTTCACGGAACGAGTTCGGATAATGCTTGTACACGATCGGCTCACCCTCGAAGTGCGCAACCGAATCATGGATGTCCGAGCCGCTATCGCCTTTGACGAAGAACGCGGCGTCGGGCTTGAGTGAAATGTGTTGTATGTGGACGTGATCCCATCCGCTCTCGCGGAAACACTGGAGCAGTTCATACGCCTTCTTCGCCGCCTCCAGCGGATTCACCAGCGGATACTTCCCGCCTTCAAAATAATCTTTTTGAATGTCAATAACGAGCAATGCAGTTTTCATAGCACTAAAGTATACACGTAGACACGTAAACAGGTAAACAAGGAAATGCGTACATTACCTGTCTACTTGCGTACCTGTCTACTTGTGTACCTGTTTACTTTTTTACCTCCTCACTTCCGTCCATAATCCGCCGGGTTCTCGCCCCACTCGCTCGTGTCCCATTTCAACACCGCGTCGTCGTCCAGTTCGTTTTCCGCCAGCCAATTCTCCGCACTGCGGATCATTGCAAAGACCAACGCGTTCTTGCTGGTATGTTTCAAATTCGTTTTGCACACACCGATCTCCACCCACGCAATTGCATTTTCAGAATCGGAATAGATCGGCATCTGTTTTTTATGTTTCACCAGCCAGGTGAGCGCGTGGACGATCGCCAAAAATTCACCGACGTTGTTCGTCCCATCGGGGTATGGACCTGCACGAAAGATTTCCTTTCCCGATTCGGTATCTACGCCGCGATATTCCATTTTGCCGGGCGAGCCTTTGCATGCTGCGTCCACGCAGATGGATGGCAGGATGGGCGGCTCTTCGGACTCTTTCCACTTCCCCAACGTGGATGCCTTCCCTTTGAACGCTTCATACTTCGACTGGAAGGCTGACTCAGCTTCCTTACGCGTCTCGAACGCCTTGAACTCCGCGCCGACGAATCCCTTCACCTGCTTCTCACACTCCGCCCACGAGGTGAAGACGCCGGTCTTCCGTCCCTTCCACACGACGTAAAATTTTTGCTTGGGCATGTCTTACTCGGGCAGGCGCATAGCACTGCCCCTACTTAATCTTTTCATCCACCCACCCGATCTCTTCGACCGCCATGAAAATATCCGTAGCGGAGATCATTCCAATTAAGGTGCCATGCTCATCGGCGATGGGCAAATGGTGGAATTTTTTCTCCTGCATCACGCGTGAACATTCGGCAAGCGTCCATTCCGCCCTGCCGGTGATGATGGGACCGGACATGATCTCGCGCACGCGCGTCTCTGCCGGGTTGCGGTCCGCAGCGACGATCTTATCGCGGATGTCGGTGGTCGTTACAATGCCATATTGCTTGTTCTTCTCACTGATATCCACCACCACGCTATGAATGTTGCGGCGGCGCATGAGAGTCATGGCATACGAAACGGTGGTATCTGGGTCAACGACAACGACGGGAGTGCTCATCCAATCTCGAACAAGGTGTGGCATGGGTTCCTCCGATGATTTTGTGGGGCGGGATGACATCCCGCCCCACGCATTATTTTACAACCAATTCAACCGAATCCATGGCGAGCAATGAACCATCCGCCGCGCTGACGTCTTGAATCTCGATGCGGATGACCGAACCCGATAACAACCCGCCGATGTTGATTGTCGTGTCGAAGGTGCCGGGCGCGCCGAGGTCGGGAGCGGTCACCACCACCGCGCCAGCGGAAAGTTCCACGCCGCCCACATCGTAGATCCGATAGACGAGGTTGTTTTCAAACGGCGCGATGGCAACACTGCCTTGGATGCGCGCCGTGCTGAACACATCCGCACCGTTCGCCGGCGATTCAATCGTGATGGTGCGCGGCCTGGCATCGGGCGTAAACGTAACGTAATCAGTGAGTTGCAGTTGATTATTGATCAGCCGATAATGCCGTTCGTTGCGAAGTGTGGGACAACAAAAAGGATCTTCCGACGCGTGTGTGATCGCATCCAAAAAGATTTCGCCGTTCTCAATCGAAAGCGCGTTGATGGCAGGTCTGTCATCCACCAAAGTCGAAGTTTGGAAAACAAGTTGTCCGTTCACTTCCGCGTACACTGCGATAAACACGAATACACCGGTGCCGCCGTAATTCTCTGCAACAACCACAGCGAATTCGTCTATGCCATCGTTGTTCAAGTCGCCGCGCGCGGCAAATTCCAGCGCGGTCACAGAAATGTAGTCCGCGCCGCCGGGCTCGCCAGATTCATATTTGCCATCCTTCAATTGCACAACGCGCAACCC
>CAZQES010000197.1:0-5714 GCA_964591425.1 uncultured Anaerolinea sp.
CAGTCAATGGGATTCAGACCCCGTTGTCTACATTTCAAAAGCCATCAGCCCGGCGCGCGTGATCGGGGTGTACGTAAGCGAGGCGGAAGGGAACAAGACCGCCACGGTCGTTGTTCAAGAAGACCAGTTGAGTCTTGCCATCGGGCGCGACGGGCAAAATGCGCGTCTCGCCGCAAAACTCACCGGCTGGCGCATCGACATCAAATCGCTCACGGAAGCCGCGGGCGACGCTGTCAAGAAATTACAATCCGACTCGACGCTGGCCGCCATGTTGCCTGCCGCGGTTGAGTTGATTCCGTCTGTCGAGGAGATCCTCGCGAAGAAAACGGAGAACCGTCCGATCACGCCGGAGGAATACTCGTCCCTCGGTCAATTTGTCGATCGCGTGGAACGCCGCACGATCCAGATCAAAGAGGAAGCCGCGCGCGCCGAAGAACAGGCGGCGGGTGTGCATCCCGATATTCCCGCCGCGGCTTTTGCCATGCCGCTCGATCAAGCAGGTATCAAGGAACACGTTTTCAATATCCTCATCGAAGCCGGTTACGATACCGTCGGCAGTTTGATGGTCGCGCTCAAGACGGATTCCAACCGCGTGCTTGGACTCGCCGGTATCGGTCCGAAAGCCATGCAAAATATCGAGGAAGCCCTCGCGGCGATCCAGTTCCCCGAAACGGCTCCCGCCGAAGTGACGGCTGAACCAGCTGTGGAAATGGAATCTACTCCCGGGGCGCTGCTCCCCGTGGAGGAAATGTTGCCCACGGAGAAGCAGGTTCCCGCTAAGAAAGACGCGAGAAAAGTCGTCGAAGAAGAGGAAGACGAACACGCCAAGGATGGCGTCTCGCTCGATGAATTATTCGCCATGAAGCCGGAGATCTTCCAAACCCCCGGCGGCGAAGAAGATGAGTCGGGTGACAAGAAGAAAGGCAAGAAGGGCAAGAAGAAGAGTGTCACCTTGGTGTTGGACGAAGAGCGCGGCGAAGTGGTCAGCCGTAAGAAGCACAAACGCGGCGGCGATGATTTTGCCGAGGAAGAATAATTGACCAATGCCCTCACCCCTAGTCCCTCACCCGAGGGGAGAGGGGGAGGATGAAGGAGCATGTCAAAGAAACCGGTTCAACGTGTGAAGCATGTGCCCCAGCGGACTTGCGTGGGTTGTCGTGAAGTTTTGCCCAAACGACAGTTGATCCGCATTGTGCGCACGGCAGATGGCGTGAAAGTAGACTCGACCGGCAAGTTTGCCGGGCGCGGCGCCTACCTGCACGACCGTCGTCAATGTTGGGAGCGAGGCATGAAAGGCGCGCTTGCGCATGCCCTGAAGGCGACGATCACGAACGATGAACGCGCAACACTGGAAGAATTTATGAAAACTCTGCCGCAAGAAGCAGAGGCTGGCGAGACGATGTGATGTAGGCAAATTTTGCTCACAAGCGCCTTCGTCGGCAAGAATGGCAAATTAGCAAACAGGCAAGTAGGCATTTCAGCCGATTGCTCGTTTGAAAATTTGCTGATTTGCAGAATTTGGAGGTAGCCCTATGAGCATTAATGGAACCAAAGTTGAACTACCGGTCAGCATTGTGGTGCGCGATCTCGCGCAGAAGATCGAAAAAAGTCCCATTGACCTGATCAAAAAATTGATGACCAACGGCGTAATGGCGACCATTAATCAGTCGGTGGATTTCGATACCGCCGCGATTGTGGTGGCTGAATATGGGTTTGAGGCAATTCCCGAGGTCGTTGAAGAAATAAAAGTGGAGACCGGCGAAGTGCCGCTCTGGCGGCAGATGATCGCGGGGGAGGAATCATCGGAGTTGAAGGCGCGTCCGCCGGTGGTGACCATCCTCGGTCACGTCGATCACGGCAAGACCAGCCTGCTCGATGCGATCCGCCAGACGGATGTGGCGGCAGGCGAAGCCGGCGGAATCACACAGCACATCGGCGCGTATCAAGTGGAGAAAAAAGGACGTTTGATCACTTTCCTCGATACGCCCGGTCATGCGGCGTTTACACAGATGCGGGCGCGCGGCGCGCAAGGCGCGGATATCGTTGTGCTGGTCGTCGCGGCGGACGATGGCGTGATGCCACAGACGCGCGAAGCGATTGCCCATGCGAAAGCGGCGCGCGTTCCGATCATGGTGGCGCTTAACAAGATCGACAAAGCCAACGCCAATGTGGACCGTGTCAAACAACAGCTTGCCGAGCAGGAACTTGTCCCCGATGATTGGGGCGGTAACACGATGGTGATTCCCGTCTCTGCGAAACAGAAACAGGGCATTGACGATCTGCTCGAAGGTATCTTGCTGGTGGCGGATAACACCGAGATCAAAGCGAATCCGTCCGGCAAGGTCATCGGCACGGTGATCGAAGCGGAAGTGGATAAAACGAAGGGCGTGATCGCGACCCTTCTTGTACAAAATGGAACGCTCGAAATGGGTGATGTAGTCGTCGCGGGCAATGCCTCCGGCAAATTGCGCGCCCTCTCCGATTTCAAGGGCAAGCCTGTGAAGAAAGCCGGACCCTCGACCCCGGTCGCGGTCATGGGTCTGAGCGATGTGCCGTCTGCCGGCGATGTGTTTGAAGTGGTCGATTCTGACAAAGAAGCGCGCGCCATCGTTGCAGAACGCGTTGAAACGGCAAAGACGCAGGCGCAAACCAAAAAGAAAGTTTCGCTCGAAGACTTATTCGCCAGCGTGCAATCCGGCGAGGCGAAAGAACTTAACCTCATCGTCAAAGCCGATGTGCAGGGCTCGCTCGACCCGGTCGTTTCCGAGTTGAACAAACTCGGTCAGGGTGAGATCGGTTTGAAAATCCTGTACTCCGAGGCGGGCAACATCGGCGAAAACGACGTGATGCTTGCCTCCGCTTCGAATGCGATCATCATCGGCTTCAACGTGCAGGCTGAAGTCTCTGCCCGGCGGCTTGCCGAAAAAGAGGGCGTGGATATTCGCCTGTACGAGATCATCTACCGCATGACCGAAGATATCGAGAAAGCCCTCAAGGGTATGCTCGAACCCGAAGTGAAGGAAAAAGTCATCGGTCGCGCGCAGGTGTTGCAAGTGTTTACCGCGTCGAAGTTCGGACGTGTGGCAGGTTGCCGCGTCACTGATGGCGAACTGCGCCGCAATGCAAAGGTCAAACTGTATCGCGGCACCGACCTCGTCTATGAAGGCGACATGGGCTCCCTGCGCCACGAAAAGGAAGATGTGAAAGAGATCAAACAGGGTTATGAGTGCGGTGTCGGCTTCAAAGGCTTCAGCGACATCCAACCCGGCGACCAGTTGATCTGCTACGTGTTGGAGAAATCGTAACTTTGCCGTCTGGAATTCGACTACAACGTATAGCGGACCGAATCCGTCAGGAGCTCTCGCAGATGTTGATCCGTGAGATCAGCGACCCGCGTTTGCACCAGATCTTCGTCACCGACGTAAAAGTGGACAGGGAACTCGCTTTTGCGGATGTGTACGTCTCCGCCATCGAAGGGACGGCGCGCTCGCAGGACGTTCTCGCCGGACTTGAGTCTGCTTCCGGTTTCCTGCGGCGGACTCTTGCCCAGCGCGTCGAACTGCGCGCCTTCCCCCGCCTGCGCTTCCACTGGGACGTGACGCCGGAGAACGCCGACCACATCGAAAAGATTCTGGCGGGGTTAAGAGCGAAGAAATAATCTAATCTGTCATTGCCAGCGGCGCATCAGAGCCACGAAGCGATCCCCGTAGGGTGTTGGAGGTTGCTTTGCCTCCCGGCGTTTGAGCCTCGGGTTCGCAACACCGCACCAGCGGTGGGTGCAGGTGTGACGAAATGTTGAAAGGGTGATCGATACGAATGAGTCAGGATATTTCCGGGGAGATCAAGCAACGACTAGAAAAAGCACAACATGTGCTCATTGCCTCGCATGTCCGACCGGATGGCGATGCCATCGGCTCGCTCCTCGGTTTGGGGTTGGCGTTGAAGAACGCCGGCAAGATCGTGCAGATGGTGCTCGCGGATGGCGTCACCTCTTCGTTCCGTTACCTTGAAGGGAGCGAACTTGTCGCTCATGAACCCAAGGACGGCTTTGATACGTTCATCACGGTGGACTGCGCCGATTTCAAACGCACGGGGAAACCCTTCGAGACTTTTACCTCGCCGGATATCAACATCGACCATCACAAAACCAACGAGCGATTCGGCAAATTGAATCTCATCGAAGCGGAGGAGGTGGCGACCGCGGCTATTCTAACCAACCATTTGCCCGAGTGGGGTTATGTGATTTCCAAGCCGGTTGCCGCGGCTCTGCTCACCGGTATTGTCACCGATACACTGGGATTTCGCACATCGAATACGAACCCGTCTGCTTTACGTCTTTGCGCCCAACTCATGGAAACAGGTGTTGACCTTTCAGATCTGTATATGCGTTCGCTTGTTAACAAATCCTTCACCGCGGCGAAATATTGGGGATTGGGTTTATCCAGTTTGGAGCAGAAGAACGGCATCGTTTGGGCGACTCTTACGCTCGCAGACCGCAAACGCACCGGCTACGGCGGAAACGATGACGCAGACCTTATTAATTTGATCTCCGCCATCGAAGGCAATAAGGTGGGTATGATTTTCGTCGAACAGAGCGACGATCATGTGAAGATCTCATGGCGCGCACTTGATTCAAGTGTGGATGTTTCCACGGTGGCGAAGCACTTCAAGGGAGGCGGTCATGCCGCCGCTGCCGGGGCAGATATCCCCGGCGCGTTGAGCGAAGTTCAGCCGATAGTACTTAAATCGACACGGGAACTTCTTGGTCTCTAATCGTAGATTTACTAAAATATGTGATAATTTGTTTGAAAATCCCGAGGAGGAATAAGTGAACAGTCAAGATATGAAGAACGCCATTTCCGGCGTGTTAGTGGTGGACAAGCCCGTGGGCATGACCTCACACGATGTAGTCCAGGCGATACGAAACGGTACCGGTTTGCGCCGCGCAGGGCATACTGGCACCCTCGACCCGCGTGCATCGGGTGTGCTTGTGATTCTCGTGGGTCCAGCCGTTCGGTTGAGTGAATATGTTTCAGCATCCGATAAGCGTTATCAGGCGATCATCCGCCTGGGCGGCAAGACAGATACTTTCGATGCGGAGGGCAGAGTCACCCCCTCGAGCCAGCCGGTTAATGTGACCGAGCCGCAGTTCGAAGAAGTACTGAAAACATTCGTCGGAGAGATCGAGCAGACGCCGCCACCGTATTCTGCGGTCAAAGTGCAGGGACGCAAAGCCTACGAAATGGCGCGGCAGGGTGAGCCGGTGGACCTTGCTCCGCGCAAGATCACAGTGCATCATCTTGAAGTGCTGGAATGGGCGCCGCCCGAAGTAGTGATCGATGTGCATTGTTCATCTGGAACGTATGTCCGTTCGTTGGCAAATGATCTCGGCGAAAAATTAGGATGCGGCGCGTATCTCGTCGGGTTGCGACGCACCAAAAGCGGGCGTTTCTCACTGCGCGATGCGACCCCACTGCGGAAATTGCAGGAAGCATTCCACGCGGGCAACTGGTATCAGTATCTGATTCCTGCCGCCGAAGCGCTCGGTGATTGGCCCGCCATCGAACTCAGCCCCGATGAAGTGGAAGGCGTTCGGCATGGTCACCGTGTGAAAGCCGCGGCGGATGCCGAAGTCGGCAAGCGCGTGCGCGGCGTCAGCACACAGGGTGAACTGGTCGCGCTGATGGAATGTATGGTCGTTGAAGACGGCGGTC
>CAZQES010000198.1:0-5696 GCA_964591425.1 uncultured Anaerolinea sp.
GCGGCGGCGTTCAACACTTGATTCACGCCGCGCATCTCCTCGTCGGTGCGGACGATGCCCGCTTCAGCCACCAGTTGTTTTGCGCGTGCCGAGGCGTTGAATTCCACAGGGAGGGTGGCGAGCGCGAAGACCGCGCCGCCCGCGAAGAAGATCACGCCCAGCCATGCGAGTTCGGTGAAGCGGAAGATCAGCCCGGCAAGGATCAGGATCCAGCCGAGGTTCGAGCCGATGTTGACCATCGGAACGATCGCTGAACGGAATCGAAGCGGGATGTAGCCCTCAGCATCCTGCATGGCGTGACCGAGTTCGTGTGCCGCGATCGCCACCGAAGCAACCGAGGGGCTGTTCGCCACGCCGGGTGAGAGGTACAGAGTTTTGTCCTGTGGGTTATAGTGGTCGGTGAGATCCCCGCCCACGCCAAGCACACGGACATTCCGCAGGTCGGTGCTACCAGCCTCGCCGATGTACACCGCGCGCGAGATGAGTTGCCGCGCGGCTTCTGCGCCGGTCAGCCCACTGCTCGCGCGGACGCGACTCCATTTGTTGTAGGCGTGCCTCACATACCATGAGGTGATTCCCATCAAAATGAGGGAGGGGACTGCTACACAAAATAAATAAGTGGGGTCGAAAAACATGGTTATCTCCTTCCAGACCTGTGAGGTCTGATGTCTTTTAATTCTGCGCGATCAAACCCAATAATACTTCGATCGCCTTATCCAGTTGAGGGTCGAGTTCGTTGGCGAAGTCTTCTTCGGTGAGTTCGACGATAAAGTCCGGCGTGAGACCGATGCCGTCAATGAGGCGTTCATCCGGGGTGAGCCAGCGAGCGATGGTCACGCGCGCGGCGCCTTGTTCATCGGAAAGCGGCACCCATTGCTGGACGGAACCCTTGCCGTACGATTGCACGCCGACGAGTTGCGCGCGTTCGTAATCCTGCAAAGCGCCCGCGAGGATCTCGGATGCAGAGGCGGAACCTTCATTGACCAAGACGACGATCGGCAACTCGGTTGCGCGCCCATTGCCCAGCGCGGTGTATTCGTCGCGGTTGCCATCGCCGTATTGTTCGTACAGGATCACACCGCTGTCAATAAATTCGGAAGCGACTTCGACGGATGTATGCAAATATCCGCCGGGGTTGTTGCGCAGGTCGATGATGATGCCCTGCGGGTTTTGGGCGAGCAGTTCATCCAACACGGCGCTGAGTTCGCCGGTGGTCTTTTCGCCGAATTGGTTGATATCGACATACGCAATATTATTTTCGAGCATTTCACCGGTGACGCTGGGGATGGTGATCTTGGCGCGCGTGAGGATGAACTCCAGAGAATCCGCCTCGCCTTCGCGCGTCACCGTCAATGTCACTGTTGTGCCCGCCGGACCAAGCACTTTTTGACGCGCCTGTTCGGGTGTCGTGCCGGTCATATCCACGCCGTCAATGGCGATGATCTGGTCGCCGGGCTTCAAGCCGGCGGCTTGGGCGGGCGAGCCTTCGATGGGACTGATGATGGTGAGGTATTCGCCGTCCGTGTCCACGTACGCGCCGATGCCTTCGTATTCGCCGGAGAGCGCTGAGGTCTCGGTCTCGTAGACGACCGGGTCCATGTAAAAGGTCTGTTTATCGCCGACCGCATCCATCATGCCGCGGATCGCGCCGCGCATGAGCACGACATCGTCGAGAGGCTGGTCTACAAATTGGTTGTGGACGATGTTCCACGCCTCCCAGAACGGGACGAAGAGGGTTTGATATTCCTCCGGCGTCGCGGATTGTTGTTCGGGTTCGACCGTTGGAACGACGGGGATCAAATCCCGGATGATCGGGAGTTGTTCGGTGGCGGGAATCAGGTTGCCGACGAGCATCCCCGCAGAAAATACGCCGGTGAGCAGGATCAATCCCACCAGCGAGCCAAGCACAAGTTTGACGGTTCTATTCACAACAGCCTCCATTCGATGTTGGGCTGAACGATACTATGCCGTGATTAATGTTTGCTGAATTGGGTGTAATGAATCCATTGGAGCGGCATAAGTGGATTGTTGGAAAGTATGCAATACGCAATACGCAGTACGTAGTACGTAATACAGTTTTACTGCGTATTCCGTACTTCGTATGAGGACCCCTTACCCCAACATAATCGGCAAATGAGTCCAATCTTTGAACACGCCGCTGGCGTCGGAGGTCGGTTCCTCGGTGCCGTATAAAATGCTTGCCATGCCGGCGTCCAGCGCGGCGCGCGTGGTGCGGGGCAGGTCGTCGATCATCACGCATTTACGCGGGTCGGGTTCGTCTGCCAGTTCCTGCGCGATGGCAAAGGATTCGGGCATGGGCTTGCAATACGGCGCGACCGCGTGGATATCCACGATGGACTCGAAGAGGTCGCTGAGGTTGAGCGCGGCGAGGACGCGTCGAGCGTGGGCAGAGTCCGCGTTGGTGAAGACAAACTTCCTGTGCGGGAGCGAAGCGATCACGTCCCGTTGAATCGGGTCGGGGGTGAGGTAGTCCTTCAAGGGCAGGTCATGTACAAAGGCGAGGAAATCCTGTGCGTTCACGTTGTGACGCGCCTGCAAACCGCGCAGGGTGGTGCCGTACATTTTGAAATATTGTTCGCGCAACGCGGGCGCGTCGTTTTCGGGAATGTGGAGCCGCTCGACCATGTACACGTTGATGCGACCTTTGATCGCCTGCCACAAACCAGTGGAGTTTGGATAGAGCGTGTCGTCGAGATCGAAGAAGAGGGTCGAAAAACGCATCGGGCGATTATACGTTATGGCGCGGCGAGATAGCACAAGTTCTTGAGGCAGTTGCACTGCCTCAAGGCGGAGGCAAATCGACCTATCGCCTGGACATTCGTGAAGTGCCGATTAAGTGTCATGGCGCGGTGAGGTAGCGGTTGAAAAACCGAATAGTATTTTGGATGAACTCTTCATCGCCCGCGCCGTAAAACGTGTGCGGCATGTTTTCGTAGTAGATGCATTCCACGTTTTTACCGAGCGACTGCATTTGATCGCAGGTCAGCACGGACCACTCGGGCGGGACGAGCGTATCCGCCATGCCGTGATGGATGCTGACCGCGGCGGTGACCTGATCGAAAAAGTACATCGAAGAGATGCGCGCCAGCTCATCGGTTGGGATTTCCAGTTCATCCAGCCCGCGTGAATCCCCCGACCACACGCGGATGGCTTCATAATTCTTTTGTTCGTCGCCGCTCATCGAGCCGTAGAGCACAGCGGCATCCACATCGCCGCTCACGGTGAGGACGCGCGTGCTGATCCCGCCGCCCATGCTGTGTCCCCACAAGCCAATTCGATTCGGGTCGGCGGTTCGCAATGGATCGGTCCCGCCGCTTTGTGTTTTGACGATCTCGATCAGATTCAACACATCGATCGCCATGCCCACACGGAAGAGATTCTCACCATCGTCCGATGGCGGGTAGCCGCGCAGGTTCGGATGCAAAACGATGTATCCCGCGTTGGCAAGCGCATCGGCGTAGTGTGTGGTGTAGTCCAGGGTGTAGTAGACCGCTGGGTCAATGTAGCCGTGCAGTGCAATGATGACCGGGTGCGGACCCTCTTCGTTCGGGATGTTGGCAAAACCATAAATGTTCAATCCATCGCTGGGGTAGCGGATGAGAAATTTCGTGAAGAAGACGTTCTGACCCAGCACCTCAAGAAATTCAACCTGCCCGCCGCCGTAGAGCCTCGAACGCAAATATTCATTCGTGTACAGGTAATACAGGTCGGGCGTGGGTGAAAACGCGGGTGTGAAGGTGGCAGTTGGAGTCGGCGCCGTCTGTGTGGGAGGTTGTGTGAATGTGACAAGCGGAGTCGGCGCGGCAGGCTGGGCAGCAGGCGCGCATGAAGAATGTAACGCCAAAAGAAAGGCAACCGTAAAATTCAACCGCTTCATAGATGTGAATTATAAAGGTTATAATCGCGCCATGCCCATTCGCTTGCTTTCATCAGAGGTCGCATCGCAGATCGCCGCAGGTGAAGTGATCGAACGTCCGGCGTCGGTGGTGAAAGAGTTGCTGGAAAATTCGTTGGACGCAGGCGCGAAAACGATCTCGATTTCGGTGGAAGAGGCAGGGAAAAAATTAATTGAAATTGCGGACGATGGACTGGGGATCCCCTCCGCCGAATTGGAACTTGCCGTCTCGCGTCACGCCACCTCGAAACTGGTTCGCTCCGAGGAGCTTTTCTCCATCGTGACGCTGGGATTCCGCGGTGAGGCGCTCGCATCGATCGGTTCCGTCTCGCGCATGACGATCACCTCGCGGGTGAAAGATGAAAAAGAGGGGTCAAGATTAATAGTTGAAGGTGGCAAGAGCAAAAAGCCGACTAAAGTCGGCATTCCGGTTGGGACAACCGTCCGTGTGGAGGATTTGTTTTATAACGTCCCAGCCCGTCTCAAATTTCTCAAAACCGATATGACCGAACGCCGCGCGATCGACTCGCTCGTCACGCGTTACGCGTTGGCGTATCCAGAAAAAAAATTCAAACTATCCGAAGGCAAAAATATCGCCTTGCAAACCACAGGCGACGGGGATCGCCGCGCCATCCTCGCCGCGTTATACGGCGTGGACGTGGCGAAGCAGATGCTCGAAGTGATGGCAGAGGAAGACGGTTATCGTTTAACGGGTTTCATCAGTCCAACCTCCCTCACGCGCTCGAACCGCAAGGAGATCACTTTTTTTATCAACGGGCGATGGGTGCATGAGGTCGCGTTATCAACCGCGCTGTTGCAGGCGTATCACACCTTGTTGATGGTGGGACGGTATCCGCTCACCGCGTTGTTCCTTGAGATCGACCCTCAAGAAGTGGATGTGAACGTGCATCCCGCCAAAGCCGAAGTGCGATTCAGGAATCAGGATAAAGTGTTCAGTTTCGTACAGCGATCTGCTCGCAAAGCGTTGCTGGCATATTCGCCGGTGCCGAACGTCGCGCCGAGTCTGTGGGGGGCGCGGGCAGTACAACACGAACCGAAGACTGTTGGAATTGATTGGAGTATCGCCTACGATGATGTGCTGTCTGTAAAAAGTGATCCGTTATCGGTGGAAAGTCAACCGTCATCAGTGCCCAGTACGCAGGACGCAGTACGCAGTAATGGCGAGCAGGCAACGTTTGAGCGGATTCCTCTCTTGCGGCTCATCGGTCAGATCGGGGCGACGTATCTGGTGGCGGAAGGTCCCGATGGACTTTATCTCATTGACCAACATGCCGCGCATGAACGCGTGCTGTTCGAAAAATTGATGGCACAGCATGAGATGAAGAAGATTCCGTCACAGTCTTTGCTTTCGCCTGCGGTTGTGACTCTCCCTCCGCAAACAAGCCAATTACTGCTTACTCAATTACCATTTCTTCAACACTTTGGTTTTGACGTGGAAGAGTTCGGTCCGAACACATTCCAAGTCCGTGCGGTGCCAGCCTTGTTCGCGGGGAGCGACCCGTCTGCGGCGTTGCGGGCGTTGGTGGAAGATTTCGAGGAAGACGAGACGCCGTTGCAAAACGAAGTGGAGAAAAAACTCGCCGCACGCGTCTGCAAACGCATGGCGGTGCGAGGCGGCATGTCGCTATCCACCGAGGAGCAACGCGCACTGCTCACCGACCTCGAAGCGTGCGACTCACCGAGAACCTGTCCGCACGGCTGACCGACGATTATCCATCTTTCTGTCGACCTGCTCGAACGTCAATTTGGGAGGCGCGGT
>CAZQES010000199.1:0-5690 GCA_964591425.1 uncultured Anaerolinea sp.
TGGGTGGATCGGCAATTCCAAATAGAATGTGCTCCCGGGAAAATTCGTCTCATCGTGTCCAGCGCTTTCCACCCAAGCCCTGCCTCCGTGCGCACGCGCCACACCGCGCACGATCGCCAACCCCAAACCCGGTCCGCCGCCTTTGAAAGATGTTTTGCCGGAGGAATGAAGCGCAACACTGCCCACCTGGTAAAACTTTTCGAACACCAATTCATGATGTTCCGCATCCAGACCGATACCGGAATCATTCACCGCGATCTGGACGCCGGGCGCTCCATTCTCCATCTGAACCTTGCGCGTGGACACGGCCACCCTCCCGCCATCCGGAGTGTATTTGACCGCGTTGATCACCAGTTGATACAACGCTTTTTCGATCAATGACGGAACGGCGTTGAGTAGATCGACCTCTTCGCCATGTTCGACCGTCAGCACGATTCCGCGCGCTGTGGCGGCTTGCTTCAGGCCCTCGACCACCTCGCCAATGACGTGTTTCAGCGGGACAGGCGCGAACGAGACCCTCAGCGTGTCCGCGTCCATGCGGGTGACATCGAGCATCATGTTCACCACTTCGTGCATGCGTTCGGTACCTTTGCGGATTCCCTCCAGCACCCCGCCCAGGGCTGAATTGGACGACACGTCTACAAGCGAGCCCAACATTTTTGCGTAACCGATCAACACGGTAAGCGGCGTGCGTAGCTCGTGCGCCGCCACCTGGATGAATTCCAGTTTGTTGCGATCCAACTGACGTAAAACCTTGTTCGTTTTCTGCAAATCGGCGATCATGGCTTGGTCGTTGGCGCGGATGCGGTCGAGAGTGATGCGGATGATGTCCATCGCCATGCGCGGACTGCGGCTGAGAATCGTCTCGAAATCCCGTTTTTCCATTTCCAGTACGGTACATTCCGCAGTAGTGCGGACGGTCGCCGCGCGCGGCGCATTCTGGATCAACGCCATCTCGCCGACCATGTCGCCGCGCCCACTCACGCGCAGGACGCGTTCGACCTCGCCTTCTCCCATCTTCTTCGAAATCGCGGCGTTGCCATCCGCGATGATGTAGAACACATCTTCGTATTCGCCCTCCTGGCACAGCACATGATCCGCTGGGTAGGTGCGAATCTCGGTCAGTTCAGCCATCTCCGTCAGTTCGGAATCCTCCAACCCCGGAAATGCAAGCCGCAACAGCGAAACTTTGTCGAAGGTCGTGTTATCGTTCATCGCGCTGGAGTATACACAGGGTATCGGTGAGCAAGCACAACAACTCAATGACAAACAGGCTGAACGAAGAATCAAAAAGACCTGACGGAGATCAACCCGTCAGGTCTGCTTGCATATTATTCACTCACCTTACGCAATGTCATTCTGAGCCCTTCGACAGGCTCAGGTTAAACTCCGCGAAGAATCTCTGAGACTGTCGTAGAGACCCTTCGGGACGCGAGGCGTCCCTCAGGGTGACACATCAATAGGCATAAAGTTTCAAGGTGCGTAAGGTGAGTTATTCAACAATACTGATCGGTATTTCGTTCTTCCCGCTGAGTGCCGCCACGCTGACCTTTGCCGCCAGATTTTCGGCAATTCCTCGCAGTGACATCGCCACCGGCGAATCGGGGTGCGAGACAACGATGGGTTTGCCTGTGTCGCCTCCAATGCGGACGTTTTGGTCAATGGGTACTTTGCCGAGGAAAGGTGTGTCGGTGGCTTGTGCCAAATGCTCACCGCCGCCTGTACCGAACAAATCCATGTGTGTGCCATCGGGCAATTCAAGAAAAGACATGTTTTCGATGATTCCGAGAATCGGCACCTCGAGCGTTTTGAACATGTTCAGCCCTCGCCCGGCATCTTCGAGCGAAACGAGTTGTGGAAGTGTGACGATCACCGCTCCGCTGAGTGGCAATGCTTGAGCAAGAGAAAGCGACGCGTCGCCGGTACCGGGTGGCAAGTCGATGATCAGGTAATCCAACTCGCCCCATTCGACGTCGCTCAAGAATTGACGGATCGCGGAATTGAGCATCGGTCCGCGCCAGATGAGGGGCTGCCCCGGCTTGACGAGTAAGCCCATCGAGATCATTTTTACGCCATGCGCTTCGGCAGGGATGAGACGCTGTCCCTGCGGGGGAGGGAGTTTCTCCACGCCGAGCATGGTGGGTGTGTTGGGTCCGTAAATGTCCGCGTCCATGAGCCCGACGCGCGCGCCGCTCTGCGCGAGCGCCACCGCGATGTTGACCGCCACCGTCGATTTGCCAACGCCTCCCTTGCCTGAACCAACCGCAATGGCATTTCGAATCGGGGTTGTCACCAAGCCGCGCATCCGCCCGTCGTTCGGCACATCCGAATCCATTTTCACGGTGACCGATTTCACCCCGTCGATCTTCATCACGGCTTCTTTTGAATCTCGTTCAAGTTTCGCGCGGAAGGGGCAGGCTGGCGTGGTGAGCATCACGGTTAAAGAAACATTACCGCCTTCGATGTTGATATCTTTCACCATGTTGAGCGTGACGAGGTCCTGACCTAGATCGGGTTCCTGCACCGTGCTGAGGGCTTTGAGTACAAGTTCATTTGTGATCTGAGACATTGGATTTCCTTTGATAATGTAGACAGGTAAACACGTATACACGTACCCACGTGGTTACCTGTCTACTTGTTTACTTGTCTATTATGTTTACGAAGCTGTTGCCACCGGCGGCTCTGCAGGCTTCTGCGCTTGCGCCGCTGCGGCTTTCGCGGCTTCTTTGGCTTTCTTTGCCTCCGCTTCGGCGAGGCGCGCCGCTTCCTCGCGCGCGTAATTCAACGGGCGGATGCTCTTGTAGTATTCGGAGGATTTGAGCAGAAGTTCCATGTTGTACACATTACGGCTGTACGAGGCGATCTCGAAATCGTGATCCATTTTGATCGCGTCGAACGGGCAGTATTCCGCGCAGTAGCCGCAGTTCATGCAAATATCCGCGTCGATGTAGAACTCGGTCGGTTCGGGGATCGGTTTGCCGGTGGTCGGGTCGTTCGAGTGCACGATCCAGATGCATTGCGGCGGGCAGACCTTCGCGCAGATTCCGCATGAGGTGCACAAAATTTCCCGTTTGCCATCGGGCATTTCGTTGTAGACGAGGAAGGGCAGGTAACGCGCCTCCTCGGGTAGGATCAATCTCTCTTCCGGGAATTGAACCGTGAAGATGCCGCGTTGATCTTTGCTCGCGCGATGCTTCACACCTTCTTCGGTGTAATAGCGTTTCTTGCCGCGCAACACCCACGAAATATCTTCGAGGTACGTCTCCCAGAATCGCTTCCACGTGACGCCGAGACCTTTGAGTATTCCTTTACCGTACATAATCATCTCCTAGCGTCATTGCGAGCGAAGCGAAGCAATCTCCAACATCGTGAAGTGGATTGCTTCGTCGAGCCTCCGGCTCTCCTCGCAATGACGGGTTGAATTAGCGGTCACATTCGCCCATTACCATATCGAACATGGCGAGCAGGACGACGAAGTCCGCGATCTTGGTACCCATGCAGATCTTTTCCAGCGCGGTCACATTGACGAACGACGCGGGCCGCACGTGATAACGCCACGGATTCGGCTTGCCGTTCGATACAACGTAGAAACCGAGTTCGCCCTTCGGCGACTCGACTCGTCCGTACGCTTCACCGGCTGGGACGCGAACCTGGTACGCCGGTTTCTGCGAGTTGATCGGTCCCTGAGGGATTTGCTTGATGGCTTGATCTAGAATCCGCAGGGATTGTCGAATCTCGTCGATGCGGATGAGGTAATTGTCCATCAGGTCGCCGTTGTAGCGGACAGCCACATCGAACTCGAAGCGGTCGTAGATTCCGTAGGGGTCAGCGCGGCGGATATCGTATGGAACCCCAGACGCACGCAGAACAGGACCCGTGATCGAGTAGGCGACGGCATCTTCAGCGTTAATCATGCGAATACCCTTCATGCGCGAGACGAGCACTTCATTCTCCGTCAACATGCGGTCGAGTTCGTCGGTTTTGTATTGCAGGCGGTTGTAAACCAGATCCTTGATCTTTTGCATTTCCGCATCTTCGATGTCGCGCACCACGCCGCCAAAACGGAAGTAGTTGCACATCATGCGGGCGCCGGAGATCGCCTCGAAGATGTCGAGGATCAGTTCGCGCTCTTCGAACGCGTACAGTGATGGCGTGTACATTGCACCCAAATCGTTGAGCAGTGTGCCGATGAACACGAGATGGTTCTGAATACGACTCAACTCCGAGACGATCACGCGGATGTATTCCGCGCGTTCGGCGACGGGAATTTTCATCAGTTTTTCGACCGCGAGGGCATAGCCGAAGTTATTGGTCATCGAGTTGAAGTAATCGAGGCGGTCGGTGAACGGCATATTTTGCAGATAGGTGTTGCGTTCGCCGATCTTATCGTGGTTGCGATGCAAATAGCCAAGGACGGGTTTCAAGCCGACGATGGTTTCGCCGTCGAGTGTCATCACGGCACGGAAGACACCATGCGTGGAGGGATGGTGAGGTCCCATGTTGATAACGATGCGGTCGGTGCTGATGCTGTCTTCTTGTTTGACGGTGTAGCGTGCCAGCGCGCCGTAGAGCAACGCGTCGCCTTCGGGTATCCATTTTTCAGGGTCGAAGTTTTGCGGGAAGGTCAAATTATCCTTGAACGGATTTTTATCCTCTGCCATGTAAAACTGACCATCGGGCCAGCGGCTCTTGA
Source organism: uncultured Anaerolinea sp. (assembly GCA_964591425.1). GTDB lineage: Bacteria > Chloroflexota > Anaerolineae > Anaerolineales > Villigracilaceae > Defluviilinea. The sequence continues at coordinate 4,694 of CAZQES010000199.1, forward strand.
ACGGTTTGGTATCTTCCTCGTAGAAGCCCTCTTTCCAATCTTTGCGAAGCGGATGACCTTCGAAACCTTCCCACATCAAAATGCGGCGCAGGTCGGGGTGACCGGTGAATTTGATTCCGAGCAGATCCCACGCTTCGCGCTCTTGCAAATCTACTCCGGGGTAGAGATGGATCAACGATGGGACTTCCACCGGGTCAACACGTGGGACTTGAACTTTGAAGACCAAGCCGGGTCCGCCGGTGGTGCGGTAGGCGTGGTACACGACTTCCATTTTGTTTTCAGGGAAGTAATCCACGCCGGTGACGGCGGTCATCAGGTCGAAGCCGAATTCATCGCGGACGGCGGTCGCGACTTCAAGGAGCGAATCTTTTTCGACGATGAAACCGCTGAAGCCGGGGCGCGCGTCGGCTTGAACAACGCCGGGGAAACGGGTGACCAAATCGACTGTCGAGGTTGAAGCGGGAGCGGGTGCAGTCATGTCATCCCTCCTTTACAGCCGCGGCGGCTTTGATCTCCGCGTTACGGCGTGGGTCGATCAGGTCAGGTCCCAGAATGGGAACCGGCACGTAGTTACCGTCTGATTTTTGTTTGCGGTTATACCAAATCGCTTTACTGATTTTTTGTTTATCAATTTTTTCCTGCAACTTGATCATGCCGGCAATCAATGCCTGCGGTGTTGGAGGGCAACCGGGGATGTATACATCAACGGGCAAAAATTTATCGATGCCTGCAACAACGTTATAGCCCTCTTTGAAAGGACCTCCGCCCGATGCGCAGGCACCCATCGCCACGACATATTTCGGTTCGGGCATCTGATTGTACAGGCGGATGATCGCCGGGACCATTTTCTTGGTGACGGTTCCCGAAACAAGCAGGAGGTCAGCCTGGCGCGGCGTGGGGCGCATGACCTCCATGCCGAAGCGCGCCATGTCGTAGCGCGCGGTTTGTGCGGCGATCATTTCGATGGCGCAACACGCGAGACCGAACATGAGGGGCC
>CAZQES010000200.1:0-5635 GCA_964591425.1 uncultured Anaerolinea sp.
CGGTTCACAGGAAGCCATCGCGCGTGGCAAAGCAGAATTGGTCCAGGCGTTGCCGCCGGCTCCCGAGGGCGTGGCAATCCTCAACTTCGATGATGCGTGGGTCCGCAAAATGGAGGAGAAAACCAAGGCGCGCGTCTTCTTCTACGGCTTGTCGCACGAGGCGCATCTGTGGGCAGACCATGTGGAAGGCTTGGGCTTGGATGGCATCCGTTTTCGGATTCATTATCAAGGCGAGACTTTGCACGTGAAAATCCCGTTGATCGGGCGGCATTCGGTTCACACCGCGTTGCGCGCCGCGGCGGTGGGTCTTGCGGAAGGCATGAACTGGCAGGAGATCCTCGAAGGCTTGAGTCAGGGGCACACGCAACTTCGCCTCGCGGCTGTGCGCAGTGAAAGCGGCGCGCTCTTGTTGGACGACACCTACAACGCCTCGCCGGAATCGATGCTTGCCGCGTTGAACCTGCTCGATGAACTCGATGGCAGAAAGATCGCGGTGCTGGGTGACATGCTTGAACTCGGTCCGTACGAACGAGGCGGACATGAAATGGTGGGGTTGCGCGCCGCGCAAGTGGCTGGAATGTTGCTCACGCTGGGCGAGCGTGCGCACATCATCGCGGACGCTGCGCGGCGCGCGGGCATGAAGAAATCGTCTGTCTTGGAGTTCGACGAGCTCGAACCGGTCGTGGAATGGCTGAACGCGAACCTTTCAACGGACGATGTTGTGTTGATCAAGGGTTCGCATGGGTTGCGCATGGATCGCATCACCAACCAGTTGGAGGTGCGATCATGAGACACGACGCGCTTGTGCTCGGGCTGGCGATGTTTTCGTTCGTGATGACCGCGATCTGGGGCACGCCGTTATTGCGCGTACTGCGGCACTTCAAGATCGGCAAGATCATCCGCGTGGAGGAGCCCGACAAGCATCGTATCAAAATGGGGACGCCCACCATGGGTGGCGTGATGTTCATCTTGCCGGTTCTTCTGCTGACCGGTTTGCTCAACGCCGCGGCGTTGATCGGTCTCGATGTGACCGGGCGTTCAGTGCTGGTGCCGCTCATCGTGATGGTCTCGTTCGGCGTGCTTGGCGCGATCGACGATTGGGAAGGCATTCGCGGCAAACGCCGCGGGGACGGTATGCGCATTCGCACCAAGTTTTTAGCGCAGGTTTTTCTCGCGGTGGGAACAGCCTTCGTGTTGAAATACTTGCTCCTTGTGCCAGATATGTACCTGCCCGGTTTTAGGGATGAGATCGAATTGGGCTTATGGTATATCCCGATCGCGGCGTTCGTGATCGTCAGCGAATCGAACGCGGTCAACTTTACCGATGGGCTGGATGGGCTGGCTGGTTTGATCTCAGCAACCGCTTTCGCCGCGTTCGGCGGCGTGGCGCTCATCAACGGGCAGGTGTATCTCGCTCAATTCTGTTTCATCATCGTCGGTGCGTTATTCGGTTTTTTGTGGTTCAACGTGCATCCCGCGGAATTGATCATGGGCGATACCGGCTCGATGGCGCTCGGTTCCACGCTGGCGGTCGTCGCGTTGATGACCGGTCAATGGCCCCTGTTGCTCGTCATCGCGGTCATTCCGTTGAGCGAGGCGTTGAGCGTGGTGATCCAGGTGGCGTATTTCCGCATGACGAAGGGCAAACGGTTCTTCAAGATGACGCCGATCCATCTTCATTTTGAGTTGCTTGGCTGGAGCGAAACGCAGATCGTGCAACGGTTCTGGCTCATCGGTCTCTTGTCCGCGATGATCGGCGTAGGATTGGCGTTGGTGTAATTATCGTTGGGATGCAGTTGCACTGCATCACGCTCGCAGTGCAACTGCTCGCGAACAAAGGTTTAATGAAAACGAATTGGAAAGACACCCGCGTTTTGATATTAGGCGCCGCCCGGCAGGGGCTTGCCCTCGCGCGCTGGCTGTCGCTTCACGGCGCGCGCGTTACGGTCAGTGACATGCGCAGTGTGGAGGATTTGCGGCTCGTGCGCGAATCGCTCGCGGAATATCGGATTGACTGGGCGCTAGGCGCGCATCCTCTTGAGTTATTGGATTCAACGGATGTGTTGTGCCTCTCCGGCGGAATCCCGCTCACGCTCCCGATTGTGGTTGAAGCAGTCCAGCGAGGGATTCCACTCTCGAACGATTCGCAGATCTTCATGGAAGTTGTGCCATGCAAGACCATCGGGATCACCGGCTCCGCAGGCAAGACGACGACAACAACGTTGGTCGGTACCATGGCGAAGAATGCACATGGCGAGAAAGCGTATGTCGGCGGTAACATCGGCGACCCGCTGTTGAATTATGTGGATGACATGAAACCGGATGCTGTGGCGGTGATGGAACTCTCTTCGTTTCAATTGGATCAGATGACCCTCTCGACGAACGTTGCGGCGATCTTGAACATCACGCCGAATCATCTGGACCGGCACGGCACGATGGAAGCCTACACCGCGGCGAAGAGTCGCATCTTGGAATTTCAATCGAAGGACGATGTCGCGGTGCTGGGTCGCGATGACAAGGGCGCATGGGGTCTGAGCAACAAAGTGACAGGAAAGTTGATGACGTTCAGCCTTCACGAACTGGAGGAAGGATTGGACGGCGCGTATTTACACGATGGTCTGTTGAACTTGCGCGATGGGAATGCATACCTGCCGTTGATCCCGCGCGAGAAAATCCAACTACGCGGCGAGCATAACGTGGCAAATGTGCTTGCGGCGTTCGCCATCGGTTACGCGGCGCGCTTCCCGTTGGATGCGATGCTCGAGGCGGTGGAGGAATTCCGCGGCGTGCCGCATCGCTTGGAGTTCGTGCGCGAGTTTCGCGGCGCGCGCTGGTACAACGATTCGATCGCGACCGCGCCGGAGCGGAGCATGGCTGCGCTCCGCGCGTTCGATGAACCCATCGTGTTGTTGCTGGGCGGACGCGACAAGAACCTCCCGTGGGAGGAGTTGATGAATCTCGCGGCGGAACGCGCTCATCATGTGGTGCTGTTCGGCGAGGCGGCGGAAAAAATCGAACGAGCCGCGAACAGCCTCCAATCCGGAAGGAAGCGTTTATCCGTCTCGCGCGTGGATGGTCTGTATCAGGCAGTGGTCAAAGCCGCAGAAGCCGCACAAGCCGGTGATGTTGTCCTGCTTTCGCCGGGCGGTACGAGTTTCGATGAATTCAAGGATTTCGAAGAACGCGGAGAAAGGTTTAGAACATGGGTGCAAGAACTTTCGTAAACGACCGTTTTCGTTTATCGCTTTCGAAGAATATCGCGCGCGGGCTCGATGTGCCGTTGTTGTTGACCGTGGTCGCGCTGGTCGTTTTCGGTTTGATCATGTTGTATTCCGCTTCGTTCGATTTTTCGTTCAACGCGTACGGTTCGTCCACGTACATGTTCCTGCGCCAGTTGCGCTGGCTGGGCGTCGGCGTCATCGCCGCGTTCGTGCTGTCGCTGTTTGACTATCATCTGTGGCGCAAGGTGGTTGTGTTTGCCATGCTCGGCACGATCGGTTTGCTGTTGGCGGTCTTGTTCGTAAACGAAATCCGTTTGGGCGCTTCGCGCACGTTGTTCGAGGGTTCGTATCAGCCCTCTGAATTGGCGAAACTTGTGGCGGTGATCTATCTTTCGGTGTGGCTGTATGCCAAGCGGCAAAACCTGCACTATGTGAGTTTTGGCTTGATCCCCCTGGGAGTGATTTTGGGAATCATCGGCGGTTTGATCTACCTGCAACCCGATCTCAGCGCGGCAGGCACGGTGTTGATCCTCGGCGGGTTGTTGTTCTTCCTCGCAGGCGCAGACCTCAAGCAGATCATGTTCTTGTTGATCCTTGCCCTCGTCATCGGCTGGGTGGTGGTGCAATTCAGCGTGACCGGGCGCAACCGCGTCGACTCGTTTATTGCAGGCTTGCAGGACCCAACGAACGCGTCGTATCACGTACAGCGTTCGTTCGAAGCGATCATCAAAGGCGGAATCTTCGGCGTGGGGCTGGGTCAGGCAGACACGAAGTTGACCGGTCTACCGTTCGCGCCGACGGATAGCATCTTTGCGGTGGTGGCGGAGGAACTCGGCTTGTTCGGTTCGATCCTGTTGATGTCGTTGTACGGCGCGTTGATCTGGCGCGGGCTTGTGGTGGCGCGGCGCGCGCCCGATATGCTCGGCACGTTGTTAGCCTCGGGCGTCACGTTTTGGATCGCGATCGAGGCGTCCATCAACATGGCGGTGATGGTGGGGTTGATGCCGTTCGCCGGGAACGCGTTGCCGTTCGTCAGCGCGGGCGGTTCGAATCTTGTTTCCACGTTGTGCGCCATCGGCATCATGTTGAACATCTCGCGCCAGAGCGGTGAGATCGCAAAGCTGGACGATAACGAATGGAGGTCTTTCGGTGCGATTATTGATCTGCGCCGGGGGAACGGGAGGCGGAGTGTACCCCGCCCTCGCCGTTCACAACGCGCTCACGGCTAAGGTCACCGACGTGGATACGCTCTGGGTGGGCGGCGCGGGCGGCATGGAGGAATCACTGGTGAAGCGTCAAGGCATCGCCTTTGAAAGCGTCCCAGCCGCCGGCATCCATGGTGTAGACCTTGTGAACATGCCGCGCAATCTCGTGTTGCTTGCGCAAGGTGTGTTTGCCGCGCGCCGCCTCTTGAAAGAGTTTAAACCCGATGTGTTGTTCTTCACCGGCGGGTATGTGGCGGCGCCGGTCGCGCTGGCAGGGCGTTCGATACCGACCATGCTCTTCGTGCCGGATATCGAACCTGGGCTGGCATTGCGGTCGCTCACGCGTTTCGCGGATGAGATCGCGGTGACCACCAGCCAATCGCAGAAATACTTTCGCAAGAAGGTACGCGAGACGGGATACCCGATTCGCCCCGACCTTGCGCTTTGGGACCGCGAGACAGCGACTCGCCACCTCGGCATCGCCGGCGGACTCCCGGTCTTGCTGGTGTTTGGCGGGAGCAAGGGCGCACGCTCGATCAACCTGGCAGTCCTCAACGGTTTGCGTGACCTGCTGGTCAAATTTGAAATTATTCATTTATCCGGCGATGCCGATTGGCAATTTGTAAAACATACGCGCGAACAATTGCCAATGGAACTCGCCGCCCGCTATCATGCGTTGCCCTATCTTCACGAGATGGGAGCGGCGCTCGCCGCGGCGGATCTGGTGGTGTCGCGCGCAGGCGCGTCGGTGCTCGGAGAATTTCCGTTGTTCGGTTTGCCCGCCGTGCTGGTACCGTACCCTCATGCCTGGCGTTACCAAAAGGTCAACGCCGAATTTCTGGCATATCGCGGCGCGGCGGTGATTCTGGAAGATCATCGCCTCAAAAACGAACTGTTGGTCACCTTGAACGTTTTGCTCGACAACCGCAACAAGTTGAAGTCTATGCGCGCCGCGATGTTCGAGTTGTCGCATCCCCGCGCCGCGGAGAAGATTGCCAGCGTCTTGATCGAGCTGGCAGGAGTGAAAAGCCTATGATGAGTCTTGTGGTCGTCTTCTGGATGTATGTTCTCCTCTTCGCTTTCATCGGCGGGATGCGCGGCTGGGCGAAGGAGTTGCTGGTTACGTTCAGTGTGGTCTTATCGCTGGGCATCACTCACGTTCTACGCAAGTATGTCCCTCTGGTAGCCGCCATGGACGACCGCGACCTG
>CAZQES010000201.1:0-5575 GCA_964591425.1 uncultured Anaerolinea sp.
CGGTTGCCGACGCCGATGTCGGCCGCGTTCCAGACGGCGACTGCGCCGAGGATCGGGGCGCGTAGCTCAATGGCAGAGCAGCGGCCTTTTAAGCCGTTTGTTGAGAGTTCGAGCCTCTCCGCGCTCATAATAAAAATCCTCCGTGAGGAGGATTTGCTTGTTTAACATCTGAATCTTTTAAACTTCATACTCGAACACCCGTGCTATAATCGCGTCTATCCCGCTGATCACTGGTCGCTGAAATGTCCTTCGCCCACCTCCACGTACACACCGAATATTCCCTGCTCGACGGTTTCTCGAACATCAAGAAACTCGTCAGGCGCGTGAAGGAATTGGAGATGCCTGCGGTGGCGATCACGGATCACGGCACGATGTTCGGGGTAATGGATTTTTACAAAGCCGCGACGAACGAAGGAATCAAGCCGATCATCGGCGTGGAAGCCTACATGGCGGCGCGGACGATGCAAGACCGCGATTCGAAACTCGACAGAACCTCCTCCCACCTGCTCCTACTCGCTGAAAACGAGACGGGCTACAAAAACCTGCTCAAGATTTCCTCCGCCGCTCAGCTCGAAGGCTTTTATTACTATCCCCGCATCGACCACGACTTTTTAGCCAAACATTCCGAAGGCATCATTGCCACGTCGGGGTGCATGTCGGCTGAAATTCCGCGCTTGATCGTGGACGGCAAACACGAGGAAGCGGTCAAGTTGATGAACTGGTATTACGACGTCTTCGGGCGCGAGAACTTTTTCATCGAATTGCAACACCACAATATCAAAGAGATCGCCGATCTCAACAAGAAACTGCTTGAAATGGGGATGAAGTACTCAGCAAGGTACATCGCGACGAACGACGTGCATTACATCAACCAGGACGATGCGCGCTTGCAGGATATTCTGCTGGCGATCCAAACGCAGACGGTTCTTTCGGACCCCGAGCGGATGCGTATGTCCGACGACTCGTACTACCTCCGCACGCCCGCGGAGATGAGTCAACTCTTTGTGGAAGTGCCCGAGTCGCTGAGCAACACGCTCCTCATCGCCGAACGCTGCAACGTGGACTTGTCGTTCAAAGGCTATCACCTGCCTGATTTCCCCGTCCCTGAGGGGTTCACGGTGGCGAGTTACCTGCGTCACCTCTGTAATGAAGGGGCGAAGAAAAGATACGGGGATTCGGCGACCAGCCAGAAAGTCCAGGAACGGATCGATTATGAGTTGGGCGTCGTCGGCAAAATGGGATTCGACGCGTACTTCCTCATCGTCTGGGATTTGTGCCGTCACGCGCGCGAGAATGGGATCTGGTACAACGCGCGCGGCTCTGCCGCGGGTTCGATCGTCGCGTATGTTTTGGAGATCACGGTCGTTGACCCGCTTCAACATGATCTGTTGTTCGAGCGTTTTTTGAACCCCGGGCGCATCTCGATGCCCGATATCGATCTCGATTTTCGCGACGACCGCCGCGCGGAGATGCTCGAATATACAACGCGTAAGTATGGGAATGATAAGGTCGCGCAGATCATCACCTTTGGCACGATGGGAACGAAAGCCGCGTTGCGTGATGTGGCGCGTGTGATGGATATTCCCCTTCCTGAAGTGGATCGTGTTGCGAAACTTGTGCCGTTCGTCTCGGGTCGCAACACAACGATGGAAGACGCGATGGCGATTCCCGAATTCAAACAGATTTACAATGAACAATCGCATCTACGCGAGTTGATCGACACCGCCGCAAAAATGGAAGGCACGGTTCGCAACGCAGGGACACATGCCGCAGGCGTGGTGATCTCCGACAAGCCGATCATCGAATATCTGCCGTTGCATCGCCCGACCTCTGGCTCGGAAGAAACGCCGATCAAAACGGTGACGCAGTTCGAAATGGGCATTCTCGATTCGCTCGGCATGTTGAAAGTGGACTTCCTCGGACTCATCACGTTGAGCGTCATGGCAAAAGCTTGTGACCTGATCGAGAAACGTCACGGTATCAAACTTGATTTGAATAATATTCCGCTGGATGACCAGAAATCGTTCGAGATCATGGGCGCGGGTCAAACCGCTGGCTTGTTTCAGGTGGAAGGCGGGGGAATGACTCGCTGGATCGTCCAGATGAAGCCAAAGTCGCTGGATAACATCATCGCGATGGTCGCGTTGTACCGCCCGGGACCGATGGCGTTCATCCCCGATTACATCGCGCGTATGCACGGTGAAGCGGAAGTGGAATATCGTCACCCCGCGTTGCAACCGATCTTTCAAGATACATTTGGAATTCCTGTCTATCAAGAACAACTCATGCGCGCCGCGGTCGAACTTGCGGGATATACGCCGTCCGAATCGGATGAGTTGCGCAAAGCGATCTCGAAGAAAAATAAACACGATATCGACAAGCACCGCAACAAATTTGTAACAGGCGCGGTGAAGCAGGGGATGGAACAGAGCATTGCTGAATCGATTTACAACGACTGGGAAGAGTTCGCTCGCTACGGCTTTAACAAATCTCATGCCGCCGATTACGGCGTGATCGCCGTGCAGACCGCCTACCTCAAAGCCAATTACCCAACGGAGTACATGACCGCCTTACTCTCGGCGTCTGCAGGTCAAACTGAGAAGGTTGCGTTCTATGTTTCAGATGCGCGCAGTATGGGCGTGTCCGTCCTGCCGATCGACATCAACGCCTCGGGCTGGGATTTCGAAATCGAAGATACCGCCGCCGTGGACGGCGGCGCAAGCAACAAGCCCAGCATCCGCTTTGGCTTGGGCGCGGTGAAGAATGTCGGTCAGGCGGCGGTGGAAGTGATTCTCAAGGAACGCGACCAGAACGGAAAGTTCAAAGACCTCAACGATTTTGCGCGCCGCGCCGATCTGCGTGCCGTCGGGAAGCGCGCGCTCGAATGTCTCATCAAGGTCGGCGCGCTCGACGCGTTCGGTAACCGTGCCGCGCTTCTCGCATCGCTGGATCGAATCGTTGCCATCAGCAGTGCACACTTCCGCGCGGCAGATGCGGGACAGATGAGTCTGTTCGGTACAACGACCGGCGTCGTCGAGGAAATTACCCTGCCTCAAGTCAACAACGTGGACAAGCGCGAGATGCTCAACTGGGAGCGCGAACTTGTCGGGCTGTATATCTCCGATCATCCGCTCACGCCGTATCAAAAAACCTTTGCGCAGATCGTCAGTTATTTTTCGGGTCAACTTAATGAAGCACAGCATGAAGAGAAAGTCCGCGTCGCGGGTCTCATCACCAACGTCCGCCCGTACATGACCAAGACCAACAAGCCGATGGGTTTCGTCACGCTCGAAGATATTCAGGGCAATATCGAACTCGTGCTTTTCCCGCGCACGTGGGAGAAAACACGCGAGCAACTCACCGTCGGTCAGATCGTGATTGTCGAAGGCAAAGTGGATGCGAACTCCGCGCCGCCCAAAATATTAGTGGATTCGGTTCGGACGGAAATCAAGATTCTCGAATCATTGGATAGCGAACCGCTTCTCTCTCAAGGTAAGCCTGTCTCACCTCAGCCAGCGACTCCACAGCCCAAGCCGACTCGCGTCTCGCCGCTCAACATCAAGTCCACACAACCGAAGCCGATGGCGGCGCATCCGCCCAAACCTGTAGCAATCCCTCAAGTTGCCGATACTGCTTCGACATATGCCGTGGGGCGGGATGGCATCCCGCCCGCCAGCGTAAAGCGGGATAACACGCTTCACGACGATAACACGCCTCCTCCACCCGACAACTTCCCCGAAGGCTGGGACAGTGAATGGCAACCCTCCTTCGATGAGGCGGTTATCGCGTCCAAGCCGGAGCCGAAATTCGAGAAGAGTGAAGAGGTCACGCCGCCGCGTGAATTGGTCTCCCCACTCTCAGGGGGGACGGAAGGGGTGTCGAATGCCGCAGTGGAGATTCACGATGAAGTGCAAGAGCCGGATGACACGGCGCGCGAAGCGATCGTCACCTCCCTCAAATCCATTTACACCACGCTGGTCAAGGAAGAAGACCAGAAACATCCCCCGAAGCAGATCACGGTGATGCTCCGCTCGACGGGTGACCGCGAACGAGACCGGCGGCGCATTAAAACCATCTACGGCACGCTGATCTCCTTCCACGGGCGCGACCGGTTCAGTTTCCAGATCTTCGAAAATGGATCGGGACACCTGCTCGATTTCCCCAACGACACCACGCGCGTCTGCCCCGAAATGCTCGAACGCCTGAAGAAGTTGATCGGCGAAGAAAGCTGGCGCGTGGAGGAAATTACGTTTCAGTAATTACCCCACCGCGTAGATTCCCCGCACGGCATTACACATCTGACAGTCCTCCCGCTCGCATAACAAGGCGAACGTATCGTATTTGATTAACTCTGTTGCTACATCGAGAAGTTTTTTCAATGGCACCACTTCGATGAAGCCTTTGTCCACATCCACGCGGACGACATGGGGCTTGATATATGGCTCAATGGCTTGAAAGCCGCTTGAATCGCCGGGGTAGTTTTGACATTCCACCGCGCGGTCACCGACCAGCGCCCAGCGGAGGAATTGTTTCCTGCCCGCGAGTTTTTCCGCGTAATGGATGCTCGTGTTCGATGTGTGATCCGCGTTGATCAACACAACCCAACCATCCTGTTCAGCCAGCGCACCGATGGGGGCAAGCGGCTCGAAGAGGGTCTGTGTCGCAAGGATCGACTCCGCGTGGATGCCTGCAAACGAAAGGATGGGATGCGACGTCCGCGTAGCCATCGGGTGATTCCGCAGGGCTTCGGGGAGTGCGCCCATCATCGGGTCTACTTGCAGATCATGTTTGAAGGACACAGCCTGCTTGTTCAGACTCTCTTCTTTACCGTAGATCATCGCGTTGTTGGCGGGTCCTACTTCGGGGGTGATCATCGTCCAGTAGGTAAACGTGGGCATGACGATGCTTTTGAACGATCCCAGCATCGCGCGCAACACCCCATCCGCTCCATCGCGGATGTAGCCGAACGGTTTCAACGATGAATGGACGATCACCGGTCTATCGGATAAATTCAACGAGTCAAAAATCGGTTTGAGGTCGGAATAATCCAGCATATCATTTCCCCGTCCAGTTCGGTTTTCGTTTTTCGACGAAGGCTTTCATGCCTTCTTTTTGATCCTCCGTACCGAACAGGTTGTAGAAGATCTGTTTTTCTTCATCGAGACCGTCCTTGAGGAAGGATTCATACGAGTGATTGATCGCCCTTTTGGCGGCGCGGACTGCCAGCGGCGCGCGCGCGGCGATCTCCTCGGCAAGTTTCATCGCTTCGTTGAGATAGTCGCTGACGAGGACGACTCGATTCACCAGTCCGAAATGAAGCGCTTCCTGCGCGTTGAGTTTGCGGTCGTTGAGGATCATTTCCATGGCGAGGGCTTTCCCCACCACGCGGACGAGTCGCTGTGTGCCGCCCGCGCCGGGGATGACGCCCAAAGTAATTTCGGGCAAACCAAATCTGGCGGAGTCCGAAGCGAGGATCATGTCGCAAGAGAGAGCGAGTTCGCATCCGCCGCCGAGCGCCCAGCCAGAAACCGCCGCGATGACCGGCTTGCGAATCGTGCGAATCCTGCCGAAGACC
>CAZQES010000202.1:0-5574 GCA_964591425.1 uncultured Anaerolinea sp.
ACAGAAAAGTTCATCGCGCGTGCGCGTCACTTCCGCAAGATGCTGGGTGGAGGGATGCGGCAGGTGGGGGTGCTTGCCGCGGCTGGAATCGTTTCGCTCGAAACAATGACCCTGCGCGTAGCGGAGGATCATCGCCGCGCAAAATTGCTGGCAGAGGGCTTGCGAAGCATTTCAGGAATTATTCTTGACGAGAACACCCCTCAGACCAACATGATCTACTTCGATCTTGCGAATCACATCACCATGGACGAGAACGAGGTGATCGAACAAATGTCGAAATTCAACATTCTCGTGGATTGGGCTGACAAACGACGGTTTCGCCTGGTGACGCACTATGAAATTGACGACTCGGCTGTGGAGAGAACGATACGGGCGTTTGAGAAGGTCTTAGCCCGAACATTCAATTCATGACCGGGTCGCCCTCTTCGGTCAGTTTTTGGTAGGGGAGTCGCGCAAGCGCTTTGACGATCTCGGGGTCGAAAAGCACACCGCTATGTTCTTCCATGAATTTAAGCGCATCCTCCGCTGAGGATTTTTCACGATACTTCCGTTTGCTTGTGAGGGCGTCGAACACATCGGCAACCGCGAAAATGCGCGCCTGTGTGGGAATTTCCCTGCCTTGCAACCCGACCGGGTAGCCGGAGCCGTCCCAGCGTTCGTGGTGATACCGGATGACCGAAACGGTGTCTTGCAAGAACGGAATCCCCTCCACGATGCGCGCGCCGATATCCGGGTGGATGCGCATGAGCTTCCATTCTTCGTCGGTGAGTTTATCCGGTTTGTGCAGGATGGTATCGCTGATCCCGATCTTGCCGATATCGTGGAGCAACGCGCCGCGTTCGAGCGATTTGATCTGCTTGTCCGGCAAACCCAATTCCCTAGCCAGCAAACATGCCAGTTGGCTGACGCGGACGCTGTGCCCTTCCGTTTCGCGGTCCCTTGCATCCAGTGCAGACATCAACGATGTCAGCGTACGGTCATACGTGATCTCAAGCTCGGCGTAGGCTTCCTTGAGTTCCTCAGCCTGCCGCCTTGATTCAGCCAGCAGGATGGCACGCTCAAGCGCAATGGCGGCTTGATTCGCCAGCGTCTGCAGATTCGCAAAATTCTGCCCGCGGCTTTCGGGGATGTTCATCCACAGCGCACCGTACGTCTCGCTGTGCGTCAACAATGGATAACAAACGAGTGACCCGCTATCGTTGGAGACGATGATGCTTTGCCCGGTCTGGATCGCCTGATCGATGGTGGCTTGGGGATGTTCGCGGCGCGTGTGGAAACCGCTGGCGTCGATCTCCACTTCCGCTTCGATCGTTTTGTTTTTCGAAAGAAGCACAATGCCGGTTTCGCGCGCGTTGGTCAGTTTGTAAGCCGCCTGGCTGATCAATTGTGCCGCGTCGCTCAGTTCTTCCACTTGAATGACATCCACGCTGAGTTGGTACAGCATGGAGGTGGTGTTCAACGTATTGCGCAACTCCTGATACAGCCAGGAACTTTCAATGGCGGCGGCGGCTTGGGACGATAACAGATCCCCGAGCGATTCGTCGTTTTCCGAAAAGGCAACCCCGTCCTGTTTGCCGAAGGCAAGGATCGCGCCGATGCTCAAGCGATGCAAGCGGATCGGGATGGCGAGTCCACTGCGAAGACTTGGGCTGTCCAGTTCGAGTTTGCTGGCTTGGGTGTATTTGCGCACATCGCGGATGCGGAAAGGATGCGCGGCGTTCAGCGCCGCTTGCAATAAAGCATCGCTGTTGGATATCGCGTTCAAACCCTCGATAAATTTAGGTGCGTGGCCCGCGGAGGCGATCCGGGAGAAATTTCCCTGCTGGTCGAGCAGGGTGACAAAGACAAATCGGGCTTCGAGCGTTTTGCGCGCGATCATGGCGATTTCCTGGACTGCGGCTTGCGGATCGAGCAGGGTGGTCAGCGAAATGCCCGCTTGGATCAGTTCCTTCAATCGCTGGTGATAACTCGATCGTTCCCACGCACGCGTCAGTTCGGTTGCTACATCCTCCGTGAGGGTCACATCGGCTCCGCTGAACGCGAACGGCTTGTCGGAACAGACTTCGATGATGCTTCGAATCTTGCTGTGTTGCACGATGGGGATGCTGATCATCGAAAGGATATTGTTCTTGTGGACCGGCATAAAGTCCGGGTCGAGTCGCGTGTCGTTTACCGATTGGGTTTTCTTAAGTCGCGTCGTCCTGCCGAGTATGCCTTTGTCTGAATCCTGCTGGTAGCCCGGGGGGATGAGGTTCGAATCTTTCCCGGCAGATGTAAGCACCACGTAACGTTGATTCTCCGGTTCGCGCCACATCAAGGTGACCAGCGTGCAGTCGATGGCGTGCTCGAGCGTATTGACCGCGAGTTGTGCCGCAACCTCCGGTTCGAGTTCCGCTTCGAGTTGCTTGCTCAATTCATTGAGGAAGGTCAATTGGGTCGTTCGGCGTTTTTCGGCGGTAAGGCGCTGGGTCAGGATTTCGATCTGTCCGCTGAGAGATTTCACATCCGCTGATGAAGAATCGTCGGTCAGCTCCTCATCAAACCCGGAAATTTTCCTAGTGGAATCCGTGGCGTTTGTTGCGAGATAAACCCCGAGACTTGTCAACATGGTGATCAAGCCGCTTACGGCGAATCCACCCTCCTGTGCGGAGGAGGCGCTCCCTCTTGTCAGAAAGGAGATGCCAAGCGCAGTAGTGAGTTGAATCACGAGATAGATCCCGACCTGTCGCCGCGCGTGGACCATTCGTCTCAGACCGGCGATGTATAAAAACAACGCAAGGCTCATAACGATAACGGCGGGCAAGATGTTGCCAAACACAGACAGATATTGCAGGAGCGGAGCGAAAAGTTTCGGAGCGATGGCAAACCCCTGCCCGATCAGCGATACGATTGTGGCGAGAACGAGAAGGATCAATCCCTGAGGCGAACGCGATTCGACTTTCATGGTATGGTTGAGGCTCTGCCCGATATTTTACTTCATGCAACGCCAATCTGATATAATTTTTCTACGCAATAATAAAACGACGCGGAATTTCTCAAAGAAAAGAAGATACTTCTATGAATCCATTTGTGACTCTCGAACAGGTTGACGCGGCGGCGGAAGCAGTGCGGACTCGCACTTCGTACCGACCTCGCGTGGGGATGATTCTCGGCTCGGGCTTGAACAGTTTGGCTGATTCTGTCCAGAAAGCGGTTGTGATCCCTTTCGGCGACATCCCCAATTGGCCCGTTTCGACCGTGCATGGACATGCAGGCAGGCTCGTGATCGGCGAGTTGGAAGGACAGCCGGTGATGGTGATGCAGGGGCGTATTCACTTTTATGAAGGGTACAGCATTTCACAGATCACTCTGCCAGTGCGCGTGATGATCCGCCTCGGGCTGGAGATGATGGTCGTGACCAATGCGGCAGGCGGGGTGAACCCTGAATTCTCACCGGGCGATGTGATGTTGATCACCGATAACCTGAACTTGTTGGGAATGGCTGGCGCAAACCCGCTGATGGGACCGAACATTGACGAGCTGGGTCCGCGCTTCCCGGATATGAGTCAGTCGTACGATCCCAAGTTGATGGCGCTCGCGCGTCAAGCCGCGTCGGAAAATAGAATTCCCTTGCGCGAAGGCGTGTATTGCGGATTGAGTGGTCCCTCGTTCGAAAGCCCGGCTGATCTGCGCTTTTTGAAGCTGGCAGGTGCAGATGCGGTAGGGATGTCTACGGTGCCGGAGGTGATCGTTGCCCGGCACGGAGGGTTGCGCGTGCTCGGGTTTTCCGGCATCAGCAATAAAGCCAACCTCGATGGCTCGACGGTTACGACACACGAGGAAGTCATCGAAGCGGGCAAGGTCATTACCCCGAAAATGGAAAAAGTGATTCGCGGCGTCTTGCGTTCGCTTTAAAGTTCGTTGACATGAGTTCCTTTTATCGTTTGCTCGCCGCGTATGAGCCGTTGATCTATATCGCGCTGGCGATCTGGGGTTTGTTCATCTTCCGCGCCATGATTCGCACGTGGCTCGAATGGCGGAATGCGGTGTATGGGTTGGAACGTGAATTTGCACTGCGGCGGCTGGTGCGCTCCACGGTTTTCGGGCTACTTGTGTTGGGGCTGGTTTTCTCGGAGTTTTTCATCGCAACCTTTATCGTCCCGGCTCTTCCCGCGTCAGACGTACTGCCGACCCCCACTCTCAATATCCTCGTTACCCCGGCAAGCACGTTATTGCCCGGAACGGAAGCCGCGTCGAACCCTGAGAATCAAACCGTCCCCAGCGGCATGAACGGATGCAGCCCGGAGCAGATCATGCTTACCGCACCGGCGCCGGGCGCGCTGGTGAGCGGCACCGTTGAATTGACCGGCACAGCGAGTATCCCCAATTTCGGTTTTTACAAGTACGAAATTTCCGCGATGGGGACGAATATCTGGGCGACGATATCCGCCGGGGATGAACCCAGAAAAAACCAAAAACTTGGCGATTGGGATACCACCACGCTTGCCAACGGCGATTATTTCCTGCAACTTGTACTGATCGATAACGCCGGAATAACTCTTGAACCGTGCGTGATCGCCGTGCGGGTGGAAAACCCCTGAGTAGTATTTCTCCCATCGCCGAGAGCCATTTTTTAGAAGGAGCACACTTGTTTGAAATTCGCCCCGCCGTTGCCACCGATATTCCGCGCTTGATGGCGCTGGATCACACCTCGTTGAGCGATTACGTTTGGCAGTTGGATCTGAAGCGTGAGACCGGCCAAGCCTTCGCTAGCTTTCACGAGGTGCGCCTGCCTCGCGCTGTGGAGGTGGCGTATCCGCGCAACCCGTTTACACTCGCCGACGATTGGACGCGGCGCGACCTCACCTTGGTCGCGTCGGATAAAAAAACGTTGGTGGGTTATCTCTGCGCGAAGGAAGATCGGACCTCCGCAGTGGCATGGGTCACCGACCTGGTCGTGGATGCCGTGTCGAGGCGCAAAGGAGCCGCGTCCGCTTTGCTATTGGCGGCGCAGGCGTGGGCGTCCGAACGAAGCGTCCGTCGCCTCATCCTTGAAATGCAGTCGAAAAATCAGAACGGCATCCGCCTAGCGCAAAAATTTGGCTACGAGTTCTGCGGGTATAATGACCACTATTACGCCACACAGGATGTGGCTTTGTTTTTTGCGAAAATGATCAAGTAGAGTTGACGGATGTTTGACGGCTGGCTGGATTGGCTACTGACAGCGTTGATTACGCTGAACAATATTTTGACGGCGGGTATCGCGATTACCGCGTTCTCGCTGTTCATGTATGCCCTGTCGTTCAATTTGCGCGATCGCGTGGCGCGTTCGTTCGCCATCATTTTGTTGTGTGTGGTAGTGGTATTCTCCACGGAGGCATTGCAAAACCGCGATGTGCCGGAGTGGGGTATCGAACTCCTGTTGGAAATTCAATGGATCGGCATCATTTTTCTCCCGCCCGCGTATTTGCATCTGTCCGACGCGTTGCTGGTCACGGCAGGTCGCCCGTCGCGCGGCAGGCGAAGGATCGCCGTGCGGCTCGTGTACGTGCTGGCGGTCGGCTTTGTCGTTTTGCTTGCGCTGGGCATGCTTTT
>CAZQES010000203.1:0-5564 GCA_964591425.1 uncultured Anaerolinea sp.
CCGTCGAAGAGAGGCGGGAGCGCGTCACCGGTGAGTTTGAACACGTTGAAAAATCCATCACGGAGAGCGGCGAACGGTTGTTGGAACACGCCAGAGACGCCAGCAAACTTCCCACGACCCGCCTCCAAACACGGGACGATCATTGGGTCGAGCCGTGGGTCATCATGGTGCAGATCATCAACCACGCCACCGAACACCGTGAACAGATCAAGAGTATGCTCACCGCCTTGGGTATCACTCCGCCCAGCATCGACGGCTGGGATCACGGATCGGCAACAAACGCGCTCGTGTCGATGGAGAAATAGAGACCGGAGTTTGAAGACTAGAGACTTGCCCGAAGGTGAAAAGATTTAGAGGATTGGAGGAGCGCAAACCGACTCGCCGAATAACCGTCTTCATTTGGGTGAGATCCGCCAAACCCTTCTACTGTCTCACCTGAAGGGGAGAAGCCCAAACTACCCTAAAACAAAACAGACTTATGAAACTCAACAACCCCATCACACAGAAAAGGACTCGTCACGATGCCCTCTCCTTTAGGAGAGGGACAAACCGACACGCCGATTCATCGTCACAATCGGGGTGAGGTCCCACCGCCCTTCACCCACAGCCCCATTTATTTTCATTCAATCACATATTTTGGATTGACCGCCTTGTACCCCAACAATTCGCCAAGCACTCCCAACGTCGTGCCCATTACTTTCTGCATCGCCATGGATGGACTTGCCACATAATTCCCGTGCTTGATCGCAGTGCGGATCGTCGCGGCTTGAAACAGTAGCTTGGTAAACCCCTTGAGGCGAATGCGATCGCGTGCCATGCCTGTGCGCGTGGCAAAGATGCCCAAAATATCCTGCACCGCGGCGGGACTGGGTTTCTCAAAGCGGTCGCGCTGACGATAGACCAGTTCTTCGTCGGTGGCATTCCACGGGTGAACGTGGAAGTGACGCGGTTCCACAACAAACGACTCGCCTGCTTTCGCAATTTGTTCATTCCCATCGAGTTTGTACTTGGCAGTGCCTTTGAGGATTTCGAAGGTTTCCGTCCACGTGAGGTGGAGGTGCTCGCCCAAATCGGAGCCAAGTTTGGAATGACGTGTGACCTCCAAAAGCCAACCCATGCCGTTCGTTTCTGCATCGCTTTCGAGAACGACGGTGCAGGTTTTGGTGGCGGGATGTTCGAAGGTGAACCCTGCTCGAATCATATGGAATGCGCCTCTGGTCGGTTGAATTGGCTGGGATTATACATGCACTTTTGGATATGACGATTTATGGAATCAAAAACGGGACTGGATTCACCCTTGGTCCCGTTTTAGGTCGGCTAGAACTTTCACTCTATTTTTTATTAAGCTATGAGATCGTTTACATCGTTGCTCTTCCAAAGGTCGAGAAACTCTGAAGAACATTTTTCTAAATTCCAACCATCGGCCAGAAGTTTAGATATCTCCCCAACAGATTGTCTTAAGCCCATTGTGTGAACGACTGTTACAGGATAGTTGCTCGGGCAATGGCTAACTGCAAGAATTGATTTGTTGTGTAACCACCAGACTTCAAACGATTCTCCATCGTCATGTATAAGTTTTATGTCAGCAAATTTATCTTCTAAAAACATTTCGACCTCAATCCTTCTCTTGGCAAGATAAAAACCGTCTATAAATCCTTCTCTTTTGCGCGTAAATCGGCTTTAGCGAACTTCGATTTGCAGTGATAGATCGGTTTCAACTTCGGATAACCGAGTGTTGTAAATCTCCACAATCTCTTTCAAAACGCTAAAGAAATCTTTGTTTTCATCGGTTGCCAATTCAATGATATTCATCCCAATAAAGCTCTCAATTGAAAGGATTGTGAGTTGCTGGTCAATTCCTTCATCTTGAGCAAGCACTCGCGCTTTGTTTTCTTGTTCACGAGGAATTAATAAGATTGGATGCAGTCCAGTTTTTAAGTTGTCAGCACATTTTTGAAGAACATTTCTTGATGGCGCAGCAGTGACGTGGTAAACCAAATTTGAAATTGCAAAATCGCCCATTCTTTCTGTTTGCTTATCAGCAGCGTGGGCGGGATGATTTGGAATATCAACATCTTGAAACCTCCTTGCCAACTTTGCCCCGACAAGTTGTTGCTCAACAATTCCACTTGAACGCCCTTTTGCGTTTTCTACAATTATATTTATCCATGTTGCAGGGTCTTGGCGTCGGTCAAGGTCTAGTTTCAGATTTTGGCGTTTTAGCCACTCATTAGCAAGGTTACGCAAAGTATCAATAAGTTCGAGCAATATTGCGTTGCGTTCTGGCTCAGTTAGTTGTGCAAATTTGTTGCCCCATTCAAACATTTCAAAAAGTCTCTGACCATCTTGGTGTGCTTGTCGAGTTGTGATTTCTTTCAAGAAGTTACTTTGAATCCCATGAGATTCAAGTATTTTGCCAAGACCTGAACGCGCCCCACTAACTTCGCCACCTTGAGAGATAACATTATCTCGTGAAACTGGGCTATTCTTTTTCAAGTGGTCAATTACAACAATCCCCATAGCAATTGTGTTGCGTGAGATTTTGTTGTTTCGTGTGCATGATTCGAGCCATTCTGCCAAAATTTCTTGGCTTTCATTTTTCATGTTTTCCACTTCTCAACTCCTTCACACGGGACTTAAGTGTTGCTACATCTGATATTTCATGTTCCCAGACTCTTATGACCGTCCAACCGTCTTGACGCAATTGATTGTTGTAAAACTTTGCTAGTTCTACATTGCGCTTAATCTTTCTCTTCCAATAGGTACGATTTGTTTTAGGTAATTTCCTGCGACAGTATGGGCAACCATGCCAAAAACAACCGTCAACAAAGATAGCAGTTTTCTGTTTTAGAAATGCTATATCAGGTTTGCCAGCGATGTTCGCGACGTTCTTTTTCCATCCATTGATTCCCATTCCTGCAAGCATAGCAAAAAGCCGTTTTTCAAGCTTTGTTTCTTTGCTTTTAACGGCTTGCATCGTGCGTTTTCTGTCATCGGGTTTGAGGTTGTCGCTCATCTAGTAAAAACCCAACTGGATGCAGAAGCAACTTTTCTGCCAGCGGATTCAACACATTTTCAGCAATCCAGGAAATAACAGGTACGCAAACTGCATCTCCAAAACCAGTCAGAGCCTGAACGCCATTTATAGCGATGTTATAACTATCTGGAACGCCTTGTAGACGGGCATATTCTCGCGGCGTCATTGCCCGCATTTTTAAATCCCCACTTCCCATTTCTATCAAAAATTGTTTTCCGCTCCCGCCAACCGCGGTCCTCAAACAACCCGATAAATCATCGTCTCTAACTTCTGCCCTTTGCATACCTTCACGACGTCTGCGGTAAAAAGTTCTGTACGATATTTCGTCTTTAGATTTTAGTTTTTCGACTCTTTTGCGGTGTGAATTCACCATCATTTCAAGATGGCGGTTTACTTCATCTTGTGACCACCAGCGATTACTTGAATTTTCCAATTTTTCGACGATTTTCGACAACCCAGATTCATTTAGAGGTGGAGGTTCAGGAAGTTCATTATAGAACCACAATAAATCTCTGTTGGCTTCGATACTTTTCCGTAATTGTTCCGACAACAAAGATTTTGAACGTTTTAGTAATAGGTCGGGCGATGTCGGAGAAGTAACGAGTTTTGAGCCAATCAAAAAAACGCGCAGACGGCTTTGCGATGTAAATCGCAAAGCGTCCAGCACAAAAACATCACAAAAATAACCCAACTCATTTAACGCTTGAACAGTTACTCTAAAATCCTTTCCCTTGTTTGAGTGAAGCCAGCCAGGCACATTTTCAACCATAACCAAAGGGGGGGCAGAGTTTCCCTGTGCCTTAAGTATGTTGATGAATCCCCAAAATGCGCTCGAATGATTACCCTTGACTATGCCGTTCATATTTCCCGCCAAAGACAAATCAATGCAAGGAAAAGAACAGGTCGCTAAAGTTGTCGCTGGAACTTCAACAGGGTTTATTTTGAAAACATCTTCTAATTTATAATGTTCTTTTGCATCATGAAAAAAATCCTGATACATCTCAAATTTTTTATGTGATATGTCATTGGCAAAAATGACTTTCCAGCCAAAAGGCTCTAAGCCCATTCTCACAAGCCCAATTCCCGCAAAGTATTCCGCTACCGTTAATTGTACAGTTGCATATTTCATGATTTTGCCATTCTGATTATTTGAGTCTTCGCGTTACCTTATTATACGACATAGAGGTTAGAAACCACCTCTCGAAACCGAACCAGCCTCCCCTGAGTCCGAAGCGGCGGTTTTATCTACTTCCAAATATTCCCATACCCATACTCCCCTTCCAACAACTTCCCTTCGGCGAAGCGACTGAATCGAAATGGCGTGATATCCACAGTTTTGGGTGCGCCATCGAGAATCAACTCGACCAAACTTGCGCCCGCCGCAGGTGACGTTTTGAATCCCGTGCCGCTCAACCCGCAGGCAAGATAGAAACCGTCGGGACCCGCCGCGCTGTAGATGGCGCGCTGGTCGGGAGTGATGCCGTCGCGCCCAACATGGATCGAATGCAAACCACTCTGTTCGATCTTGGGAATGCGCTTCACCATCTGGTCGATCAATTTTTCAAGGAACGTGTCGGTGGGCGTCTGGTCTTCGGCGTCGGGTGGTTCGCCGCGCAGGGACTCGTCTTCGCCCGCGGCAAGGATGAGCGCACTGCCCTCGGGGCGGAAGTAACAATTGATGACGTCGTCGATGCAGGCGGGGATTCTGCCCAACGATGGCGGACGATGCAGGAACGCGACATCGTGCGTCCACGTTTCAAGCGGGACATCGATGCCTGCCAGACCAGCAACCTGCTTTGCCCACGCCCCAGCCGCGTTGATGACGATCGGCGCGTCGAACTCACCTTGGGTTGTTTCAACCCCTGTCACTTTTCCACTCGCCGTGTCCCGTTCGCTTCGTGAGAAGGGGGAATGTGGCGAACGGGATGTACGGATGGCGGTCACTTCACAATTTTGAATCAGCGTTGCGCCATTCCGCTTTGCGGCTTCGATGAACGAGTTGGTGGTGAGCGTCGCGTCGGCGTAGCCTGAGTCTGGTTCGTAGGCGGCGAAGTCGAAGTGGTCGGTGACGAGGTCAGGGAATAGTTTTTTCGCTTCCGCCGCGGAGACGACCGAGGTGTTGATGCCGATGCGCTGTTGATTGGCGACATTGCCGCGCAGTTTTTCTTCGTGTTCACGCTTGGCGATCTGCATGAAGCCGGTATTGATGAATCCGCAGTCACCGCCCACGCGTTCCTTCCAGTTATTGAAATATAGTTCATAGCTCTTGAACGTCAGATCAGACTCGGCGGCGAGATCGTAATGCATACGGACGAGTCCGCTGGAGTGACCGGTCGCGCCTGAGGCAGTGACCTTGCGTTCGAGGATGGCGGGCTTGAGTCCGCGCTCAGCGAGGTGGAAGGCAATGCTGGCACCCATCACGCCTGCGCCGATAACAATGGCATCGTAGGTTTGGGTCATGGTTGATTCCTTTTTCAATAAAATTTTGGTGGTCGAGTAGTCCCGCGTGCAGTTCGCGGGACGTATC
>CAZQES010000204.1:0-5520 GCA_964591425.1 uncultured Anaerolinea sp.
AAATCTTTTTACCACGAAGGGCACAAATGTAACGAACGAAAACGTTTAGGACGTAGTCCGCTTTAGCGGACTTTGTGCGAATCGATCCCGTGCGCGCATCATGAAGAGTGAACGCGGCACGGAACTGAATCAATTGTCCCTGAGTATGAAGCGGAAATAAAACATCCCGAAGAATTTTATCCTTCGGGATGTTTGCCATCTTACGCGCAGTTGATCCGATACACCACGAGCTTTTCGATCTTCTGGGTGCGGTCCACCACGCCGCCGCCTTTGTTCAAACCGATGATCTGAAAATCGAACCAACCGGGGTCGAGCCGTGAATCCGGGTTGACCGTTTCGCCGGTCAGCACCATCGAGAACACACCCGTGCTCACCTCGTTCATCTTACCGGCGCTCCTCCACGGGGTATCGTAGATCGCCTGCGGATAATCCCTCACACGATAGAAGAGTTCCGCTTCTTCGATGTCGATGAGGGATGCGGTTGCGGTGATGGTCATTTCGCGCGTCACACAACGCAAGGTAAACTCACTGCCCGATAACGTGATGTTACTGAACACGCCTTTGCCGAGCAGGTCATCCAGCACAATGGGCGCGCCGGTTGTATCTGCTGATGTTGCGACAGCGGGAGGTTCCGTCGGTGGGACGGCGGTGGCTTGCGCGGGGACGGGACTCGCCTCAACGACAACGGTCACAACTACCGGTTCCGCCTGTTGCGGAGCTTGTGTGGGCTCGACGACAACGGTGACCACGACAGGTTCTTGCGCGACGGGTTGCGCGGTGGGTGTGGCTGAACAAGCCGCCAACAGGATGGCAAGCAAAACAAGTGATACTCTTTTCATATAACACTCCTTTTGTTAATCTCGAAGAGAATCGTAACGGCAAGGCAAACGGCTGTACATTGCGCGCCAGCGTTTCGAGTTTTCATTTTCGATAACTCGCGCGATTTTCCCCCGCAACCTGCTCCCCCAAATTACCCATACGCCTCTGATATAATTTTCGCCATGCTCACGCCAGAACAGATCGAAAACAAACTGGATCGCATCCTGTTGAAAGTGCAAAAGCCGGGGCGCTACGTCGGCGGCGAACTCAACAGCACGGTCAAGGATTGGGATTCGGTTCAAATCAAGGTCGCGTTCGTCTTCCCCGATATTTACGATATCGGCGTCTCGAACGTGGGACTCAAGATTCTCTACGATCAGGTCAATCAACGCGACGACGCGCTCGCCGAACGCGCCTACGCGCCGTGGCTGGACATGGAAGCGCTGATGCGCGAACACGAAGTTCCGCTGTACGCGCTCGAATCAAAACGACCCTTAGCCTGCTTCGACCTCGTCGGCTTCACCCTCCCGTACGAGACTCTCTACACCAACACGCTCAACATATTGGACTTGGCTGGCATCCCCGTCCGTTCCGCGGACCGCGACGAGAGTCACCCCATCATCATCGCCGGTGGACATTCCACCATGAACCCCGAACCCATGCACGCGTTCATTGACACGTTCGTGATCGGCGAGGGGGAGGAAATCATCCATGATGTGATTAATGCGATTCAAGTATTTAAAGGAAAGAGGAAAGACGAAAGAAGCGATGTCTTTCGTCTTTCCTCTTTCGATGCGCGCATAGAACTCTTGCACGATCTCGCGCGAATTCAAGGTGTCTACGTCCCTCAATTCTACGAAGCCAATTATCTTGAAGATGGCACCGTCTCGCACATCGAGCCAACCATCGCGGATATTCCAAAGATCGTCACCAAGCGCGTTGTCGCCAAACTGCCTCCCCCGCCGACGAAGTTCATCGTTCCGAATATTGACATCGTACACAACCGCGTCTCGGTGGAGATCATGCGCGGGTGCACACGCGGATGTAGGTTCTGTCACGCAGGGATGATCACGCGTCCCGTCCGCGAACGACCCGTGGACGAAGTCATCGAAGCGCTGGACGCGGCGATCAAATCCAGCGGTTTCGAAGAGATCGCGCTGTTGTCGTTATCTTCGTCCGATTACACAAACGTGCTGGAACTGGTCACGAAGGTCGGAGAAAAATTCGGCGGCACGCATCTCAAAGTTTCATTGCCGTCACTGCGGATCGAATCCGTTTCGATCGACCTGATGGAAAAACTCAAAGATAAACGCTCCGGCGGATTCACGCTCGCGCCCGAAGCCGCAACTGAAAGAATGCGCCGCATCATCAACAAATTCGTTCCCGATGAAGAGGTCATCAACACTACGCGCGAGATCTACGCGCGCGGTTGGACGACGATCAAGTTGTATTTCATGATCGGGCATCCGAGTGAGACGCTCGAAGATGTGCAAGCCATCGCGGATTTGTGCAAGCGCGTCATCGCCGAGGGACGAAAAGTCGCGGGCATGCGCGTCAAGTTGAACGCGGGCGTGAGCACGTTCGTGCCGAAATCGCAGACGCCGTTCCAGTGGGTTTCGTGTGACACGCCCGAACAGATTCGCGCCAAGCAGGCTTTGCTCCGCCGTGAGTTGGGACGCGATAAGAACATCAAACTGAGTCTCACCGATGCGGAAGATTCGTTCCTCGAAGCATGGCTCTCGCGCGGCGACAGGAAAATGGCGGAGGTCGTGTACTCGGCGTGGAAGAACGGCTCGAAGTTCGACGCATGGAAAGAGGGACGAAATTACGAGGGGTGGCTCGCCGCTTTCGAGGAACACGGACTCGACCCGTTGTTTTACACGCACCGCCAGCGCCGCACGGATGAGGTCTTCCCGTGGGAACACATCACTGCCGCGGTTCGCAAGAACTTTTTGTTCCAGGATTTCAGGCAATCGCTCGAAGGGCAGATCCGCGTGGACTGCCGCTTCGATTGTTTCGCCTGCGGCATTTTGCCAACCTTCGCGCAGATGCGCCGCGAAAACCCCGGCGATGTGTGGAAGTGCCCGGAGGTGAAGTCGCCGGGGAGGCAAGTGATCAGTGAAAAAGTGATCAATGAACAATTAGCAGTGAACAGTCTGCCGGTGATTGGGGATTGACGATTCATGTCCATGCTTAGAAAACAATTCATCGAAAAATTGATGCGCGAACGCGACAAGTTCGAGTTGTTGCTGAACCGAATCGGCTTTACGCGGCGGATGACGATGAAGGGTGTGGCGGGGGTTTGGTCCATCAAGGATATCCTCGCGCACGTGTGGGCGTACGAGCAATACATCGCCGACCGCATGAACGAGATCGCGCACGGCGAACAGTACACGCCCTGCAAAACGCACAACGCGCTCGACGCGTTCCTCGACGAACACGGCTATCCCGATTTCGGCTCTCCCCTGCTGGATGACGACACTGCCAACGAGTGGGTGCACGAAAAATACAAGCGCGTGGCACTCGAGGAGATCGTCGCGCAGGAACTTCAGGCGTTCGCGTCGATCCACGCCGCGCTCGAAAACCTGACCGATGAATCGATCCGCAAGCACAACCTGCTCGACCGTGTGGCAGACAACACGTTTCATCACTACCGCGAGCACGTGCGCGACATCCGCCGCTGGTTGAGGATGCAGGCAATCGATACAAAAGATCGATGATTGGGACACATACAGTAATTGGTTTTTACCACAAAGGGCACAACGGACACAAAGAAGATCTACAGAAAAGCTATTCGCTCCTCAGTCTTCCAACCTTCGTGTGCTTCGTGTCCTTCGTGTTAAGATAAACGCACATGCGGATTCGAATCACATTCTCGAAGCAGGGAGCGCTTCGCTACACGGGGCATCTTGACTTGCACAAATTGTGGGAGCGCGCCGCCCGCCGCGCGGAACTCCCGCTCGCGTATTCGCAGGGATTCCACCCACAGCCGAAGATGAGTCTCGCGGCGGCTCTGCCGTTGGGATTCTCATCCACGTGCGAGGTGCTGGACATGCGCCTCGAACGCGACATTCCGCTAGACGGGTTGCGCGAACGCCTCAATGAAACGCTCCCGCCGGGGATTCAAGTATTGGGCATCGAGCAAGCCGACGAACGCGCGCCGGCGTTGCAGTCGCAGGTCGCTTCGGCGGAGTATCAGGTGGAGCTGAAGGAACCGCTTGACCCGTCGGAGTTGAAGCGCAGGGTTGAGTCCGCGTTGGCATCCGCATCCATCCTCCGTGAACGACGCGGGAAGAAGTACGATCTGCGTCCGCTGGTCGAGGCGCTCGAAGTGTTGGGTGATACAATCGAGATGCGGCTGGCGGCGCGCGAGGGCGCAACGGGGAGACCCGAAGAAGTGTTAGATGTGTTGGGTATCGCGTTCGAGGAGACCCGGATCGAACGGACGCGTTTGATATTTCGACCTCTCCTTTCAAAAGGGGAGATTGCTTCGGGCGAGACAACATCGCCCGCGCAATGACAAAATAATTGGAGGAGCCATGGCACTACTTGGAGCAATATTCTTTGGGTTCGTCCCCATGTTCCTGTTCGCGGCGTTCGTGAACTGGCTGGACCGCTACGAGAAGGAACCGAAATTACTGCTCGGCGCGGCGTTCGTGTGGGGCGTGGTGATCGCCGGGGGCGGCGCGTACATTTTGAACACCGTGTTCGGCATCGGAATTTACCTGTTCACCGGATCCGAAGCCGCCGCGGATTTCGGCACCACGTCCATCGTCGCGCCGATCATCGAAGAAGCGTTGAAAGGACTCGCCGTGCTGGTCGTGTTCCTGCTCTTCCGCAAGGAATTCGATTCGGTGCTCGACGGCGTCGTCTACGGCGCGATCACCGCGATGGGTTTTGCCGCCATCGAGAACGTGCTGTACATTTATCGTAACGGCTTTCAGCAGGGCGGCTGGGAAGGCTTTTGGCTCCTCGTCGTCGTCCGTGTGGTGCTGGTCGGGTGGATGCATCCGTTCTTCACCGCCTTCACTGGCATCGGGTTTGCCGTCGCGCGCATGAGCCGAAACCTGCTAGTGAAGATCATCGCCGTCCCGGCGGGATACGTGGTTGCCGTGCTCACGCACTCGTTCCACAACACGTTCGGTACGCTCGTCGGCGGTGAAGGCGGATTCTTCCTCGGCTTGCTCGCCGATTACTTCGGATATTTCATCATGACCGCCTTCATCATCTGGATGATCATCCATGAACGCAACATCTTGAAGCGGCAACTGGTGGAGGAAGTGAACAGCGGCGCGATCACTCCGAAGCAATACAACACAGCCATTTCGTTCTTCCAGTTCAACGCGCATCTTTCGGCGCTCACCTCCGGCAGTTTCGGACCGACGAAGCGTTTCTATCAGGTGCTCGGCGAACTCGCGCACAAAAAGGAACAACGCGCAAGGATGGGGGAAGAATCGGGCAATACACAGATCATCGATGGTTATCGCGCCGAGTTGACGAGGCTCGCGCCGTTGGCGAAGGCGTAATCGCATCCGTCATTGCGAGCGAAGCGAAGCAATCCCCATCACAGTGACGGAGATTGCTTCGTCAGGCTACGCCCTCCTCGCAATGACGGAAAACCTTGTGATAAAATTTTTCCGCCCGCCCCCGTAGCTCAGTGGACAGAGTGTCGGCCTCCGGAGCCGAAGAGCGCAGTTCGAG
>CAZQES010000205.1:0-5409 GCA_964591425.1 uncultured Anaerolinea sp.
TTCATCGGCTCGCATATCGCGGAAGCTTTGCTCGCACGCGGCGATACCGTCCGTGTGCTGGATAATTTCAGTACCGGCAAACGCGAAAACATCGAACCGTTTGTGGACAAGCTCGAACTCATCGAAGGCGACATACGCGACGCGTCATGCGTCAGGGAGGCTGTGCGCGGCATGGACGTTATCTTCCACTCTGCCGCGTTCGTCTCCGTCCCGCAATCGATGGACGAGCCGCAGGAATGCTTTGATGTCAACGTGAACGGAACGCATCTCTTGCTCGAGTTGGCGCGACGCGCCGGCGTCAAGCGCGTAGTGCTGGCATCCAGCGCGGCAGTCTACGGTGAGTCTGAGGCGTTGCCGCTCGTCGAAGAAACGCCGCTTCAGCCGAAATCTCCGTATGCTGTATCGAAAATCGTCAACGAGATGTATGCCGAGTTGTTCACGAACCAATTCGCTCTTGAGGTTGTTGCCCTTCGTTATTTCAACGTCTACGGTCCACGACAAAGACCTGACTCGATGTACGCCGCGGCTGTGCCAATTTTTATCAATCGATTGTTGGACGAGAAGCCGATCACCATCTTCGGTGATGGCGGTCAAACCCGCGACCTCATCAACATCCACGATGTTGTCCGCGCCAACTTGATCGCCTCCGAACACCCCAACGCAGCTGGGAAAGTGTTCAATGTTTGCACCGGCATGGAAACGCGTTTGCTAGATCTGCTAAGTGTGTTGTATGAACTTTTCCCCAATGCCCCACAGACCGAATTTACTTCTTCTCGCGCAGGCGACATCTATCGCTCTGTCGGAAGCCCGAAAAAAGCCAAACATACGATCGGCTTCATGGCACAAACTTCCCTCGCCGATGGTCTAAAAGAAACCGTCGAAGCCATGCGCCAATAATCTCCAGTCTCTAATCTCAATTCTCTAATCATCTCCCACCCTCCATTTACATGTCTTTCTCCCGCCCTCCTCACATCCGCAATCGCTTTGTTCTTATTGGCGATATTGCCCTTACTATTGTCTCGGTGTTAGGGAGTTTTGCCCTGCGGCTGAACGTGGAAGAACTGCCGTTTTATTTTCCTGCGGTCATGTTGATGTCTGTCGTTGCGCTGGCGATTAAAATTCCTGTTTATTACTTCTTCGGTTTGTATCGCCGCCTATGGATCTATGCCAGCACGGGTGAATTGCGCTTGATCACGGTTGCAGTCACTTCTGCATCCGTGCTTGTTTCAGGAGTGATGCTCCTGCTCATCAGCGCGGGACGCGTCCTGCCCGGCATGCCTCGCTCCGCGCTTGGCATCGACTGGCTTCTCTCACTTGTACTCATCGGTGGCTCTCGTTTTGCCTTGCGGATTTTAGCGGAGCAATCCATGGTCTCACGTGCCAGCGGACAGGGCAAGCGCGCTCTCATCGTCGGAGCAGGCGACGCGGGCGCGCTCGTGGTGCGCGAACTGCAAAAATCGCCGCAATTGAATCTCAAACCGATCGGCTTTCTCGACGATGATCCCGCCAAACAAAATCATTCCATCCACGGGGTCGCGGTGATCGGCGTTGTCGACGTTTTGGCATCGGCAATTGAACTGAACAAAATTGACGAAGTGATCATCGCCATTCCCTCCGCGCCGGGGCGGCTCGTGCGTTTTGTCAATGATGTGTGCCGCCTCAAAGGTATCGTTTCGCGCACAATGCCCGGCATCTACGAACTCATCGGCGGCAAGGTCAGCGTCAACCGTCTGCGCGAAGTGGATATCACCGATCTGCTTCGCCGCGAACCTGCGCGCGTCAACGATGAGGCAGTAGGCGCGGCGCTCGAAGGCAAACGGGTACTCGTCACGGGCGCGGGCGGCTCCATCGGGCGCGAACTCTGTCGCCAGATCGCGCGCCGCAGTCCTTCGGAACTTGTTTTGCTCGGTCATGGCGAAAACAGCATCTTTGAAATTCTGCTCGAACTGAATCAGGATTATCCGAACCTGTCTCTTTCGCCAGTCATTGCCGATATTCGCAACGCCGAACGCCTCGCGCAAATTTTCAAACGACATGAGCCGCAAGTTGTCTTCCATGCCGCGGCGCACAAACACGTCCCGTTGATGGAGGTCAACATCGTCGAAGCGGTCACGAACAATGTCATCGGCACGCGCAACGTCACGCAAGCCGCGCTCAACCGAAACGTCGAACGATTCGTGCTCATCTCCACCGATAAAGCCGTCCGCCCGTCGTCCATCTACGGCGCGACGAAACGTTTGGCAGAGATGATCGTGTTGGATGCGAGTAAACAAGTACACACGTACACAAGTAAACACGTAGATAACGACAATACGCAATACGCAGTACGCAATACGAAGCAAGCATTTTCCGTTGTCCGTTTTGGCAACGTCCTTGGTTCGCGCGGTTCGATCATTCCGATTTTCAAAAATCAAATTGCCAATGGTGGACCCGTCACCATCACGCATCCCGACATGTATCGTTTTTTCATGACAATTCCCGAAGCCGTGTATCTCGTCCTGCAAGCCGCTTCGATGGAAACGGGCGGCGAAACTTTCGTGCTCAACATGGGCGAGCCTGTCCGCATTCTCGATCTCGCCGAAGACCTGATTCGACTCTCTGGACTCGAACCGCACCGCGATATCGAAATTTCATACACGGGTATTCGCGCGGGCGAAAAATTGACGGAAGAACTTTGGGATGAAGGTACGCCCATGACACAGACTCTGCACCCCGACATCTTCCGCCTCGACGCAGACGCTTCACCCTCCAATTTGAATTTGTCTCAAGCCATCGAGCGACTCTCCGCCCTCAGCCGCTCCGCCGACACCGACGCCATCATCGCTCTCCTCGATGAACTCATTCCCAACTCATCCATCCGCGAAGCCTCGCAGACGGATATAACATCTATACTTTGATTGTGTCACTCTGAGCGGAGCGAAGAGTCTCGATTTATGCAGGAAGAGATGCTTCGCTCAGCATGACAAAACCGAATCATGCCCCTCGCCTCCCTCACCGACTGGAATCACTTCCTCTCCCAACATCCCAACGCCCACCTCTTGCAAACGGGGGAGTGGGGCGAGTTGAAATCTGCGTTTGGCTGGAAGCCAGTGCGAATCATCAACGGAGATTTGGGAGTGCAAATTCTATTTCGCAAATTGCCAATGGGTTTTACTGTTGGATATATTCCGAAAGCAGTGAATAGTGATCAGTTATCAGTAATCAGTAATTCTGTTTGGGGCGAGATTAACTCTGTTTGCCGAAAACATAAAGCGATCTTTCTAAAGATCGAGCCTGACCAACGGGAAGAAGACTCGGCAATTACCAATTACCAATTACCAAGATCGCCTCATAACATCCAGCCTCCCCGCACGATCCTGATCAACATAAAAGAAAGTGAAGATGTAATCTTAGCGAAAATGAAACAGAAGACGCGTTACAACATCCGCCTCGCGGAGAAAAAGGGCGTGACCGTCCGCGCGTGGGACGATATCGACTCCTTTCACAAGATGATGCTCGTCACTGGCGGACGTGACAGGTTCGGAGTCCACTCGCTGGAGTATTACAAACACGCCTATGACCTGCTCTACCCGAAAGGGATGTGTGATATCCTAGTCGCCGAATACGAAGGCAAACCGCTCGCCGCGTTGTTTGTTGCTCGCCACGGAAACCGCGCGTACTATCTTTACGGCGCCTCCACCGATGAAGAACGTAACCGCATGCCCACCTACCTCCTGCAATGGGAAGCCATGAAATGGGCAAAAGCACGTGGATGCGAAGAATACGACCTGTGGGGTGTGCCTGATGAAGACGAAGCGACCCTCGAAGCCAACTTTGAGACTCGTCACGATGGGCTGTGGGGAGTCTACCGCTTCAAACGCGGATTCGGCGGTCAACTGAAACGCGCGGCGCAGGCGATGGATCGAGTCTATAATCCGTTGTTGTATTGGGCGTATTTGAAGGTTATCGGGAGTAGGGAGCAGTAAGTGGTAAATAGTAATTGGAATAGTCTTATCTCCAAACTTCCCAACCCTAATTTCCTCCAAACCTATGAATGGGGACAGGTGAAGGCGAAGTATGGGTGGATTCCGGTGTACGCGGTATGGGATGCATATGGAAAATGGAAAGTGGAAAGTGACTTAAATCTACTTTCCACTTTCCACTCACCAGTTGCCGCGGCTCTGATTCTCAAACGCCAAATCCTCCGCAATGGATTCGCGGCGCGGTTGTCGATCCTTTATTCCCCGAAAGGACCGTTGCTCGATTGGACGAATGAACCCCTAAGAAATCGCGTTCTTGACGATCTACAATCCCTTGCGAAAAAACAAGGCGCGATCTTTTTGAAATGCGATCCTGATATCCTGCTGGGGACGGGAGTCCCTCAAAGTGGGGAAGATGTCGAGGAAAAAAGCGGATCAGCTGTCATGTCCGAGTTGAAGCGGAGGGGGTGGGGATACTCGTCGGATCAAATCCAATACAAGAACACGGTCGTCATTGATCTAAATCCAACTGAACAGGAACTCCTCGCGCGGATGAAACAGAAGACGCGTTATAACATCCGCCTCGCGGAGAAGAAAGGCGTTTCCGTGCGCGTAGGCAATTCGAGTGATTTGGGGATGCTGTACAAAATGTACGCGGAAACATCCGTGCGCGATGGCTTTGTGATTCGCGATGAAGGTTATTATCACACGGTCTGGAATTTGTTTTTGAGAGGAAGCCAGTCTCCAGTCTCCAATCTCCACTCTCCAATTACCAATTACGAATTACCTTTCACCGAACCTCTTATCGCTGAAGTGAACAACGAACCCGTCGCCGCGATCTTTGTTTTCTATTTCGCGGGCCGCGCGTATTACGTGTATGGGATGTCGCGCGATGTGCATCGCGAAAAAATGCCGACCTATCTTTTGCAATGGGAGGGGATGAAGCGCGCGAAAGCGCGTGGATGCACGACATACGATCTATGGGGCGCGCCCGATGTGTTCGATGAAAGTGACTCGATGTGGGGCGTGTATCGCTTCAAAGAGGGGCTTGGCGGCAAAGTCATGCGCACACTCGGCGCGTGGGATTACGCGCCTAGCCCGCTTTGGTACAGGATGTATTCGCAGGTCATTCCGCGCGTCTTGGATGTGATGCGGGCGCGAGGTAAAACGAAGACAAAACAGAGTTTGGGTGCATGATAATCCGCTGGTCGAGTGGGGCTGGGTGCTTTTTCCAGCCCGTATCGAGACCAACGATCTCATAAGCAACCCGGTGGTTGAGTAGGGGCGGCGCAATTCCGCCCCGTATGATACCACAGGTACGCATCCAAATTCTTGTTTTAAGATTACTCTACGGCATGGTGGTCTCGATACGCCCTTTGCTATCGCTTCGGGCTACTCGACCACCGAGTAAGGTTTAAAATGAGAGATATTCCTCGCCTCTATTTTGCTC
>CAZQES010000206.1:0-5403 GCA_964591425.1 uncultured Anaerolinea sp.
GAAATGTCCTGCTCGTCGCATCGTTCGCGCCAATTCCCCGCGCTCGTCTCGTGCCCTGAAAATATATGCTGTTTCAAGCCTGGCGCTGGTTATCTTCCATGCGCTGAGCGCAGTATGGGTCGGCGAAGGCACCAAAAACGATGTGCTGGCGCTGCTTGGGGCGCCATTCTACATCCTGTGGAAAATGACCATGGTTCGATCTGTGATTCAATCATCGCGCAAAAAAGCCGAATGGGTTCGGACTGAACGGGCCGCCCCAAACCAGAGCTAACTGCCAGGGCTGGGGAAAAACAAAAGATATTGCTGGCTTGCATTGCTTTTTCATTTCTCAGTCGTCAGCCGTTGACGTCACATTTTCACCTCAAATGAGAACCTCACACAACGCTGGTGCTGCCTATGCCATTTACAATTTTCCCAGATGCTTCAATTATCATTGTTTCATTTAACACCCGTGATTTGTTACGGGATTGTCTGCGGACAGTCAAAGAAACCTGCTCGGGTCTATCCTATGAAATTATTGTGGTTGACAATGCGTCGCGGGATGGTTCAGCGGCGATGGTCGAACAGGAATTTCCTGAAGTTCGGTTGATTCACAGCCCAATCAATTTAGGGTTTGCCGCGGCCAACAATCGCGGATTCGAAATTGCCCAGGGCCGGATGATCTGCTACGAGTTCAAAGGCGGGAGCGGAACCTCATCCCGTAAACTTCCCGAAAAATTCGGCGCGTGGACAGTCGGCGCGTTTGCGCAAACCAATTTCGGCGCGCGTTATCAACTCACGATTGCTGGAGTCCCTGTGGGGCATCATCTGAAAGAGCATCCCGTGTGGACGGACGGCGAAAACCCATACAAGCAGGATAGCGGTTCGTTGATCGTCATCCTTGCAACGGACGCGCCGTTGTTACCGCATCAACTCAAACGGATCGCCAAACGCGCCTCGCTCGGAATGGCTCGCACGGGTTCGTTAGGCGGAAATGGCTCAGGTGATATTTTTCTCGCGTTCTCAACCGCGAACCCAAACACCGCGCTTGGAGGAGAAAAGGGAATCGCCGAATTGCGCGCGCTCGACAACGACCATCTCAACCCTTTGTTCGCCGCTTCGGCCTTCGCGACGGAGGAAGCTATCATCAACTCAATGGTCGCCGCGGAGGATATGACAGGGCATAACGGCTTTTCAGTCAAGGCGTTGACGCATGAGGAGTTGCGGGAGGTGATGAGGAAGTATGGGAGGCTGAGGTGAGAAAAGATTGCCTTTTGATATAAAGTTGAAGGTATAATTTCTGCAACTCATTGGAGATGTAGAAACTATGACTAACAATAATGGATCAAATCCGAAATTGAACCAATTTATTCAGGGAGATTGCCTGCAAGAATTGGTATCATTTTCGGACAATTCGATAGACCTTACTGTATTTTCGCCGCCCTACGATGGGATTAGAGATTACAAAAACAATTGGTCGTTTGATTTTGTAGAATTGGGTAAGCAGCTTTATCGTGTCACTAAAGATGGTGGTGTCGCTATCGTCGTTATTGGTGATGGAACAAAAAATTTTGCTAAATCTCTCACGTCATTTCGGTTGGCGGTCAATTGGGTTGATGAAATTGGCTGGAAGCTTTTTGAAAGCGTAATTTATAAAAGAGACGGAAACCCTGGGGCATGGTGGAATCAACGCTTTAGAGTTGACCATGAATATATTTTGATGTTCTTCAAAGGAAATCGCCCAAAAACATTTCATAAAGAACATTTGATGATTCCGAGCAAACATGCAGGAAAAATTTATTCAGGCACAGACAGGCTTACAAACGGCGGTTTCAAGAAGATTGAGCCAAAAGCCGTCAATCCGTTGAAATGTCGTGGCACGGTTTGGAATTATTCAACCAGCAACACTGAAGGCAATCGCTTAAAGCTTCAACACCCTGCTACCTATCCCGACAAATTGGCGGAGGATTTGATTTTATGTTTTTCAGAACCAAATGATATTGTGCTCGACCCAATGGCTGGAAGTGGAACTACTTGCGTGATGGCGCATAACAATCGCCGTCAATACGTTGGGATTGAAGTTAGTAATGAATATTGTGAAATTGCCCGAAAGCGTATCGAAAGTGAGTATCAGCCCGAACAACAACTCATGTTTTAGGATTGTCAAATGACTCCCAAAAAAGATGTTAAATCTGTAAAACAACTTCTTTCCTCTTTACCTACTATTTGGGATGGGAAGGAAAGCGTCTTGGAGTTGAAAGAAGCCAATTTCAACTGGCGACAAATGGAATGGTGGGGATTTTATTTTGAGCATATATGCTATGAAAGGCTCAAAGGTTTTTTTGAAATCCCTGGGGACAGATATGGTACAGCGAGATCGGCTTGTTTCGACTTGAAAGGTTCAATCAATTGGGATTTGAAAGCCAAAGCCATTAAATCTGATGACCATCGTTCTATCTTGAATGACACAAAAGCCATGAATTGGAGTATCAAACAGTATGGCGCTCATGGGTTGATCATTGCCTTATGCGATGTTGAATACAATGATAATGATAGGACATTTCAGAAATGGCATCAAAAGTTAAAGGGTGGAAAATCCAAATACGAAATCAAGCGTGAGCAACGAACGAGCGTCTCAAGGTACCGAAAGACAAGTGCGGAATTAAAGGAAATTTTGTTTCTTGTAGTGACACCCAGAAACATCCCGTTTCTTGAAATTCATCATCAAGGACGCAACAGCAATGGAAAACCACGTCCGCCAAAGTATATGCTCAATTATGAAACCATCAAAAAATTCTTGGTTGACAGAATCAGATACTGAAAGACTCGAACGGGGCAAACAAGCGCACGAGGATGATGGGGAAATCTGTGTAAGGCAAGTTCCTCATCAGAAAGACAGTTTTACCTCCTGAAACTCATCCCCCATTTCCACGTAGACATCCATAGCGCAAATCCAAGAGGAGAAGTACATGCCCAACATTCTCGAAGCACAAAATCTGGTTAAAAATTACGACGATTTCACTGCCGTCAAAGGTATTTCCTTCGATATCAAAGAAGGAGAAATATTCAGCCTGCTTGGTCCAAACGGCGCGGGCAAGACCACGACCATCTCGATGCTTTCCACTTTATACACTCCCACCTCAGGCGATGCAACCATCGGCGGGCACTCCATCACCAAAGACCCGATGGCGGTCAAGCGCGTGATCGGAGTCGTGCCGCAAGACTTGGCTCTTTACGAAGACCTCACTGCAAAAGAGAATCTCATCTTTTGGGGGCAGATGTATGGACTCGGTGGCAAATCCCTCAACAGCCGCGTGGATGAGGTGTTGGAGCAAATCGGTTTGACCGATAAAGCCAAAAACACAGTCAAGACCTACTCAGGCGGAATGAAGCGCCGTGTCAACATCGGCGTGGGTCTGCTTCACAAGCCGCGTCTGCTTTTCATGGATGAACCTACCGTCGGCATTGATCCGCAATCACGCCGCGCGATTCTTGATACGGTCAAAGATTTGAACAAACATGGCATGACCGTTTTGTACACAACGCATTACATGGAAGAGGCACAGGAACTTTCTGACCGCGTTGGCATCATTGATCACGGCGAACTCATCGCGCTTGGCACGCAGGATGAACTCACCAAACAGGTTGGGCAGACTGAAACGCTCATTTTGCACATTGGCGAAAACGAAGACCCCCGATGCGCTTGCTAAAGCAGTGAGCGGCGTTGAAGGCGTGCAAAAAGCGGATGTGACGGATAACGTTGTAAGCGTTATCACCCACGATGCGAAAGATGTGATCGCGGCGGTGGTGAGCAAAGCCAACGAACGCGGCATCAGAATCCGCTCGATGGATATCCGCGAGCCAAATCTCGAAGCGGTGTTTTTGCATCTCACGGGCAGGGCGCTACGCGACTAATGTCATTGCGAGGAGCGCTCTTGCTCTTTGCGACGAAGCAATCTCCTTATTAACAGAAGATTGCTTCGCAACTTGCGCTCGCAATGACATGTAGGAAATATTATGAAAAAACTCCTCCTCATCGGCTTCAAAGACCTCACCCTCATGTTCCGCGACCGCGCCGCGCTCACGTTTATGCTCCTCGCACCGTTCCTGCTCACCATCGGCATGGGATTCGTCACGGGTCGCTTCAGCGGCGGTTCCACGGGACTTTCCGATATTCCCGTTGTCATCGTCAACTTGGATCAACAGGATTTGGGGAACGCGCTCGAAGATTTATTCCACTCGGAGGATCTGGCTGAATTGGTGGAACCAACCGCTTCATCCGACCCCGAGGCGGCTCGCCAATTGATTGACGATGACCAAGCCTCAGCCGCGATCATCATCCCCAAAGGATTCACCGAAAGTATCATCCCCGTTGAAGGGACGATCTTCGACTCGAATTCCGTTCAGCCTGTTCCTGTTCAAATTGAAGTGTACACAAATCCCTCGCGACCCACAGGCGCGGGAATCATCAAAGCCATCGTGGATGAATTCATGTCCCGTGTCGAAGAGGGGCGCACGAGCGGCATGACTTCCATTGTGGGGTTGATGCAAAGTGGATTGTTGAATCCGCAGAACATGGAAACCGAAGTACAGGCATTGTTCGAAAATGTAGAGCAAACGGAATCAACAGCCATCACGCTCAAGACGAATATCGAAGGCTCACAAGCCGTTGAGTTCGACCTGCTTGCTTATTTCGCGCCCGGCATGGCATTGATGTTCCTGATGTACACCGTTTCGTACGGCGGACGATCCATCCTTGCCGAGCGCTCCGGTGGGACCCTGCCTCGTTTGTTGATCTCACCCACAAGCAATGTACAAGTGCTGGGTGGCAAAGTTTTGGGAATCTTTTTCATGGGCGTCGCACAAGTTGGCATCTTGATTCTTGCCTCTACGCTGTTCTTTCAAGTGCGATGGGGCGATGCGCTTGGAGTTGTGACGTTGATCCTCGCGGCGGTCTTCGGCGCGACAGGCTGGGGGATGTTGATCACCGCGCTGGCACGTTCGCCTGCACAAGTGGGTAGTACAGGCTCGGCAGTGATGCTCATCTTCGGCATCCTCGGCGGGAGTTTCATCAACCTTGAACAATTTCCTCCGTTCATGCAAACCCTCAGCAAGATCACGCCCAACGCGTGGGGCTTGGACGGTTTCACCACGCTCGCGCTGGGTGGAACCTTGCAGAATTTAACAGAACCCATCCTTGCATTGCTCATCATGGGCGCAGGATTGTTCGCGGTTTCAGTTGTGTTGTTCAATCGAAACGGATTGGTGCAGAAATGACACGAACGTGTCACCCTGAGCCGCAGGCGAAGGGTCTCTACGATTGTCGTAGAGATTCTTCGCTTCGCTCAGAATGACATGACAGGAATTATTTAACCCAAGTTGCGACCTACCAAAGGAAGTTGATGGAGCAGGCGAGCACAAAGA
>CAZQES010000207.1:0-5401 GCA_964591425.1 uncultured Anaerolinea sp.
TTGACTAGCCACCGTGGCTCAGCTGGTAGAGCAGACGATTCGTAATCGTCAGGTCACGAGTTCGAATCTCGTCGGTGGCTCAGCCGTGAAGACGTCCGAGTTCTTCAAGAATTCGGACGTCTTGATTCATTCAATCCCATCAAAAATCGTATCAAGGTCTTCTTCGCTCACGTCGAAAACCGCGCCGTTTTCAGGAATCGGTTCTTCCGTCATCCACTTTGGCAGGCGGTCATCTTCCCTGGTAAATCCCGCACGACGATTGAATTCGCGTTCCATTTTGATCGTTTGCTTGCCAAGTTCCTGCAAAATATTATCCGAAACATCATTCCATCCATATCGCGCTTCAAGCAACCGTTTGATGACAAAGTCTGGGGTGGCGGCGTAACCAAAGCCGGCAAAGATACACGCGCCTAACGTATCGTACCCAGCCATGTTCAACTGCGGCGTGAGCGACGCTTGTTTTTGAATTGTCGGATCGAGGTGGTTGATCTTCTGACGGATGGTGAGTCCCGCCGTGTGATCGGCGCCTTGTGGGGTGGTCGCGTACGTCACTCCCGTGCCTTTGATCGAGCGCGGTTCATAACCAGACATGGCTTGCCCTTTCACAGCGGGTACACGCTCGATGTTGTATTTTTTGCCAGTGCTGACCGCGCCGTTGCCGAGCACACGTCCCAATTCGGTGTCTCGACGGATTTCGTCGATCAATTTCAGCGCGTCCTCTTCGCTCCCCCAGCGCATCAAACCCGCCTCTGCCGCAACGCCGAGTGCGCCGCCGACTTCAATCGAGTCAAGCCCCAAATCGTTGACCTGCCAATTGAGCCGTCCGATCGAATCAAGCGAGTCGATCTCCAAATTGATTCCCATCAATCCGATAGTTTCGTATTCGATCGGCGAAACGATGATCTTGCCATCCTCACCGCCGAAGATGTTCGAGCATTTGATCGTACACCCCGCCATACAGGCATGTGAAGGGTCTGATGGTTTGCCGCGCTTCAACGTGAAGTCGCGCAACGCGTCGCCATCCACCTGATCCACTTTGTCGAAGGTGCCGCGCGAGAAATTTTTCACCGTCAACGCTGCGAAACTCTGGCACATAGCCGCGATCGCCGCCGTGCTGTAATCTCGGTACGTGATGGACTGCGGATGTTCAAGCACTGCTTTGGTGTAATCTTTAGATGCGATTTTGAACGCTTCAGGATTCGCAAGGGGTGGCTTCTGCCCACCGGCATTATCGAACACGATGGCTTTGAGTCCCTTCGAGCCCATCACTGCGCCGAGTCCGCCGCGGGCGTTGATGCGCGCCGGGACGCGATCTTTGTCAATGTTCTGGATGCCAGCCGATTTCAACAGCATCTCCCCGCCGGGACCGATCAGCGAGATCGCAACTTTATCACCATACTTTTGGAGCAACTTCGGTGCGACCTCGTACACGCCCAAGCCTGCCAAATCATCGGCGCGTTCCCACTTTGCGCCGTCGAGCGAAAGATGCAAAACCCAGAAACCCTCTGCCTGCGGCTGATCTTCGATGATCAGCGCGTGCATGCCCATCATTGCCATGTGCAAACCGGTCCGCCCGCCCGCGTTGGATTCTTTGATGCCGCCCGTCAATGGGGATTTTCCCCCAACGGAAATCCGATCCGTTGAGGACAGCATGTGCCCGACCAATAATCCCGGCGCAAAGATGAGCTTGTTCCCTGCGCCAAGCGGATCGCACTTCGCGTCCACTTCATCGAGCAAAATGCGCGCGGACAATCCGCGCCCGCCAAGTCGCTTCCACGAGTCGGGCACGGGTTCGAGTTTGAGGGTTTGCTCGCGCACGTTCACGCGCCAGATTTGGGATTTATATTCACTCATATCCATTTTTCCAATTCAAAGTTTTGAGTAAACGGGTTTACAAAAGTAATGCCGTCGAGTACTTGACCGTCTTGAAAGTCTTCGCTGAAGATCACTGGCACATCGTTGCTCAGAGCGCACGCCCATATTTGAGCGTCATAGAACGACAAGGAGTGGTCGCGTACGCCACGCGCCGCCAGGAGCACGATGGACGGCGTCAACAGGTACGTTGGAAAGGCAAGAACATAATCTTGCGTGTATTGCAATGCTTTTTCGATAGCCAGCTTTGGGGGTTTTCCGCGAGTGACTGCGTTAAAGAACTCTGAAAGGCATTGAATACTGATACAGCCTAAAGCATTTTCTCGCAATTCATCCAGAAGCGTTATGGCACGAGCACGCTTTTCAGCTTCTGCAAGATCGAATGCGTAAACGAGCACATTTGTGTCAACTAGAATTCCGGTCATAACGCTTCATTCGATCTTCATACAATTCTTCCCGTTTCCAATCTCGTTTTTTCTGGGGCACAGGAGGAAGTTTATCCATTTCCAACATCGCCGCACGAAGACGTTTCCATGCTTCGTTATCATAGGCAAGTCGGTAACCAGCCCGTTTCAACTCGGTTTCCAGGGCGCGTCGGATAATCTCCGCTTCGCTGACCCCTCGCGCTTCGGCAACCTTTTTCAGCCTTTCTTCCTGGCTCTTTTGGATATAGATTTGCTTGCGAATCATCTGTTTCATGAGGTGCTCCTACAGTTATACATCACATTATACATCACGGAAACAGACTTTGCACCGCTTCTTGAAAAACCCTCGTATGGGTATCCACATCCGCTTGGGTTGTCTCTGGCGAGATCAATGCCATATTATGAAACGGAGTGAGCAAGATTCCGCGATTGAGGGCGAAGAGATGCATGTAGCGGTCGAGTTCGGGGTCAACGGCGGCGTGTGCCTCTCCCCCATTGCGCGGCGGAGTCGGGTGAAACCAATATTCTGAGCGATTACCAAGTCGTTTGACGATCCACGGCAGGTTGAATTCTTTGATGACCGACTCAACGCCCTCGGTAAATTTCTCTTGCAGTGCAATTGCTTTGGAATAGAACTCATCGGTCAAGACGTGTTGCAGGGTTGCTTTCATCGCGGCGATAGAGAGAGCGTTGCCAGCCAGTGTCCCGCCGATGCCGCCGACGTCTGCATCGTCCACGTGGAGGCGCGAGGAGAATTGCTGGCTCACTTCTTCTGTGAAACCATAGACTGCGGCGGGCACTCCTCCAGCGAGCGGCTTGCCGATGGTGAGGAAATCAGGTTGAAGTTCGAATGACGCGGTGTATCCACCGGGACCCGTGCAGATGGTGTGAGTCTCGTCAATGATGAGATACGTCCCATATTTGCGCGTGATCTCACGAAGCGCGTCATGATAACCCGCGTCGGGATGGATGATGCCGATATTGGTCATCGCAGGCTCGGCGAGAACCGCGGCAACATCGCGGGCGGAGAGGGCGGTTTCGAGGGCGGCGATGTCGTTGAACTCGATGACCTTCGTGGTGAGGCGTGGGTCAACTTGCGAGCCCAGGTTGTTCGGGCGGGAGATAGGCGTGCCTTCTTCGTCGAGCGTGATGAAGGTTTCATCCACCGAGCCGTGATAGCAATAATTGAAAACGAGCACTTTGGGGCGATCTGTGATGAGGCGCGCCATTCGGAGCGCGAAGCGATTCGCGTCGGTGGCGGTGAGGGCGAATTGCCAATACGGCAGACCGAAGCGGCGTTGCAGTTCTTCGCCGACCCAGATCACATCTTCATACGGAAGCATGAGCGTGATGCCTTTTTGAATTTGCTCGTTGATGGCGTTCACCGTTGCAGTTGGCGAGTGACCCGTCATCGCGCCCGTGTCGCCGAGACAAAAATCAATGTACTCGTTGCCGTCCACATCGGTGAAGCGCGCACCCTTGGCTGATTTGACAAAGACAGGAAACGACCCCGCCCAGCGAATCATCCACAACATCGGCACGCCGCCATGCAATGACTTGCGGGCGCGTTGGTAGAGTTCGTGAGATTTGGGATGGGTTTTGTGGAAGAGGGATTCTTCTTGTTGGAGAAGTTGAGCAAGGCGGGAACGGTTGAGTTCGGTCATAGAAGTACACAGGTATACAAGTAGACACGTACACAAGTTGCGCACATCACGTATTCACCCGTGTACGTGTTTCCGTGTTTACTTAATCGCTACCTTCAACGCATCACCAAAAATCTTCAACCCATCATTGACCTGCTCGCTCGTCACGTTTAACGGTGGAATCCAGCGGACAGTGTTATCGTATGTCCCGCACGAGAGGAGTAACATGCCTTTTTCTTCCGCGGCGTGGATAACATCCTTAACCATTTGTTTTTCTTTAGCGCGGTTGCCGTTCGCGGTAAATTCTGTGCCGATCATCAATCCTTTGCCGCGCACATCACCAATTTGTGGATATTCTTCCTGCAACTTTCGCAAACCTGTCATTAGTTGAATACCTTTGTCTGCGGCATTCTCCAGCATCTTTTCATCACGCATCGCGCGGATTGTGGCAACTCCTGCCGCGCACGCGATTGCATTTCCGCCATACGTCCCACCGATGGAGCCAGTATCGAGTTTCTTCATAATGTCAGTTCGGGTGAACACACCTGAAAGAGGCATACCGGAGGCGATCCCTTTGGCGGCGGTGATGATGTCTGGCACGACGCCGAAATGCTCAAGCGCGAACCACTTGCCTGTTCTGCCAAACCCCGATTGGACTTCGTCGAAGATGAGCATAATGCCGTGTTTATCGCAAATCTCGCGCAAGCCCTTCATGAACGACGCGGGCGGGACAACATATCCGCCCTCGCCCAAAACGGATTCGATCAGAATCGCGGCAGTCTCCTTTGGTGCGGTCTGTGAGGCGAGCAAGTATTCAAGTTGTTCCAAGCAAAATTGACTGGCTTGCTCTTCGGTCATGCCCAGAGCATACGCATACGGAAACGGCGCGACGTACACGCCCGCCATCAACGGTGCAAAACCCGCGCGGTAAATCGTCTTAGAGGTGGTTAATGCCATTGCCGCGTGAGTCCGCCCGTGGAACGAGCCGTTGAACACGATCACATTTGGTCTACCTGTGGCGACTTTGGCGATCTTGACCGCATTCTCCAACGCCTCCGCGCCTGAGTTGGCAAAGAAAAATGAATCGATCGAAGGCGGTGCGATCTTTCGCAGTTCTTCGATCAACTGCAACATCGGTTTATGGATAACAAGGTTCGCCTGCGCGTGGATAAAACTGCCCGCCTGCTCGCGAATCGCTTCCACGACTTTGGGGTGGCAATGACCCGTGTTCGTCACGCCGATGCCGCAGGTAAAGTCAAGCAGTTTGCGACCGTCGTCGGTGTAGATGTAAG
Organism: uncultured Anaerolinea sp.; assembly: GCA_964591425.1. Lineage (GTDB taxonomy): Bacteria > Chloroflexota > Anaerolineae > Anaerolineales > Villigracilaceae > Defluviilinea. The sequence continues at coordinate 5,233 of CAZQES010000207.1, forward strand.
AACCTTCCGCGCGGTTAGCGACGAAGTTGAAGATGCGCGTCCACGCGGGGGTCATGTGGGGGAAGTTTTCGGTGTAAAGTTGGCTTGGCATACTGTTCCTTTTCTAAAAGTAACGGTGGTCGAGTAGGGCGAGCGTTCTTCTCGCCCGTATCGAGACCACCAAGAAACA